>JBEIQS010000044.1:0-32876 GCA_040376425.1 Alphaproteobacteria bacterium | reverse complement strand
TGCCGCCGGTCGCGACTTCCCGCCCGGCGGAGTGGTGGGGGTATTGGTGGCTCAGCTCCTGAAGAGTTCGGTGGGGAAGGTGGGAGCTGGACTGACGGTTGGGGCGGGCCTGGTGGCCGTCGCAACGGCGCTCTTCCGGATCAATTGGCAGCCATTTGCGGCGCGCCTTTTGGAGGGGCTGGAGACCGGAACGCCCAAAGTGGCCCGCAAGCTGGGAGAAGTGGGCGTTGGGGCGGTCAAGGCCACGGCCGCTGCGGGCGCGCAGGGGGCCTTGGCCATCAAACAGCACCTGGAGCTGCGTCGGCAGGCTGCCGTCCAGGAGGAGGAGGAAGAGGAAGAGGAATACCAGGAAGAGAAGGAGCTACCTGAGGAGTTGCCGCCCGAAGAGGTGGAGCCGGAGCTTGTCGCCGAACCCACGGTGTTGCCGATGGCGCTCTCCGGCGTGTGGTCGGCCCGCGCTGCACCGCCGGCTCCGCCTTCGCCAAAAATGCGCGATGAAGTCACTGAAGTGGCGGGTCGTGCTCTGGTGGAAGTGGAGTGGGAGCCCACCTCGATGGCCGCCCCTCCCAGCCAGGACGGTGTCCCCCGCCCGATTCCCCCTGCCTTTGGAATGGAGGGCGGGTTGCGCAAAAGCCGGGAGGAGCTGCGTGCCGAGCTGCGCGCTCAGCGACCCATCGACCTGATCCCGGAGGCTACGCCGGCCGCCGAGCCGGAGCGTCGCTGGATGCCGGATCCCGAAGAGGAGCGCGCCAGCGCCGTCGGCTTGGGCCTCCTGCCCCGTCGCGTGTTGAAGGCACAGCAGCAGTCCCCACGGGCCCCTGTGGCACCGGTTCCCCCGCCCGCTCGTCCCTCCGTGCCGGAGGCCTTCCGAATCGAGCAGCCCGCACTGATCGAGCTTCCGCCCTCGGTTCACCACGATCCACCGTCGGTGCCTGCCGTCCATCGCGAGCGTCCACCTGCGCCTGAGGCACTGCCGCCGGTGGTGCCGTTGCCTGCTGTGGTGGCACCACCCGTCTCCGTCCGGGTGGCGCCCGAGCGCCCGCACCCACCCGAACCGAGCCGCCCCGCCGAAACGCCTGCTGTTCGGTCCATGGACGCATCTGTCCGTCAGGCAGAGCGGCCAGTACATCACGACGCGCATGTCGCCGATCCCGCGCCCCGGCCTGACCTTTCGGTGTGGGACAATCCAGAAGAAGACCTTCCCGATCCGCTGCCCGCCTTCGAGCCCCCGCGTGCCATCCTGATGCCCGAGGAGGAGCCCGCGCTTCGCGCCCCTCCGCGTGGCAAAAAAGCGCAGATCCTGCCCGGAAACCTCCAGAGTGGAGGCTCCAATGACGACGGCCGCGCCCTGCGCCGGGCAGACCATTTTGAGCTGCCGCCCCTGGGACTGCTGGACGATCACCCGGCTATCATCGGCGGACACGACGACCTGGCACTGCAGGACATGGCCCGAAAACTGACGGCCAAGCTACGTACCTACGGTGTGGAGGGACGCGTGGTGGCCATCCGTCCCGGGCCGGTGATCACCGTCTTTGAATATGAGCCCGCGCCGGGCGTCAAACTCTCGAAGATCTCGTCGCTGTCGGATGACCTGAAGATGGCATTGGAAGCGGTGAGTGTACGCATCGTGGCTCCGATTCCCGGTCGCGGGGTGGTGGGGGTGGAGATCCCCAACCGCAGCCGCCAGATTGTCTGGGCCCGCGACGTGTTCGCCTCGCGCGAGTTCCGTGAAAGTGGACATGCTCTGCCGATGATTCTCGGGAAGGACACGGAGGGGCGCCCCTTCGTCACCGACCTGGCCAAAATGCCGCACTTGCTGGTCGGCGGCACCACCGGCTCTGGCAAGAGTGTGGGTATCAACGCCATGCTCTGTAGCCTCCTCTTCACCAAACCGCCGGAGGAGCTGCGTCTGATCCTGGTCGATCCGAAGATGCTGGAGTTCGAGCTCTATCAGGAAATACCGCACCTTCTTCACCCGGTTGTTACCGAGGCCAAGCTGGCCTCGGCCGTGCTCAAGTGGGCCTGTGTGGAGATGGACGAGCGCTACCGGATGTTGGCTCGGTGGCAGACCCGCAACATCGAGGGCTACAACGGTCGCGCCACTAAGGAAATGGAAGATTGGACGCCCGAAAAAGCCAAGAGGTTCGGGCTGGAAGAGGGGGCGTTGCCCCGGAAGCTGCCCTACATCGTGATCGTGATCGATGAGTTGGCAGACCTGATGATGGTGGCGGCCAAGGACGTGGAAGAGTCTATCGTTCGTCTTGCACAAAAAGCGCGTGCAGCGGGTATTCACCTGATTGTAGCGACCCAACGTCCCTCTGTGGATGTTATCACCGGTCTGATCAAAGCCAATATGCCGTCGCGACTGGCCTATCAGGTACGCTCCAAGACCGATGGACGCACCATTCTCGACCAGAACGGTGCCGAGACCCTTTTGGGCAAGGGCGACCTGCTCTTTCTCCCCCCCGGCACGTCGGGTCTGATCCGCGTTCACGGCCCGTTGCTGACCGATGAGGAAGTGCGTCGGGTGGCGGATTTTGTGCGCTCTCAGGGGACACCCGAGTACGCCCCCAAGCTCACCATTGAGGAGAGCGACGGAGAAGGGGAGGAGAACCTGGAAGAGGAGATGGACGAGAACTATGACCACGCGGTGAGTGTGGCCATCGAGCTCGGCCGGATCAGTACCTCCATGATTCAGCGTCGCCTGAAGATCGGCTACAACCGTGCAGCCCGGATCATGGAGATCCTGGAGCGAGAAGGTGTGGTCGGTCCCGCGGACGGTGCGCGGCCGCGCGAAGTGCTCCTCGGAAAGAATTGAGGCCCACAGAGAGGGAAGGAAAGCCCGGCCGGGGGGTCTGATCTGTGCCGCGGCGCTTGCCGATGGCCGCCCGACGCTATAGTCGGGCCGTTCTTCTGGGAGGCACCGTGGGAGTGCGGCGCGCTCTGCTTACTGGTCTGTTCGGGCTCTTCACTGTGGTTCCGCTGGTCTATGCGGGCCCCGAAAATCCTACCGTCACGGAGGTGGTGACCGCCGTGAAGGACACCTACCGGACCGTGAACACGATCCGGGCGGATTTCACGCAGGTGGTGACCGACCCTGTGACCAAGCAGCAGGATCGGCAGCGGGGACGTCTTGTGCTCAAGCGCCCCAAAAAAATGAAGATTGAAGTCCTTACGCCGAGCCCGCGGACCTTTATGTCCAACGGGAAGACCCTGTGGATCTACGATCCGGTGCAGAAGCAGGTGATCGAGCAGCAGGATCTCGGTGGCGGCGGTGGCTTGGGCGTCCTTCTTGACGATTTGAGCAAGCTGGACGAGCTCTTTTCCACCACACTGCTGCCCGAGGAGAAGCCGCCCAAGCTCACCCACACGCTTCGGCTGGTGCCACGGCAGCAGGGGGCGTTTCAGACGCTGGACCTGACCGTCACCAAGCAGAAGAGTGTGCTCCAGGATTTGATCCTGACCGACGCCATGGGTTCGGTGACCGAAATGCACTTCACCCTGGTGCGTATCGATACCGAAGTTTCCGACGCAGAGTTCGAGTTTGTTCCCCCACCGGGCGTACAGGTCATCAAGGCAGGTTAGGATGCAGCGCGTACATTTGATCAGCCTCGGATGTCCCAAAAATCGGGTTGACTCCGAGGTTATGGTGGGGAAGCTCCAGTCCGGCCCCTTTGAGCTGGTTGACGACCCCGCGGCGGCCGACGTTATCGTCGTCAATACCTGTTCGTTTATCCGGCCCGCCACCGAAGAATCGGTGGACACGGTGCTGGAGATGGCCAAGTTCAAGCAGCAGGGATCCTGCCAAAAGCTGATCGTCACCGGCTGTATGGTGCAGCGCTACGGCAAAGATCTGGAAACCGAGCTGCCCGAAGTGGATCACTTCTTGGGGACGGGCGAGTATCATCGTATCGATGAGTTGCTCTCTCGCCGGGAAGATGAGCTTCAACGCTCCTATGTGGATACTCCGCTCTACATCCACGATGAGATGGCCCCTCGCATCAACTCCTGGGCGGCCCATTCGGCCTACCTGAAGATCTCGGAAGGCTGCGATCATCGTTGCGCGTTCTGCATCATTCCCCAGCTTCGTGGCAAGATGCGTTCCCGCACGGTGTCGTCGCTGGTGGCGGTGGCCACCCGGCTCGCCGAGCAGGGTGTGGTGGAGCTGACCCTGGTTTCCCAGGACTCAACCGCCTATGGTCGCGACCTGGGCGATGGCTCCAACATCGGCACGCTGGTGCGTGCGCTGGCCCGCATCCCGTCGATCCGCTGGGTGCGCGTGCACTACCTCTACCCGCACGGTGTGCCCGAGGAGCTGCTTCGGGCGATGGCAGAAGAGGAGAAGGTGTGTAGGTACCTGGATATTCCTCTGCAACACGCCAGCAGCAACATGCTGAAGGCTATGCGGCGGGGAGTCACCCGCGACGGCCAGGAGAAGATCCTGTCGCGTATCCGCTCCTTTGTACCTGACGTATCGGTTCGCACCACTTTTATTGTGGGCTTTCCGGGAGAGACGGACCAGGACTTCTCCGAGCTGATGGACTTCGTCGGCGCCCAGCGTTTTGATCGCCTCGGCGTTTTCACCTACTTCCCCGAGGACGGCACGCCCGCCGCCACCCTCGAGGGGCAGGTTGCCGAGAAGATCAAGAAGGATCGCCAGCGGCAGATCATGAACCTCCAGAAGAAGATCAGCCGCGAAAAGCACAAAGCGATCATCGGGAAGACGGTGCCGGTGTTGATCGATGGCCTGTCTGCGGAGAGCGAGTTTATTCTTCGCGGCCGTATGGCATCGCAAGCTCCGGATGTGGACGGTCAGGTGTACATCCAGTCCCCCCCGCCCAACCTCAAAGCAGGGGATATTCGGATGGTCAAGATCCTCAAGGCAGCCGCCTACGATCTGGTGGGTGAGATTCGCGACCCGGCCTGAGCCCGGGTCCCCGCTCAAGCTTGGGGCTTTTGCTTGCTCTTGGGTCCGAACGGGTTAGGCGGCGCGGCCGGTCGTGCATCCCGCGACCAGCATCCCCGCCTCGGTGGGGGTGAACTCTCCCCTGCGGATCTGCGGAGTAGAAGTGGTCCCCGTTCCAGCTATCCTCATCTTTGTCACAAGCATCGCCTCCCTGGTGGCGGCCTTCGGTCTCTATCGCTGGCTTATGGCCCAGCCGGTCGAGAAAGACGGTCAAATGCAGTTTGTCGCCAGTGCGATTCGGGAAGGGGCAGAAGCCTACCTTTCCCGACAGAACCGGACCATCGGGATTCTGGCGGTGGTGACGTCGGTGTTGCTGTTCGTACTCTACGCCTTCATTCGGCAGAAGAGCGCGGTGGACCCCGCTGAGCCGATGATGCTGGCCACCTACACGGTGGTGTCCTTTATTCTGGGCGCCGTTTGTTCGGGCCTTGCCGGCTACGTGGGCATGACCGTTGCGGTGCGCGCAAACATCCGCACCGCGACGGGCGCCGTGACCAGTCTGAACCACGCCCTCCAGGCAGCGCTTCGCGGCGGCTCAGTGGCGGGATTTGTGGTTATCGGGGTGAACCTGCTCGGCGTGCTGGGGCTGACCCTGGGCCTGCAGGCACTCGGGGTTGAGCTCAACAAGGTGCCGCTGGCCCTGGTGGGCTTCGCCTTCGGCGCATCCTTCGTCGCCCTCTTCGCGCAGCTTGGTGGTGGTATCTACACCAAGGCCGCCGATGTGGGTGCGGACCTGGTTGGCAAGGTGGAAGCCGGTATCCCCGAAGATGACCCCCGGAACCCCGCCGTCATCGCCGACCTCGTCGGTGACAACGTCGGTGACTGTGCAGGTCGCGGCGCGGACATCTTCGAGTCGATCGCTGCTGAAAACATCGGTGCGATGATCCTGGCGGCTACCCTCGCTTCGGCGGCGGCGGTGAACTTCACCTCCGGTCTGGAAGGGGTGGTCCTCTTCCCGATGGTGGTGGCCTCCTTCGGTCTGGTGGGCTCCTTCCTGGGCGTTCTGGCCGTGCGCACCAAAGAGGGTGCGAATCCCATGGACGCGCTCAACATGGGTCTGTACGTGACCATGGCGGTGGCCGGCGTCGGTACCGTGGTGTCCTGCTACTGGCTCCTGAATGATGCCAACCATCCCAACTCCGCTCTGTACTTCTCGCTCTGCGGCATGATTGGCTTGGTTACCTCCTTTGCCTTCGTGTGGATCACCCAGTACTATACCGAGTACCGTTACCGCCCGGTCAAGTCCATCGTGGACGCATCGGCTTCCGGTCCGGCGACCAACGTGATCAACGGTCTGGCCGTGGGCATGGAGTCCACCGGTTCGGCGGTGATCGTGATTGGCGCAGCAATCCTGAGCTCCTACTTCCTGGGCGATCTCGCCCTGGGCGGTACCGTTGGCGGCGGTCTCTTCGGGACTGCGGTTGCCACCATGGGCATGCTCTCCACCGCCGGCTACATCCTGGCCATGGATAACTTCGGCCCCATCACCGACAATGCCGGTGGTATCGCCGAGATGTCTGGCCAGGACAAGACCGTCCGTGAGCGCACGGACCTGCTGGACTCCGTGGGCAACACCACCAAGGCGGTGACCAAGGGCTACGCGATCGGCTCGGCCTCTCTGGCGGCCTTCCTGCTCTTCTCTGCCTACATCGACGAGGTGAACCACTACGGCACCCCGCTGAAGGAAGTCGACCTCGCCAACCCCATGGTCTTCGTGGGTGCACTCGTGGGCGGCTGCCTGGTGTTCGTGTTCGCCTCGCTGGCACTGCGTGCAGTGTCCCGTGCGGCGCAGTCGGTCATTGAAGAAGTTCGCCGTCAGTTCCGGGAGAAGCCGGGCATTCTGCTGGGGACTGAAAAGCCCTCTTACTCGGACTGCGTGGACATCGTGACCAAGGCAGCGCTCTCTGAGATGGCGCTCCCCGGCGTGTTGGTGGTTGGAACTCCCATCGTGCTCGGTCTGGCCTTCCAGCCTACCGGCCACGGCCACGAGGTGGTCGCCGGCATGTTGATTGTGGGCACCATCGTGGGCATTCTGATGGCGCTCTTCCTGAACAACGCGGGTGGCGCCTGGGACAACGCGAAGAAGTACATTGAGATGACGGGTGGCAAGCGCACCGATCCTCACAAGGCGGCCGTGGTGGGCGACACCGTTGGCGATCCCTTCAAGGATACGGCGGGCCCGTCCATCCACGTGCTCATCAAGCTCCTGGCGACCGTGTCGCTGGTGCTTGCTCCCTTCTTCCTTCCCTAGTCGGCGCGCACCGTCTGGGAGCGTCCTCCGAATCCGCTTGCACTCTGTTGACAGCGGAAATGAAGGCGAAGAAGTTAGTCTGGAAAGCGTTCTTTTGATTGCTCGATGGTCGCAGAGTAGTGCGGGAGGGGTTCACGGCGCTTTGACGTGATACACTCAACGCGCTTCACCGGACTGCCGTCTTCTGAGATGGTTGGCTTCGGCGAGAATCCTACTCCGCGACTTTTCTTGTGACCTGACCGGTTCGATATGCAACGAGGGATGGAGCCTACATGCATGGATTGATTGAGTTCTTCAAAGAAGGCGGCCCGTTCATGTTATTGAACCTGGTGTTCGTCGTCTTCTCTTTTGCGGTGGTAGGGGAGCGTACCTACTTCCTCTTCCTGGTCTACCGCAGCAACGAGAAGGCCACGACTCAGCAGGTGGATCGCTACCTCCAGGCCGGGAACCTGGAAGCGGCTGCTAAAGCGGTGAAGGACGCGAACGACGCGCTTTCCCGCGCCACCCGGAACCTTATGAAGCTCTTCCGCAACGGCTACGAGAGCCCGATGCTGGCGGTGGAAGAGGCCATGTTGGACGTGCGGCCCCTGGTGATGAAGCGGGTGAGCTGGCTCTGGTCCATCGCGAACATCGCCACCCTGATCGGGCTGATCGGAACCATTCTGGGTCTGATTGGTGCCTTCAAGGCGGTGTCTGCCGTCGGTGCTGCTGACCGCGCCTCGGTACTTTCTGCCAAGATCGCGGAAGCCATGAACAACACCGCCTTCGGTCTGATGATCGCGGTGTTCTGCATCACCGCGCACCTCTTCCTGAACAACCAGGCTGTCAAGACGGTAGAAGCGATGGAACACTCGCTCTTCCACTTTGTGAACCTGCACGCTCAGTGGCGCAAGGGGAATCGTAGTGCTGCGGATGCGGCCGCTCCTCCCTCCTCTACGCCCGGAGCGCGCTGACCATGGCCGGCGGAGGCGGCGGTCAAGAAGAGCTGAACCTGGTGCCCTATCTGGACATCATGGTGAACCTCATCATGTTCCTGATCACCATCACCGCGTACATCGTGGAGATGCGCGAGACGCCCGTGCTCGCTCCCGGCGGTGGCGGGCCCTGCCAGGGGGAGGGTTGCGACGATAAAAAGCCGAAGCTGACCCTCACCATCGCCGTCATCAACCAGGGCATTGCCGTGCTCTCCAGTGACGCCACGGTGGTTCCCGCGTGGCAGCAGGACAAGGTCGGCGAAGAGTACCCGGTTGGCGCCATGCAGCAAAAGCTGCGCGAGTACCGGAACAGTTTCGAGCTGGAGGAGAACGTCATCCTTGCGGCGGACAAGCAGATCCCTTACAAAGTGGTCATGCAGGTGATGGACGGTATCCGTGCTGATAGCCAGGGTCCTCTCTTTGCGGGCATCACCTTCGGTCAGGCGAGGTAGCCATGAGCAGCGACGCTCAAGAAGAGCGGGAGTGGTCGGAAGACGATGAGATCCTCATCGTCCGCAAGAAGCGCAAGGTCCACCACGAGGCGATCGAGGGTCTGAACCTTACTGCAATGATGGATATGTTTACCATCATCCTGGTCTTTTTGATCAAGCAGTACGCTTCTGCGCCGGACAACATCCAGGTCAACGAGATCATGATGCCGCCGAAGAGCGCGGCAGAAGCCAACATCCAGCCGACGATCAGTGTCTTCATCTCCAAAACCGACATTCTGGTTGAGCAGAAATCGACGTTGAAGGTGGAGAACTGGAAGATTGTAGGGTCGGATCCCACAAAGGCCACGCAGCCTTTGTTTGAAGCGCTGGAGATGCGGCGCCGGATCGCGGAGAAAATCGCGGAGAAGGGAGGTACTCCCTTTGACTACACGGTCATGGTTGTTGCGGACGAGAACACCCCGTACGAGCTGATGGCGACGGTGGTGCAGGTGGCTGGTAAGGCCGGCTTCTCTCAGTACCGCATGATTGTCCGTCTGAAGAAGTAGGGGTGTCTGGCGGTCTTTCCGTCGTTTTGCCGGCCTACAATGAGGCTGACAACATCCGAGGTTCCCTTGAGGCGGTTCTGCTGTGGCTGGCGGCTCGGGGGGGCTGGGGAGAGGTGATTGTCGTGGACGATGGCTCCGTTGACGACACCGCCGGCATGGTGCGGATGATGTCGGGGCTGGATGGTCGCGTGCGCCTCGTGCAGCACACCCGCAACCTGGGCTATGGTGCCGCTCTCCGCTCCGGCTTTGCGGCGGCGCGCGGTGAGTATGTCTTCTTCACCGACGCTGACTTGCAGTTTCGTATCGAAGATATGGCACGTTTGTCCCCCTTTTCACACGACTATGATGTGGTAGTGGGCTACCGGGAGCAGCGCGCTGATCCCTTGGCCCGACGGATCAATGCCCGCGCCTGGAATGAGCTGGTGAACAGCCTTTTTGCGGTGGGCGTCCGGGACGTGGACTGCGCCTTCAAGCTCTTTCATCGTCGCGTGTTGGAGCAGGTGGGGGTCAGCAGCACCGGAGCCTTCCTCAACAGCGAGCTGCTGGTGCGCGCCCGATCCGCCGGCTTTCGCATCAAGGAGGTGCCAGTGCCGCACTACCCGCGCTTGGCAGGTCGGGCCACCGGCGCGAGGGTGTCCGTCATCGGTCGCGCCTTCTGGGAGCTTTTGTCCTTGCACGAAGATCTTCGGCCAGGAAGGCGACGGATCAGCCTGGCGGCGTCTGCTTCCTGAGCCACTCCAGCGCGGCCCCCAGCACCCGATCCTCCCCGGCCACGACCTCTACCGGATAGTCCGGTGTCAACCCCACGCCCTCCACCGAGTGGTCACCCGGCAGAAAGTAGCGGGCAAAGGTCAGCTTGAGGGCGGAGCCATCTTCGTACTCGTAGTAGCGTTGTACCGAGCCTTTCCCCCAGCTTCTGCTCCCGAACAGGGAAGCCCTCCCGCGCCGCTGCAACGCTCCGCCCAGCACTTCTGCGGCAGAAGCGCTCTGCCCATCGATCAACACCGCCACAGGCCCCACAAACTCTCCGCCACTGTGGCTGAGGTGCTGTTCCTCTGATGTGGCCCGGGCCTGCACCCGTACCACCGGGCCCTCGTCCAAGAAAAGGTCGGCGATGCCGATCGCTTCATCCAGTGAACCACCTGGATTTCCGCGCAAATCCAGCACCACGCCCTTTATCTCGGCAAGTGAGGCCAGTTTTTCCTCAAAACGTTGTGCCGATCCTACCCGAAAGCTACCCAGGGTGATTCGCCCGAAGGGACCCTCCCGCTTGGCCTCCACATCCAGTCGCGGGATGGGTAGATGGGGCAATAGCACCGTGCTTCGGCTTCCCTCCCACTCCACCTCAATCTCGCTCAATTTTCCGGGTTGTCCCGTCAGAAGCCGACGGGCTTCCTCCTCTCCCAGGAGCCCCAACATGGCGTCGTCGATACGCCAAATCAGCATCCCTGGCTGAATGCCTGCGGTGTCGGCCGGGCTGTCCCGAGTGACCCGTAGCACGCGAAAGTGGTCTTTCTCCCAGCTACACTCTACACCGATTCCGAGAAAGCTGTCCGCATCGTCGCGCAGGATCCCCTTCCAGACTTCGGGAGGGTAGAAGGCAGAGTGGCGGTCCAGGGCGTCGTCCATTCCCTCCAGGGAACGCCAGATCAACTCTTCCTGGCTTTTCTCCTCCACATACCAGGTCTGGATGGTACTGAGCACGCGCGCATAGGTATCCAGCCCGGCATAGGGATCCCGGGCGGTGGCGGTTTGGGTCGAGAGCCGCCCGGCCACGAAGGCCGCCAGGATCAGTCCCAGCGAAGGCCACTTGTTCATGGGCAGAGCACCGCATTCGGATGGCAGCTCATTGCCCCGCTGGCCAACCACTCCCGTGGGTTCTGTGGCGTGCCGTTGTAGCGCACTTCGAAGTGCAGGTAGCCCTGAGAATCATCGGTCAGTCCTGTATTTCCTGCCAGTCCTAGGACATCTCCGGCGCGCACCTGCTGCCCCGGGGCCACCCGCGTACCGTTGGCGTGGGCGTACAGCGTCATGTAGGCCCCGTGTTCCACGAGCACCGTCTGCCCGTAGGCCTTCAGATATTGGACCTTTCCGACCACCCCTTCGGCTACGGCCACAAAGGGAGTTCCCAAGGGTGCAATGTAGTCAATTCCCAGATTCTGCCGGCTGCTGCCGCTGCTGGGGTCCATGTAGGTGCCAAAACCGCGCAGTACCGGCCCGCGGATGGGCGCAGGAAGCTGGCCTCGGCGACTGCGGAAGTCCGAGGCGCCCGCGCTGGTCTGGGTGGGGGGCGGGGTCCAGGAGGCCTTGGCTTCGGCAGCTTGGCGGGCCCATGTACCACTCAGGTCAGTACTTCCTCGAATCTCCGCGAGCAGGGCCACCCGCTGGCGCCGCTGCGTACCCAGTTCGGTGCGGGTCTGCTCCCGGGTTTTTTTCAGATCCTCCAGTCTCTGGATGTCCGTCTCCAGCTGGGCCTCCGCCTCCTCCACCCGCTTCAGTGCTTCCAGGTAGGCGGTGGCGCGTCCCTGATCTTCTTGAACCAGCCTGCTGAGATAGAAGAATCGCCGACGGAAATCCCAGGGAGTGTCTGCCTCCAGCAGCACCGAAGCCAGACCCCGCCGCCGCATCCGGTACAGGGTGCTCATTCGCTGCATCGCATCGGCACGATGTTGGGTCAGGCCCTCTCTGGCGGCCGAACGTGCCTCTTCATGTTGCTTCTGCTCCGCAACCAGTGCCTCACTCTGGCTCTGCACGGCGAGCTCTTGGTCGTTCAGCTCGCGCAGCCGCAGGTCCACCGCCGCGATCTCCTCGACCAGAAAGCGCTCCACCGGTGCCGGAGCCAACAACAGGGGGAGGAGGAGGAAGAGGAGCTTCTTCCTCACGGAAGGCTCCGCAGGAAGCGCACCACTGCCACCGTGTTCACGGCGGTACCGCTCAGAGTGCCGACCACCACCAGCAGCAACAACGACGGAGCGGGGAGAAAGGCCAAGTCCGGGCTTCCCAGCGCCGCGGGCAACATGGTGCCCAGCCGGTCCACCAGGCTCTGGTGCAGCGCCCACAACAGTGCGACGGCCACGCTGCTGCCCAGCAAGCCCTGAATCGCCCCCTCCATGGCAAAGGGCCCCACGATGTAGCCGTCGGTGGCGCCGACCAGCCGCATGATCGCCAGCTCATCTCTTCGGGCGTAGACCGCGAGGTGCACCGTGTTGGCCACCAGAAACAGCGTTCCCACCGCGGTAAGACCGCCCAGCACTCCGCCAAAGGCGCGTAGGACCGACAGGAAGGTATCCAGCCGGCCCACCCAGTCCCGCCCGTAGTCCACGTCGGAGAAGTTTCCGGCATCGGAGAGGGACTTCGCGAAGGCCTCCACATGATCGCTGGTCAGGTACTCCGGCTTCAGCACGATCTCCAGGGAGGCAGGCAGCGCATCTTTCCCCAGATCCTCCATCACTGGCGTCATCTGTGGCATCTGCTCCTTCATCCACACCGTCGCCTCTTCGGCGGTCACATGCTCGACCGAGAGCACCTCCCGGCGTCCGGCGACCGCCTGTTGGGCCGCCACCTGCACCTCCGCGGGGGTCTGCGGCCGGAAGTAGGCGGAGATGTGCGCGTCGTGGTTCCAGGTGGACACCAGTCCATCCAGATTTCGCACAACTAACACAAATGTTCCAATCAACAGCAGTGCGGCGGCAATGACTCCCGCGCCCACCAGCGTCAGGTAGAGATGCTCCAGAATGCCCCGCAGTGTGCGACGAAAAAGCTGCATCATCGACGGGGCCTCTCGGTCACTGCCCGGCCGGACTCCAGCCGGAGCTTGCGATGGGGAAAGCGGTCCATCAACCCGATATCGTGGGTGGCCACCAGTACCGTGGTCCCGCGCAGGTTGATGGTCTGCAGGATCTCCAGCACCTCGACAGCCATTGACCCGTCAAGATTTCCGGTAGGCTCATCGGCCAGAAGAATAGCGGGATCATTCACAATTGCGCGTGCGATAGCCACGCGCTGTTGCTCACCCCCGGAAAGCACTCCGGCGACCGTGTCCTCTCGACCTCGCAGTCCCACGATGTTGAGCACCGCCGGCACCCGCCGCCGCAATTGCTCCTCGCTGGCGCCGATCACCTCTAATGCGAGGGCCACATTTGCGGCTACAGTCCGCATGGGTAACAGCTTGAAGTCCTGGAAGACCACGCCGACATTTCGGCGAATCATCGGCAGGTTTCCCGCTGGAAGCTGCGAAATATCTGTGCCCCCGATCAGCACCTTCCCATCCGTGGGGCGCTCGGCCCCGTAGAGCAGCTTGAGCAAGGTGGATTTTCCCGCACCGGAGGGCCCGGTCAGGTAGACCATTTCTCCTTTTTCCACTTGGAAGGAGACATCCCGGAGGGCGTCTCGATCTCCGTAGGATTTGACGACATGGTAGAGCCGGATCACGTGGACAGCCTTCTGCTACAACCCTCCTCCTCTAACCGAAAATTTCGGGATAGGAGTACGGGTGGAAATTGCGGTCTACGGCGGCAGCTTCAACCCCCCTCATGTGGGCCATGCAATGGTGGCCGCGTGGCTGCGTTGGACCGGCCTCGCGGAGCAGGTTTGGCTGGTTCCTGCGTTCAACCATGCTTTTGAGAAGCACCTGGCTCCCTTCCCGCTGAGGATGGAGGCGTGCCGTCGTATGGCGGTATCGTTAGGAGACTGGGCGAAGGTGGATGGTATCGAGGAGGTATTGCCTGGTCCATCCTATACGATTCGCACGCTGGACAGCCTCGCACAGCGCAACCCGGGGCTGCGTTTGCGCTGGGTAGTGGGCTCGGATGCCCTGCCCACGCTGCACCTTTGGCGGGAATGGGATCGGATTGTTCAAGACTATCCGCCGATTATCGTGGGGAGAGTGGGCTATGCGGAGGTGGAGGGGGCACCCACCTTTCCCGATGTGAGCAGCACAGAGGTCCGCCGCCGCTTGGCCGAGGGACGCAGCGTGCAGCACCTTCTGCTGCGGGAGGTGCGCGAGTTGGTGGAGGAACATTCAGCGCTTTTCGTCGGAGATTGAGGTCGGTCGGGCTCAGAGGCCGACCGCATACTCCATCCACGCGCCACCCTCGTCTTCGTTCACATTCCCCGAGACGAAGGTGCGCAGGTTGGGGTTCGGAGAGTCCAAGAGCCGCACCAGCAGCCGGGTTCCACCAGGGAGATCCTCGTATTGAAACCATCGCGCCGCCAGCGGCGTGCGGTAGCTCCCCGCTTGCACCTGGCCAACCCGCAACCGGCTGGTCAGGCCCTCGGCCTGGCAGTGCCGTGCTTCCCCTTCCTCGGCGAGCCGCCAGGTGGAGTCGATGCGTACCATCTCGTCCCCGAGGAGCTGGATGCCGCTGACGCCATCCAGAAACTCCCTCACTGCCCGCAGCGACGCGCGGTTCAGCAAGGTGTAGTCCACCCCTGCCACCCGGCGCGGCATGGTGTGGCCCGAGAAAAAATCATAGGCCCGGTCAGCCCATGTGACCTTATAGTCCTGATGATAGACCCGCAGCTTCGCGCCCACGGGTACAGTCTAGCGCGTTTGAGTGAGGAGCCGCAACGTGTCCAAGCCCCGGGATCTGATCCTCTTTGATATCGACGGTACGCTCCTTCGTACGGAGGGGGCGGGCCGGGCTTCGTTGGACGCGGCTTTTTTCCGTTTGTGCGGGTGGAATGGCGCGATGGACGGCATCGATCTGGCCGGTGCCACCGACGGCTGGATTTTGCAGCAGGTCCGGCAGCGGTGGGGCGCCTTTCCGGAGGAGCACCTGCAGGCGCTCTATCTGGAAGAGCTGGGGGCCCGGATCACCGGTCGGGCGACCGCCCTTCCCGGCGCCCACCGGGCCGTGGCGACCCTGGCAGAGCGGGCTGAGGTGGGCCTGCTCATGGGAAATTGGCGCGAGGGGGCCCGTATCAAGCTCTCGGCCATCAACCTCTGGTGGGAGGGGCCGTCGGCCTTTGGGGACGATGCGGTGGACCGCAACCACCTCGTGCCCGTCGCCCGCCGGCGGGCGCATGCGGCGGGCTATCCTCCACGGCGTGTGGTGGTGATCGGTGACACACCAAAGGACGTGGAATGCGCACGTGCAGGAGATGCAATTGCGGTAGCCGTGAAGACCGGTTTTGCGACGGTGGCCTCGCTGGAGCAAAGTCGACCGGACCTGCTGCTGGCCGATCTGGAGCAGGGTCTGGACGCGATCCTGGAGCTTTTGCGGTAGTTTTTTTAGTCTTTGTGCGGGTCTGGAGGGCCGCTGTGGACTGCGGGCTGCGAAGCCTACTCCACCACGATGTCAATGGCGGCCTCCACCGGCATGCACTCCGCGTCCTCCTCCCCACAAAGGGAGCCCTCCTGTACGCGCACTTCGTCCCCGTCGGCGTAGAACAGGGCGGCGTTCAACCGATGTGATCCGGCCTCCAGGTCCAGGCTGAAGGTGGTTGTGCCCACCTCCAGCCGGGATTCGTCGCCTACCGACACCCGCACATAGCCGATGGGGGCGCCTGAGTTGTGTTTGGCCGGATCCACAAGGGAGAATGACTCCAGGATGATGGAGCAGGCCGTCTCCCCAACCGGAACCGTCTCCCCATCGGAGGGGGCCAGCCAGAGCAGGGTGGGGGCCGGGGTGCTTTCCTTGTCAGCAGCGGCGCAGGCGAGGAGGAGTAGAAGCATGGTTCAACCTTTGGTATGGGCAAGTACACGGTACCAGTCGAAGGTGACCATCAGGCGCGACGGGCTGTTCTGCCCCAGCCCCCTCAGCGGCAGGCCACTTTGGACGCCGACGACGATCCGATCGTGGTGGGTGGGCGTCCATACCAGCGTGGGCCCGACCGAGGCGGCGTAGCGCGCCACCGCTCCGGGCGAGGCCCACAGGCCCAGGCCCAGTCCCACCCGCAAGCGGGACCCGATCGTGTGGTCGGCCACCAGCGACAGCTCGCCCTCCAGGCCGCTGCTCCCGCCGGCCCGCCCGGTGAGGTTTCCCCACAGGGCCCAGGGGGTGGCCTCGTAGGAGGCGCGCAGGCCCACCTGTAGGAAGAAGGCACCTTTGTCGACGGGGTCGGTCGTGCCCAGTCCCACCTGCAGGCCCACCTGCGGTGCTGTGGCGATGGGCCAGTCGGCCGGCGTCTCCAGATCCAACCATAGCAGCCCCCGGCCCATCCCCAGCTCGGCCCGGGTCTCCCCGTCCAGCCGGTTCAGGGAGAGCGCGAGCGGCAGCCGGAGCCCGCCCTGCAGCCAGGGACTGAGCCGTCCCATCACCGTGGCGGCAACCGTTGCGGTGCCCTCTCCATCATCCCCCGCCGCCGACCAGCGCCGGTCCCAGGCCCAGCCCCCATAGGCCACATCCGCGCCCACGCCCAACCCCATCCCCAACCGGTCGCAGGAGGCGAGGACGGACGGCTGTGTGCCTCCGGTGGTGCAGCAGGAGCCCGCAATTGCGGCGCCCGCCAACAGCAGGATCATGGAGCCACTTCGACTACAAATTGAAAGGCCTCGGTGCCGCTGTCGTCCCCGGCATAGCCGGAGAGGGTCCACAGGCCGGGCATGTCAAAGAGCATCTCGCTGCGGTACCTGCCGTCTCCGAGGGCCAAAAAGTCCGCCACCTAGGCGCTGTGGGCCATCTCTTCCATGTCAGGAAGGGCGAAGATCCGTAGGTCTGCCGCAGGTTCGCCCGCCTCCGTGTGGACTGCGGTCAGCTCCACAGTGGCCCTACCCGTGTCGTAGGTGGTCGACGCCAGCCTCAGCAGCCAGGTTCCGTCCTCCGTAAGGCTCTCGCCGATCAGGGGCGAAGCGGGGGAGCAGGCGAGGAGGAGTGCCAACATGCTCGCCGGGCTAACCGCCGCCGAGCGCTTCTTCCACATGGCAACGTGTTGCAGGCATGATCAACGGCGGTCGACGAGGATACTTCCGCCGCTTCTACGGTAGATCACCCGGAAAAAAGGCGACCCCGGCGCTCGGCTGTGCAACATCGACCAGCCCGCCCACCGAAACGATGCCGTACTCGGGGTCCGCAGCGACGGCGGGCCCCCACACATTATCCGGACAGCCCTCGATGGACGTAAGGGCTCGGGTGTACGGATCGAAGAGCTGGGCACATTCCAGCGTCACTGTCTCTTCGGTGTCTATGGGGAAGCCCATGTGGCCGTAGTGAGAGGTTCCGCCGTAGATCAGCACTTTCCCATCGGGAAGCAGCACCATGGAGTGGTTGGCGCGCGGGGTCTTCAGGGCGCCAGGAAGTTTCTCCCAAACACCGTTTTCGTAGATCAGCAGGTCCGCAGAAGCGAGGTGCCCTTCAAAAAAGGCGGTGACGACGTTGCTGGGATTTTCCGGCATCTCCGCGCCGCCGGTGGCGATGATCCGACCATCCGGCAGGCCCACCATCGCCAGCCCCGAGCGCGGCGCACCCAGCGAGGGGAAGCTCTCCACCGTGCTCGCACTGCGCACGATCACGCAAGCACTGCTGGAGCTGAGCTCGGCGACGAAAAGGTCGGAAGAACCTCCACAGATGACCACTCCCTCGGGCGTGGAGGCAGCGGCGGCACCGAATGAGCCGGGAATGTCGAATTCTTCGGGCAGCTCGATGGTTTTCATCTCCCGCTGCCCGGCCACCAGCACCTCTACCAGCGGATTTTCCCAGCTATCGCGGTCGGCAAAACCCCCGAACAAGGCCACACCACCGTCCGGCATTTGTGCGGCAAGGTGCCGCGTGCGGTAGCCCTGGCGCTGAATGCGGCGCTGAGTGGTGTCGTGGATCACCGGCTCCCATGTCCCGCTTTCTACGTCGTAGAGCTGCGCGTCGTCGGTGGTGTAGGGCAGGTCGTCGGGGAAGTAGTAATTGTTATCTCCCACCAAGCTGCCGTACCGGGAAACGCCGCCGGTGAGCAGCAGCTTCCCGGCGTCGATACCTCCCATCGGGGTGAGGCGGTGCCCGATCCGGGCGGTCAGGGTACCACAGTCCAAACAGGTCGGGTCGGGGTAGGGCGGAAGGAGGCCGAAGTCAGCGAAGCTGAGGGCGTCGTCCGCATCTTCCAGGCGGATCTCCCGGATCAGGTCGGTGGTGACGGGCTTCTTTCGGTTCGCTTCGTCGATGAACATGCCGCCGCTCAGCAAAAAGCGTCCGCCGCCCAAGGGCGTCAGCTCGGAGCCGACGGTCCCCAGGGGCTCGGCCGCAAGCCAGCCGATGCCGGTACTGCTTCCGACCAACACGTTGCGCTGGATCCGCTGCTGGTCCGGCAGCTGGGCGGTGCGCCCCCAGGCGATGGCCTCTGCATCCTTCATCCCGCGGATTCGGGCATAGGATTTTTCGAAGAGCGGGCCTTCGGCACTGAGCTTCTCGCCGGTGAGCGGGGCGCCCAAATCGGTGGGATCCCCAACATCCCCCGACTTTTTGACGAAGTCCACCTGTACCGTATCCAGCTCGGAAAAGAGCTGGCTTTGGTTCAGTGGCACCACCGGGGTCAGGTTCAGGGAGTAGTCAGAGGACGTGCAGCCCAACAGCATCAGGAGCATGCCTTCAAGGTAGCACGATAGACGCGGACCTGCGGCCACTCTGGCCCGTGCTGTGCTCTGGGCAGAGGGATATGGAAGGGGCATGCTCCGTTCCAATTTGCTTCGCAGCCGCCATGCGTTCACGGGAGTTGCCCAGGGCAGCTTTGTGGGAGCCTCTCGCGGCAACTCCGAAGAACAACTCCGCTTGTCTCTTGACGCGTCAAGGTTTTGTACCATCAGCCAGATTCATACGGCGGACCTGCATTTTGCGGAGGATTTGATAGGGCGCGCGGGGGTAGAGGGCGATGCCCTGGCAACGGCAGAGCCAGGGGTTGCGGTGGCGGTGCGCGTGGCCGATTGTGTGCCGGTGCTTGTGGAGGGAGACGGTTTTGTAGCAGCCATACATGCGGGTTGGCGCGGGACGGCAGCCGATATCGTGCGCAGATCGATCGCGACGATGCAGGCCCGCTTGAACCGCAGGGTGCTGCGCGCGGCGGTGGGGCCCGCCATTGGCGGAAGTTGCTACGAAGTGAGCCTGGAGGTGGTGGAGGCTCTGGAGGGGGTTGCGCCGCCGGCTGTGCAGTGGCGCGAGGGCCGAAACGTGGATCTGGTAGCCTTGAATATTGGTATTCTGCGTTCGTTGGGCGTGGAAGCGGAGGCCGTGGGCCCCTGTACCCGCTGCTCGTCGGCCTTTTGGTCGCATCGACGCGATGGGGCAGGGGCGGGGCGGCAGGTGGGTGCGATTTGTTTGTGAGCCTGCTGTGGTGGCTGGTGGCCTGCCGCGATCCGGCCATGGCCCCCTACCGGGAAGCGCTGACTCAGTGGGAGGATGGAAAGCGCTCGTTAGAGGAGGGGAAACCGGAAGATGCGCTGGCCCATTTTGTGGCCGCCCGAGAGAAGGATCCGCACTCGGCCTCGCTGCGCCTTTGGGAGGCCAAGGCGCTGGCGGCCGCCGGTCGCTACGCCGAGGCGGACCAGCGCGTCACCGAGCTGATCCGCGACCAGCCCCAGCTTGGTGTGGCCTGGTACAACCGGGCGGCCTGGCGGGTGCGCGCGGGACGCACATTGGAGGCGGCGCAGGATCTCCAAAAAGCCTTGGAATTAGGGGAGGGATCCCGTCTTCAGGCTGCCGCCGATCCGGATTTTGTAACCGTACGTACACTACCAGAGTTTGCGTCTTTCCTCCCCGATCGTACGCTGCTGGTGGAGCTGAAGGGACCGGAAGGGGCGGTCTTTGTGCAGAGCCGTGTGGAGCTGGTGCTGCGCCTGGTGTCTTTGCCAGGGGTCGACCCGATCCTTCGCCGTGAAGGCCCCGATCTCGGCTGTGTGCGCTTGGAGCGTGTGGTGGAGGACCGCACCGAGGCGCCGGGGGAGTGGTTGCGCACCATCACCTTCACGCTGCTGGCGCTCCGGCGCTGCGATGGCCAGATCGGGCCCTTCCGTCTGCAGGTGGGCGACGAAGAGATCCTGATCGATCCGGTCCCCCTGCGCGTGGAAGCCCCGGCGAGCTACGCGGAACCCGCCGCGCCTCCGCCTCTTCCACTCCTTCTCCCTCTGCCGGGCTCGGCTGCCATGGCCGGTTTCGAGAAGGCGCCCCCCGGCCCCGGCATACAGTTGGAGCTGCGCACCGGAGGCCAGACCGTCGCGAAGGGGAGCTTTCAGCCTCCCTAAAAGGCGCTACAGCTATCGTCACATCCAGAGTGTTCGCCGAGCGCGTTTTCGGAGAGATCGTTGGTGGCGCATGTGGTGAGGGTGACCCCATTGCACACCATTCCGTAGCCGCCGTTGCTGCTGAAGGTGTTGCCCGAGATGTCGGCGCTCCCGCCGCTCAGGGAGAGCCCGTTGCCGGTCAGGCCGGTGGCGTAGCTGTTGATGACGGTCAGGCTGCTTCCCGCCAAGGAGATCCCGTCGCTGCCGGCGCCGTCCACATCTATGCCATCCAGGCTGATGTTGTTGCCGTTTGCGTACACGCCATAGCTTCCCGCAGAGCCCACCGTGACCGTAGCAAGGCTCATGTCCCCACCACTGAAGTCAATGCCGATGGAAGCAGCGGTTCCAACCTCAGAATTTTCAATATCAAGGAAGTCGGCAATCACGTTGATGCCGTCGGTCTGTGCACTGTCCACCACCAGATCGCTGATGCTGACTTCAGTCGCGGTGAGGTCCACCCCGGTGCTGAGGCTGCTGTAGATGTGGGTGCTTTCAATCGACACAAGATCGGCCTGAGCGTAGATCGCGGAGCCCGCAGCGTCGGTGATGGTCAGGTCCCTTAGAGTCAGTCCGGGAGCGGTCAGCGTCTCGGAAACACCGTCGCCATCGGTATCGTAGTAGGAGTTGCCCAGGTACACGGTCATGGCGGTCGAGCTCTCAATCGTCAGATCCTCGATTTCGACCTCCATCATTCCTGAGGAGTATACCCCGTAGCTGGCCTGTTCTACGTAGCTGTCGGTGATGTACAAGGCGCCGGGGCTGGCGGTGTAGTTGCTCACCTGCACCAAGGAGCCGGTGAGTGCGCCGACTTCCAAGCCCTGGAGGTTGAGGTCCGGGGGGGTACTGTAGGAATAGCCCAGCAGGAAGGAGTTGCCATCCTCCATCGTGGCGCCATCCACCGAGATGGAAGCGTCGTAGAAGTAGAGGGCGTAGTAGACATTTCCCATGCCGCTCATCGTCAGATCGACGATGTCTGCCGAGGCATTGTTGAGGTAGAAGGTCTCGTAGGACGTACTCTGGCTGATGTACTCGTCGGTCATGGCCCCGGTACCGTCGTAGTACCGGGTGATCGACTCAGAAGCCCGGTTGTTTTCGACCGTCAGGCCTTCGATCTGTACCTCGATCGGTGCGGCGGTGCCGTAGGCGGAGAGGAAGTAGCCATAGCTATCACTCATCCGGTTGTTGTTGATGACCACATTTGCAGAGTCCTGAATGGTCAGGATCTCGGAGTCGTAGTCGGTCCAGACGTTGTCGCTGATCTCGACGTTCGCGACGTCTGACAACAGAATGCTGCTGTCCCCGTCCGTAAACTGGTTCCCCGTGATCACAATCCCGGCGGATTGACCCGCCTGAATGTCCCGGGCGGCCCCGTTGAACTCGTACTTGAAGTCGCCGTAGTCGTAGAAGACCCACGCGTGGTTGTCTACGAAGCTGTTGTTGGCCAGGACGGTGGATCCCTGGTAGTCCCAGATAGAACCAAGGGTATCTCCGTGCGTGAAGGTGTTTCCGCTGGCATTCAGGCTGCCTTGCAGGTTCACCACACCCGCGCACCCAAAGCCGTCGAAGAGGGTGCCGGTCATGGTGACCGTGGAGCCGGACGAGGCAATCCCCCAACCCGCATTGTTGAGGAACTGGTTGTCGGTGAGCGTAAAGGTGCCGCCAAGCAGGTACAACGCGGGGGTGTTGTTGAGAGAGTATTGACCTGTCAAGGAGGGTTCTTCGCCGCAGGCTTCCACCAATTCCGGCTCGCGGACGCCCTGGACCGTGCTGCCGCTGATGGTGGCGGTGCCCTCGCCGGGGGTGATGACCATGCCGATGCGCCCGGTGTCGTGAACGTTCACACCGCTGATGGTCTGGGTGGAGGTGCCATCGTAAGTGACGATGTACATGCCGTAGCTATTGTAGCCACTGACCTCGACATTGCTGATATTGATGGTACCGGCCGCCGCGACCACGCCGCCGCATGCGAGGCTGCCGTCCTCCCAGATGGAGGAGTAGGGGTTGTTGCACAGGGTGCCGTCGGTCACGGTGACCAGGGAGTCGCTGAGCGAGATGGTACCTTCCCCGACCAGAAACAGCCCAAGAACCACATTTTCGGTGACGGTCAGCCCGCTGCCGCTGAAGTCTCCGTCCAACACATAGACGCCGATGGTTCCATTTGTGTAGCTGTCACCGGTGGAGGTGATGTCGCTGTCCGTGGCGTAGACCCCGCCCGCGCTGGCGGACAGCACGGTGTTGCCGGAAAGATCGGCCGTGGAGTCCGCGACGGTGACGGCGTAGCCGTCTTCGTCAGTGGTGGCGAGCACACCGTCAAAGCTGTTGTCGCTCAAGGTGGCGGCGGCTCCGCCCTGCACATTGATGGCCGTGGACGTGCTCTGGGTGAAGTTGCACCGTGCCACGGTGGCGCTGCCGCCGGAAATCTTGACGCCCGTGTAGAGGGAGTTGTAGATGCTGCAGTCTTCGAGGCTGGAGGCGGTCGCATTGACGAAGGACACCGCGTAGTTCGGGGCGTCGTTGATGCTCAGGTCGCTGGCGCTACTGTTGGTGGAGCCCTCAAAAATGATCCCGTCTTTGGAGGTCTGGATGGTGAGCGTATGGACGCTAGCACCGGTGCCGGTGATCGTAAATGCGGCGGCGTTGGCCGGAGCGATGACCGTCACTCCCTCTCGGCTTTCCCCCAAAATTTCCACACCCTTGTCAACGGTTACGGCTTCCTCATAGCTGCCGTTACACAGCAGGATGACAGAGCCTTCGTCGGCCACGGTGACGGCATCCTGAATGTACTTGTAGCCGCCTTCGCCGTCGACGGTGATACAGCCATCCTCGTAGTCGGGTACCGACTCCTTGGGGCCGTTGGTGTCGTCCTTACCACTATCGCCCGAAGATCCTCCGTCACAGGCGACCACACCGAGCAGGGGCAACAACAGCAGAGCCTTCATACGCATCGATATTCTCCATCTCGTGCCGCACGATAGCACAAGCGGCGACGGCTCGCCTTCCCCGGGGCCCTACACCGGGCTACATGGGCGCCTGCTTTGTGGAGGTCCGGTGGAGAACGAACGTCAGCAGCTTCTGGATGCCCTGGCTCAGATCGATGCCGCTGCCTTGGGTGGCGGTGGCGAGGATGCGGTGGCAAAGCAGCATGCACGCGGAAAACTCACGGCCAGGGA
Organism: Alphaproteobacteria bacterium; assembly: GCA_040376425.1. Taxonomy (GTDB): domain Bacteria; phylum Myxococcota_A; class UBA796; order UBA796; family SXON01; genus CAITDR01. Next base: position 9,318 of record JBEIQS010000044.1, on the reverse strand, counting down.
GCGTATCGATGCGCTCTTGGACCCCGGTAGCTTCCGCGAGCTGGATCGCTATGTGGTCCACCGCTGCACCGAGTTCGGGATGGAGTCCAAGCGGATCCCGGGAGATGGCGTGGTTACCGGCTATGGCCGGATTTCCGGCCGTCTTGTCTATGTTTTTGCCCAGGACTTCACGGTTTTCGGCGGCACCCTCTCCGGCGCCTACGCGCGCAAGATCTGCAAGATCATGGATCTGGCCATCAAAAATGGTGCGCCGGTGATCGGGCTGAATGACTCGGGCGGGGCGCGCATCCAGGAGGGGGTGGAGTCTCTGGGGGGCTATGCCGACATCTTTCTGCGCAACACCCTGGCCTCGGGGGTGGTGCCCCAGCTTTCGGCCATCCTGGGGCCCTGTGCCGGCGGTGCGGTGTACTCTCCGGCGCTCACCGACTTCATCGTCATGGCTCGCACGACATCGTTTATGTTTGTAACCGGGCCTGACGTCATCAAAGCGGTGACGCACGAGGACGTGACCCAGGAAGCGCTGGGCGGTGCGGATACCCACACCCACATCTCGGGCGTGGCCCACCTCGCCGCGCCCGACGAGCAGGCCGCCCTGGCCGCCATCCGCGCCATCCACTCCTACATCCCGTCCAACAACCAGGATGATCCACCGGTGGTGCAGAGCGACGACCCTCCCAATCGCCGCTGCCCGGAGCTGGTGGAGATTGTTCCGATGAACCCCAACCGCCCCTACGACATCAAAGAGGTGATCGAAGCGGTGGTGGACCGGGGAAGCTTTCTGGAGATTCAGCCCGATTGGGCTGCCAACATCGTCATCGGCTTCTGCCGCCTGGGCGGTCGCTCGGTGGGCATCGTCGCCAACCAACCCGCGCATCTCGCCGGGGTGTTGGACGTGAACGCCTCGATCAAAGCGGCCCGCTTTGTGCGCTTCTGCGACGCCTTCAACATCCCGCTGTGGGTGGTGGAAGATGTCCCGGGCTTCCTCCCCGGGACGGCGCAGGAATATGGGGGCATCATCAAGCACGGCGCCAAGCTGCTCTACGCCTTTGCCGAGGCGACGGTTCCGAAGATCACCCTGATCACCCGCAAGGCCTACGGCGGTGCCTACTGCGTGATGAACTCCAAGCACCTGCGGGCAGACTTCAACTTTGCCTGGCCCACCGGCGAGATTGCAGTGATGGGCCCGGATGGTGCGGTGAACATCATCCACCGCAAGGAGATCGCCGAGGCGGTGGATCCGGTGGCTCGCAAAGCGGAGCTGGTTGCCGCCTACAAATACCGCTTTGCCAACCCGCTCCGCTCTGCCGAGCTGGGCTTCATCGATGAAGTGCTGCGCCCCGAGGACACCCGCGCGCGCCTGATCGACGCCTTCGACTCCCTCCAAGACAAACGTGATAGCAACCCGCCGCGCAAGCACGGCAATATCCCGCTCTGAGGCCCCATGACTGGACCCGACGAACCCGAAGTTTCCGCCGAGCATCCGATGATGGAGGCCTTTTCGCGCTCCCGCGAGGTACGGCCCCAGCCCATCACCGGCAAGGAGAGCCCTGCCGAGCTGTTGGCCTCCGCCTTCCCGGCATTCGTCGGCAGGCAGGTCCGTGAGGCTGCGCGCCTCATGGAGCAGTCTGTACGCGGCGGACACACCATCTTCACGACGATGTCTGGCGCGATGACCCCGGCAGGCCTGCATCGATCCTGCATTGTTCCCCTGATTGAGAACGGAATTATCGACGTTCTAACCACGACGGGAGCAAACCTCTATCACGATGCGCACCGCATCCTCGGCTTCCGCCTGCGCGAGATCGCTCCCGACGCGGGTGACACCCGCCTGCGCGAAGCGCGCATCATCCGCATCTACGACATCGCCTTCCCCGAGGACGTGCTTCTGCGGACGGACAAGCTCTTTTCCTGGCTGATCTGTCGTCCCGAGTTTCAGCGGCCGATGAATACCGCCGAATTCCACTACCTCTTGGGCAAACATCTCTACGAGATCGAGACCAAGATCGGCGTGGACCAACACTCGTTGCTGGCGACGGCGTACAAACATGGGGTGCCGATTTTTGTCGGTGCGCCGCAGGATGGCTCCATCTTCCTGAACGTGGTGAAGCTGCGCGCGGTATTGGGCGACGCCTTCAAGTTTTCCCTGGATGTAGCTGCCGATGTCCACGCGATGGCGGCGGTGCAGTGGATGGCCCAGCGCCAGGGTGACTTTGCGGTGTGGATTCTGGGGGGTGGCGTTCCGAAGAACTACACCCTGCAGGGTGAACCCACGCTCTCCCAGATTTTCGAGCTGGATGCCCGTGGATTTGACATCGACCTCCAGTTCTGCGTGGACCCGGTGGACAACGGCGCGCTGTCCTCCTGCCCGGCCGGCGAAGGGCACACCTGGGGCAAGGTGAGTGCCGAGTGTGTGGAGAATTCCTCGGTCTACGTCCACTGTGACGTGACAGCGGTCTTTCCATGGTTGGTGCACGCACTGTTGAACGCCGGCTACAAGCGCAGCCCGAAGCGCCTGTATGACCGGATGGAACAGGCCATTGCCGAGATGAACGCCGGTATCGCCGAGCGTCGGGAGCAGTTGGTACAGGGACTGTACGATACCCCCGAGGAGCTGCTCTGAAATTTACGCTGCGCTTCACGCGGGACTGGCTCGGCCCTCTCTGGCGCTGGTATGCGGGTGGCGTTGCCGCAGTGCTGCTGACCAACTGGCTCACCGTCCGCATCCCCATGGAGCTTGCGGGCGGATTGGATGCCTTGCGTGCGGGCGATCCGGGTGTGCGCGACGCCGCCATCCGCATCGCCATCCTGGGCGCGGTGGTGATCGGGGTGCGCACCCTCTCCCGGATCTGGTTTTTCACGCCAGCCCGTATTGTAGAATACAACTTGCGGGAGGCCATCTTCGCCCATGCGCTGAGGATGCAGGCGGACCAGTACCGGCGCTTTTCCACCGGGGATCTGATCTCCCGCGCCACGTCGGACATCACCTTTGTCCGGGCCTATTCTGGCTTCGGTATCCTGCAGCTTTTTAATGTGGTGGGCACGGCGGTGATGACCGTGGGCCAGATGTTGTGGATGTCGCCGCTGTTGACGGTGGCCTGCGCAGTGCCCCTGGTGGTCACCTTTGTGGGCATGCAGATGGGCATCCGCCGCCTGATGACATTGCAGCGGAAAGGGCAGGTCCTTCTTGGAAAGCTCTCCGATGAGTTGCTGGGCACTATCCAAGGGGTGGGTACGGTACAGGCCTTCTGCGTGGAGCACAGCTTCCAGGCCCGAATGGAGCAGGTTTCGGCGGAAATCCGCAGCACCAACCTGGAGATGGCGCGACTTCGGGCATGGATGTTTCCGGCCATCGCCGTCGCCGGCGGCGTCGCCGTCTACCTGCTTCTGGCCGTCGGTGGCCCGGAAGTGCTGGCGGGGGCTTTGACAGCCGGACAATTGGCTGCATTTGTAGCACTGACTACTACTTTACTCTTTCCGATGATGGCCCTGGGCTGGACCGTCTCGGTGGTGCAGCGCTCCGAGGCCTCGCTGGAGCGCATCTACACCGTGTTGGACGCCCCGGTGAGCCGCCCGGAAATGGGCCGCAGCCTTCCTTTTCCCACGCCCGGTCGGGGGCCGTCGCTGAGCCTGCGGGCGCTCTCCTTTGGCTGGGAGCCCGGGCAGCGGGTGATCAGCGACTTCACCGCTGAAGTGGCCGCAGGGTCGACCATCGGTATCTTCGGTCGCACGGGTGCCGGAAAAAGTACTCTTCTTCGTGTTCTCTCCAGGCTTCACAATCCCGAAGACGGCATGGTCCTGGTCGGTGGCGTAGACCTGAACCGCCTGGATCTCGACGACTGGCGCCGCCGCATGACCCTGGTGCCGCAGACGCCCTTCCTTTTCTCGGAGAGTATCTCGGAGAACGTGGGTTTTGGGGCAGAGCCTGAGCAGATCCAGACCGCGGTGGACGCGGCAGCACTCGCGCCGGATCTTCAGGTACTTCCTTCTGGATTGGCTACCGTGGTGGGGGAGAGAGGCATCGTGCTCTCCGGTGGGCAGCGGCAACGGGTGGCACTGGCACGCGGGCTGCTGCGGCGCTCCGAGCTGCTGCTGCTGGATGACGTGCTGGCCGCGGTGGACCACCACACCGAGGCGGAGCTGATCCGGATGCTCAGTGAGCGCGCCGCCTGCCGCGAGAACCCGGTCACCTGTGTCATCGTGAGCCACCGCATGTCCGTACTCGAAAAGGTGGACCATGTTTGGGTGATGGACGGGGGGAGGTTGGTGGATCAGGGCACCCACACCGAGCTGCTGCAGCGGCCCGGTCTGTACCTGGATGCCTGGCAAGCCCAACAAGGAGCCGAGCCATGATGCAGAATCTACGCCGGTTCTGGGTCTACATCCGGCCGGATGCCTGGCTCTTTGCGGTCACGCTGCTCCTGATGCCCTTCCAGGCGGGGCTGGGCATCGCCCAGCCGCTGATCCTCAAGAAGATCCTGGACGATCACCTCGTGGTGGGCAAGGCCGACGGCCTGCAAACGCTGGCCCTGGCCTGGCTGGGACTGGTGGTGGCGGCTTTTGTGGTGCAGTGGGGCTATGTGGTCACCCTCTCCTTTGTGGCCGAGAACAGTATTTTGAGGCTGCGCCAGGACCTGTACAAGCAGATCCTCTCCCTCTCCCAGCGCTTCTACGAAGGGCAGCCTACCGGCCAGATTATGACCCGGGCCACCTCGGATGTGGACGCGCTGTCCGAGTCCATCACCATGGGCTCGGTTTCCCTGCTGCTGGATGTGCTTACGATGGTGGGCGTGCTGGCCGCGATGGCGCTGTTGGACTGGCGCATGACCCTGTTGCTGCTGTGCCTGGGACCGCCGCTGGTGGCGGTGATCGAGGTGATTCGGCGGCGGATGCGCGTGCTCTATGCCGAGATTCGCGATGCCTTGGCGGCGCTGAACGCCTTTCTCGCCGAGCGTCTGGCAGGGGTCGAGGTGTTGCAGCTCTACGGGCAGGAGTCCCGCGCACAGGCCCGCTTTGAAAAGCTCGATGCCGGCCATCGCGATGCGAATGTTCGCAACAACTTCTATGATGCGTTTTTGTACGCCTTCATCGACGGTGTGACCAGTATGTGTACGGCGATGATCATCGCCTTCGGGGCCTGGGAGCTGGGGGAGGGCAAAGTCGGCATCACCGTCGGGCTGATCGTGGCCTTCGTGGACTACGTGGAGCGGCTGTTCCGGCCGCTGCGCGAGTTTTCGTCCAAGGTCACCTTCTTGCAGCGGGCCGGCGCGGCGCTGGACAAGATTTTCTGGCTGCTTGGCGTGGAAGATCGGATCACCGCCGGAGATTCGCAGCTCAGCAAGCCGACAGGTAGTCTATCGATTCGGAATGTATCGTTTCGATATAATCCCGGAGCTCCGGCCATCCTGAGTGACATCAACCTGGAGCTACATCCTGGCGAAGTGGTGGCGGTGGTGGGCCGCACCGGCGCGGGCAAGAGTACGCTGGTGCGCCTGCTCGCGCGCATCCATGATGGCTATACGGGCAGCATCCTGGTCGATGGGATCGAGCTGTCGCGCATCGCACCGGCTTCGGTGCGCCGAGCCATCGGGATGGTGCGGCAGGAGGTGCAGCTCTTCGCCGATACCATGCGGTTCAACGTGACCCTGGGCGATGAAAGCCTGGATCCGGCGCGGGTAGAGGAGGCGGTGCAGCTCTCCAACCTGGCCGTGGTGGCAGCGCGGCACGCCGATGGCATGGAGCGGAAAATCAGGGATCGAGGTGGAGATCTGAGCGCGGGTGAGGCACAGATCCTGGCACTGGCCCGCACCCTGGCCCGCGACCCCGCGATTGTGATCCTGGATGAGGCCACGGCATCGGTAGACCCGGTGACCGAGCAGCTTTTGCAGGCCGCCATCTCCCGCATTTTTGAGCGGAAGACCTGTCTGGTGATCGCGCATCGGCTCTCCACCATTGTGGGGGCCGACCGCATCGTGGTGCTGGACCAGGGCCGCGTGGTAGAGCAGGGCAATCACGCCGAGTTGATCGCGCTCGGCGGGGCCTATGCCAGCTTGTATCAGGAGGGTTTTGGGAGCCCTACTCCTGAGCCGGAAGCCCCGTCCGTCCCGTCACCCGCGTGAAGATGATGGCGGTGGTGACGCCCATCAGCGGCATGGCCACCAGGGCGCCCATGCCGCAGGTGAAGAGCACCACAAAGAACGAAGCGATGATGAGGAGCAAAAAGGTCATAAACAACTTGGCCTTGTTGCCATCCATCACCTCCCAGGACCGGCGCAAGCAATCCACCGCCCCCAGCTCGGAGTCGATGGCGAAGTACTGCGCCATGGCCAGACCGTAGCCGAGGATGATGCCGGGGACGAAGAAGAACAGGACCCCGGCGAACACCGCCAAGCCGACCAGGAGCTGTGCGCCCATCAGGGTGAAGATGCGCCCGTAGCCCGAGGCCAGCATGTTCAGATCCGCCGTCTGTCCGCGTGCGACGGCCAGGTTCATCTTAGTCAGGCCGATCATCGCCACGGTGTTCACCAAAAACTGGATTCCGCCGCCCAGGACCGCGCCCACCACCATCACCAGCACCACCAGCACCTCGTTGTCCTCGGCCACCACCTGCACGCCGGTGGTGATCAGGTTCAGTGGGAGCTGCACGATCATGTTGATGAGGAAGCTCGCGAAGAAGACCACCAGCGTACTGATGATCAGGATCGGTGCGTTCGCCTTGAATTTCTCCCATGCTTCCGACAGAACCTCAGTGGCCTCCCAGGGGATCGGGAGGCCATCCTGGATGTCTCCCGGGGCGATTTGGGTGGCCGTGGGGAGGGGAGAGAAGAGGTTGTCAGACATGGAGACTCCAGCCCGCCCTCTACCATGTTTCGTCGCCTTACAACAGATCCGCAAGCACCCGAGGATCATTGGCTGCCGACGCGGCCACCTGCCGGGTGATGGTGCCCGCCTCCAGGTGGATGCGGAGGTGGTCCTCCAAGCGCTGCATGCCCTGGGATCGCGATGTGGCCAACACATTCGCGGTCAGGTGCATCTTCTCATCGCGGATGTGCGTGCGGACGGCATCGTTACAGATCAGCAGCTCGGCCGCCAGACAGCGCCCACGCCCATCCGCACGCGGTAAGAGCCGCTGCGAGATCACGGCGGTGAGTGCGCCCGCAAGCTGGATGCGCACCTGTGGCTGCGCATTGGCAGGAAAAACATCGATGATTCGGTTGATGGTGCCGATGGCGGACGGCGTATGGAGCGTCGCAAGCACCAGATGCCCGGTTTCGGCGGCCAACAGGGCCGTGGAGATGGTCTCCAGATCGCGCATTTCGCCGATACAAATCACGTCGGGGTCTTCCCGGAGCGCGTGGCGGAGGGCGGCTCCAAAGCTGTGGACATCCGATCCCACCTCCAACTGCACCAGCAGGCTCTGGCCGTGCGGGTGGCGGTACTCCACCGGATCCTCGATGGTGATGATTTTGCGGCGGGTGCGCGTAGCCATGTGGTGGATCAGCGCGTTCATCGTTGTGGTTTTGCCATGGCCGGTGGGCCCGGTGATCAGGATCAGTCCAGCATCCTTCAGCGCCAGATCACCGATGGTAGGGGCGATGCCTAGCTCGTGGAGGGTGCGCGCCCGGGAGGGGGTCACGCGGATCGCCGCCTCGGCCACCCCTTCCCGCAGGTGAACGGACACCCGGAAGTGTCCGATCACCTGCCCGCCGGCATCGCGGGGAATGTAGGTGAAGCAGATCTGCCACTGCTGAGCCAGGGCGGTGGCCTGGTCGTCGTTCAGCATGGAGCGCACCAGGCCGTCGCAGGTCATGGCGTCCAAGGCGGGGTAGTCCATGGCACGGATCCCGCCGTTGACCCGCAGAGAGGGCGGCGCCCCCGCGAGGAGGTGCAGATCGCTGGCATGAGCACGCTGGGTTTCGCGGAGAAGGGTCTGGATGTCCATGCCGCAAATGTAGCCCGCCGTAGCAGTCTGGCGCGGAGGGCGCTACACTCGGCGCATGCTGTTGTATCTGCTTGCCTGCCAGACCATCTCGGGTACCGACTTCGCCAATGTGGGGGAGGACTGCTCCAAGCGCACCTGCGTGAACGGGCTCACCTGCTCCCAAGCGGAGATCTGCCTCGAAGACGGAACATCCGGCACCTACCAGGAGGGGGAGGACTGCTCCGCCACCGACGAGTGCGCACAGGGATTGGTATGTTCCGGTGAAAACCTTTGTGCGAAGCCCGGTTCACCAGGAACGGCGGGAGACGGGAAAGGCTGCACGGAGGAAGCGGACTGCGCCTCCGGGCACTACTGCGGAGAGGACGGCCTCTGCCACGATCTGGAGATTCCCTATTGGGAGAGTGATGCCTGCCCCGAAGATGACCCGGACAACTTTCGGGCGGTCTTTGAAGTGCCCCGGCTCCCCGCCTCCGGCGAGATCGACTTTTTTGCCCTGCCTTTCCCCAACGACATCCGCCGGGACACCAGCAAGCACCCGGATCTTTCCGGTTTTCCCCTTCCGCCGGACTCTCAGGCGCGCGATCTGCTGGACGCCATCCAGGCAGAGGTGGTGGACTTTGGCCGGAACCCCACGGTGTATTTCCGCTTTTCGCAGGCGGTAGACAGCAATACCTTGAAGGCGCTGACGGACGACGCCACCATCCACTGGGCCGTACTGGATGGGCCGGGCTACGGAGAGCGTAGCTCGCTCCGGTACTATTACCGGACGGGCCGCGGGCGCTACATCTGCCAGAATTGGCTGGCCGTGTCCACCTATGAAGGGGAGATGTTGCCCACCGACAGTGTGGTTGCGGTGTACCTGACCAAGGGAATCAAGTCGAAGGGTGGAAAAGAGGCGGGACGAGAGGAGACTTTTGAAAAGTTGCTGGCAGCCGAACGCCCCGCAAACGTGGGGATGGGGCTGGCCTGGGATGCCTACGCCCCGTTCCGGGACTACATCGCCGATCAGGGCATTGACGCCACGAACATCCTTTCCGCAGCGGTGTTCAGCGTCGGGGATCCGGGCGATGTCCTTCGCTCTTTGGATGACTCGGCGATCGGCAATGTGGAGCTGAAGGATCTGGTGCACTGTGCGGCCGGCGCCCAGGGCCCCTGCGATCTCGCCTGCGACGCACCTGCCGCCGGGGTCGAGGAGATCCAAGGACGCCTGAGTCTGCCGCTGTATCGCGACAGCGACGGAAAAGTACAGATTGACAGCTTTGGTCGCCCGGTTGTGCAGGGTAGCGAAGACGCCTGCTTCTCCCTCACCGTGCCCACCGGGGTCTCTCCCGCCAACGGCTGGCCGGTCGCCATCCTGGCTCAGGAGGAGGGCCGCGACT
>JBEIQS010000355.1:0-4272 GCA_040376425.1 Alphaproteobacteria bacterium | reverse complement strand
CCATGACCACGCCGCCACGTGCGCCCAGATCGCGCTGCGCTTGCAGAAGCGCCAAGCGGACATCCGGAATTGCGGCCACCTTCGACGCGCCCTTGCCAATCTCCTCGCCGCGAATCTCGGAGGACACGTCTTCGCCATTCACCACCGTGTGCACCACCCCTCCAATCAACGGGAAGGTGAAGGCCATGCCACGGGCCACCGCGGCCACAGCCGCGCTCTCCTCCCAGGCGCAGCCGGTCCGCCGGGAAAACAGCGCAACCGCGCGATACATAGCACCGGTATCTACATGGTTGTAGTGGAGGATTTCCGCTACTTTCCGCGCAATGGTCCCCTTGCCGGAGGAAGCAGGACCGTCAATGGCGATGGCGATAGGCAAAGAAGCTCCGCTGCGCACCGCTATCCCGTCGGTCGGGGCATTGGCCAGCCGGACCACCCTGCCACAGGAATCCGGGCGGCACACCGCAGGTCGTGGTCGGGCAGATGTGCCCGGTCAAGCCAGATCGATGTTGGCACCAAGGCGACGCAGGTGGGCAAAAAAACTGGGATAGGAGGTGGCGACATTGTCCACATCCTCCACCTGCGCGCCCACGGCGAGGCCGGCGACGGCAAAGGCCATCGCAATGCGATGATCTCCGGCAGAGGGGATGGGGGCGATGGAGGCCGACGGGCGCCCCCCCGCGATGACCAGACCGTCGGGCAGAGCCGCTGCTTCCACGCCCAGAAGGTGCAGGCCATGAACGGTGGTGGCGATGCGATCGCTCTCCTTTACCCGCAGCTCGGCAGCGTCAGTGATTCGGCTTTCACCCTCAGCAAAAGCCGCGGCTACCGCCAACACGGGCACCTCGTCGATCAGGCGGGGAATCTCGGCGCCGCCGATGTGGGTGCCACGCAACGGGGCCGCACGGACACGGAGATCCGCACGCGGCTCAGCGTCCTGATATTCCTGAAGAATCTCGATGTCTGCGCCCATCCGCAACAGCACGTCCAGAACACCTGTCCGCGTTGGATTCAGACCCACCCCCTCTAAAAGCAGCTCGGAGCCCGGCAGGATGCTGGCCGCCACCATCCAGAAGGCCGCAGAGGAAATGTCGCCGGGGACTTTGATAGGGCATCCCTGCAGTACACCGGGTTCAATCTGAATCGTGGACCCTTGACACGTCAAGAGTGCACCCATGGCCCGAAGCATGCGCTCGCTGTGATCGCGGGTGGGCAGGGGCTCGTGGTAGCGGGTTGGCCCTTCGGCGTGAAGGCCGGCCAGGAGGATCGCCGACTTTACCTGGGCAGAGGCGACTTTTGCGGTCCAGTCGATGCCCCGAAGTGCGGCGCGCTCTACCGTCAAGGGCAGGCCCGGTCCACCCTCAAAACGGGCTCCCATCGTCATCAATGGCTCGGTGACCCGCCGCATCGGACGCCGCCGGAGCGAGCTGTCCCCGTCCAGGCAGGCGCCGGCCCGCCCGGCCAGGGCCCCCAGCATCAGCCGGGCAGTGGTCCCCGAATTTCCGCAGTCCAAAAGCCCGACATTCCGCCATGGACCACCACGAACCCGTAGGATCCCCCCATCCTCCACCTCTGCGCCCAACTGCTGCACCGCAGCAAGGGTGGCCAGCACATCTTCCCCGCGCAGGAGGCCGTGAATTTCTGTACATCCCCCTGCCATGGCCCCCAACAGCACCGCACGATGGGAGATGGACTTGTCGCCGGGAACCGCCAGGGAGCCGCGCAGGACGGCCCCGGCCTCGACGGTGAGCTTCATCCGGAGATCGCGCCCAATTTACGAAAGCGGGCGTAGCGATGGCGCCGCAGCTCCTCAGGAGCCATCGTCTCCAGCTCGCTCAGGTGCCGCGCGACGGCCTCTCCCAGAGCCACGACGGCGGCCCCGGAGTCTTTATGTGCGCCGCCGATGGGCTCAGGCACAACTTCGTCGGCAATGCCCATCTGCAGGCAATCCGGCGCAGTGAGCTTGAGAGCCTCCGCCGCACGACCGGCTTCAGCACGATCATGCCAGAGAATTGCCGCACAGCCCTCGGGAGAAATGACAGAATAGACGGCGTGCTCCAGCATCAGGATGCGGTTGCCCACCCCCAGGGCCAGGGCCCCCCCACTTCCACCCTCGCCGATGACACAACAGACGACCGGAACCCGCAGCGTGCTCATCTCCAGGATGTTTCGCGCGATGGCTTCCGCCTGCCCGCGAGCTTCCGCATCGATCCCCGGAAAGGCGCCTGGCGTGTCAATCAGCGTGACGATGGGAATGCCGAAGCGATCAGCCAGCATCATCAGACGCAGCGCCTTCCGATAGCCGTCCGGCAACGCCATTCCGAAGTTACGGGTTACATTTTCGCGCGTTGTACGGCCCTTCTGGTGGCCGATGAGCATCACCCGGCGCCCGCCCATCCATCCCAGTCCCCCGACAATCGCCTGATCGTCGTGACCGGCGCGATCACCGGCAAGCTCGGTCCATTGGCTGATCCAACCGGCCACATAGTCCAGCGTATAGGGGCGGCCTGGATGACGGGAAAGCTGGGTTCGCTGCCAAGGACTGAGCGAGTCAAAGATTCGCGCCTGAAGACGATCCGCCTGCTGCTCCAGCTCGCCGATGGAGGCCGAGAGATCCACATGACGCTCGGACTGTAGCTGGCGAAGCCCCTCAATCCGGCGACGAAGCTCCACAACCGGCCGCTCAAACTCCAGGATCAGCTCCACCGCTCGCCTCCGTAGAACAAGCGTTTAGCCGATTTGACCCGTCGCGTCAAAGGGTGGGCCACCGCGGCGGTGCAGCGGTTAGGAGGCGGCATGGATGGACGCTGGATCGATCTTCGGCTGGGCTATGCCTGCAACAACCGCTGTCGCTTCTGCGATCAGGGTGATTTTCGTCGTGACCGAGGGGATGCTTCAACGGCGGAAGTTGCGGAGAAGCTGCGCGCTCTGGCCGGCACCGCAGACGGAATCTGGCTGGCTGGCGGTGAGCCCAGCTTGCGACCGGACCTGCCGACGCTGCTCAACGTCGCAAGGCAAGCGGGATTTCGGCGGATAGGAATCCAGACAAATGGCCGGATTCTGGCGGCCCCGCTGGCGGCCGCTGGGCTGCGTGCGGCGGGCCTGACCGATGTGCAGGCGATGGTGGCAGGTCACAACGCTGAACTGCACGATTTTCTGACTCAGGAGCCAGGAAGCTGGAAACAGGCTGTAGTCGGCATCCGTCGCGCGGTCCAGGCCGGCCTGCAGGTGGGCCTGAGTACTGTGCTGAGCCGGTCGCTGTTGCCCAGCCTGCCGGAGCTGGCGAAGCTGAGCCTGAGCCTGGGTGTACATCGGCACCGCTTTCTGTGGATGCGGGAGGAAGGACAGGCACAAATTGCGATCAAGACCCTCCTGCCCCGCTACCGGGTGGCGGAGGAGCCGCTTCAGGCCGCGTTGGAGCTGCTGCGGAAGGGGGGCATACCCGCTGAAACGGTCGGTGTTCCGCTCTGCTTCCTTGGCGGAAAACTGTGGGCTGCCGCCGATCGTGTGGAGGATGCTGCACCACGCCATGAGTATCTTATGGGGGGTGAATCCAAAGAGGGGCGCCGGCAGGGCCCTCCCTGCGCGGCCTGCAGCCTGCGTAGCTCCTGTGCGGGGCCCCATCTGGGCTACACCCAGCGGTGGGGGTGGGACGAGTTTGTCCCTGTTCAGGCTGAAACATCTTCCCTTTCGAGCGAGGGAGATCCGCCGAAACGTGCGGGGCGACCGGTGGCGACGGCGCCCCGGCAGGCGCGTTTTTGGAAGGGCGGTGACCCGGTGCCCGCGGGTTGGGGAACTCCGCTGAATGATCGTATCTATTTTCCCGTAGGCGTGCCCTGCAGCCGCGCCTGCACCTTCTGCGCCGTTCGTCCGCTTGCGGGTGCACACTGGAAGGCAGAAAGTGGGCGGACGCTGCGCCAGCGCCTGGTCCGAGCTGCGGGAGAAGGTCCGCGACATCTGATCGTTGCCGGAGCGTCCTGTTGGGAGCACCCCGAGCTGCCAGAGCTGATTCGCGAGGCGACGCGGCTGGGCTTTGCGCCCATCGAGGTGTGGGCGCCCCTGTACCCCCTGGCGACAATGGAGCAGGCAGCAGCGGGCAAGTTGGCAGGGTTGAACCGGGTGATCTCTCCCCTGCTCTCGGATGGAGAGGCCGGAGCGGGGACGGTGGAGGAGGAGGCCGAGGCACAGAGGCGTCTGCGATCCTGGCTTCCGAAGCTGGAGATCCTCCAGGCACCGCGAGGTGCCTCTCCCGCTGCGCTCTACCGGGCGGAGGGT
>JBEIQS010000250.1:0-7925 GCA_040376425.1 Alphaproteobacteria bacterium | reverse complement strand
GGATCTGGCGCGCGAACTGCGCCGACCCGGTCACCTATCCGTCGAACTGGTTCCTTCTGGAGTTCGAGGTGTGCCCGGCCGCGGTGCCCTAAGGAGTCGGTGGGGCCCCCGGCATGGGGGCCATGGCGACGGAGGTGCCCCAGCGCGCCTCCACCTGGGCCGGGGAGGGGGGCGAGCGCACGGCCTGGAGGGACCATCGACGCGCGGAGTGGTCCCAGCTTCCGGTGATAAGTGAGCTCCCATCAGGTGAAAACTCCAGCGTCGCGACACGGTCGGAGTGCCCGGCGAGCGTAGCGAGCAGCGTGCCGTCCTCCGCCCGCCAGACATCCGCCGTGCCGTCCAGGTTGCCGGTGGCCACCAGGGTACCGTCGAGCGACCAGGCCAGGTCCACGACCGTTCGACCGTCGAGCGGAACCTCGTACACAACCTCACCTGCGGGCCCCAGAATCATCAGGAGGTCGGCGGTCGCCACCACGGTGTGGCCGCCGGGTCCGGCGTCCACCGCGCGGGCTTGGGGGAGTTTTGCGCGCCGTGTGGGACGGGGGCTCGCGTTGGCCAGGTTCCACACCCCCCCCTCGATATCCAGGAGTGCCACCCCCTCTGCCCCCACGCCAAGGTCGGAGCACTCAGGTACCTCCTCCAGCCTCTCTTCGGGCGCCGCGGCGTCCTTCCAGACGATGGGGCTGCCCTGGTAGGGCGCCGCCACCAGCCGACCATTCGCCAGGACCCCCAGGCGTCGGTACGCTGTCGTCCGCAGGGGGTCCACGACGGGGCCCTCCGGGGTGAACACCAGGGTGGTGTTGCTGCCCGTGAAGGTGGCCCGAAGCCCGTCCGCGCCCCAGGCGAGGCCTTTGACCACCCCATCCGGCACCGTCTCCCACTGCACCGATCCGTCCGCGATACGCCACCGTGCCACACTGGTCGCGCCGCCCCCAAGCGCGACCTCCGCTCCATCGGGGGAAAGGGTGACCGCCGACAGTCCCGCCGGGGTAAACACGCGTACCCCGGGCCAGCGCGACGGTAGCCGCCACGCACGGAGCATTCGGTCCGTCGTGACCGCATAGAACACGCCATCGGGGCTCAGCACCGGCGCTGCCCGTAGCGCGGGGAGCACGGTGCGGAGTACACCGGAGCGGCGATCCAGCAGGGTCGTACTCTGCGGGCTACGGGCCCACACCAGCGCCTCCCCCGCCGAGCCCACGTCCTGAATCGCGGCGTCCCCGATGGTTGCGCGCCACCGCTCCGTGCCGTCCAGGGCCATCCGAAGCACCTCGCCGTGGATGGTCCCGACGAGCAGGTCGCCATCCAGCCACTCCACCACCGACGGGTGCGGGAGGCGCGCGTCGACGCGCACCAGCGCATCCGCCATTCCCACGTAGACATCCCGGGAGCTGCAGGCGACGGCCAGCCGGCCAACCGGGTCGGCCACCGCAGCCAGCACCCGGTCTCCGGCGCTGCAAGGCACCGCCTGGCCCCTCACGGCGCCACCCTGAAGGGAGAAGGTGGAGAAGGGAGCACCGTACACGGAAACGAGGTGCGCGCTGCCGAGGCTGCGATGATCGGGTCGGAATCCGGGGGGCAGGGCCAGCGTATCGGCACCCAGGCGCACCGTGCCGTCAAAACCCAGCAGAAAGACCCCGTGCCTGCCCGACGCGGCATCGACCCAATGGCCGGGCCAAATGCCTTTCCTCTCTCCGGTCCAGCTCCACTCCGTGGCGCCGTCCGCGCCAAGGCACACATAGCCATTTTCGTGCAGGCGTACTGCATCACAATCTGCGCGCAGCGGCGCGGAGCTGAGCACCTCCGGTGCCTCTCCCGCGTCGATGCCTGCGAGCACGCCGAGGGCGGACGCACGTGCCCGGTCCGCTCCCGGCTCCCCCCCGTCGAGCTGGGTGTAGGCGTAGGCGGCCAGCACGGCAGCGTCGCCGAGCCGATCGTTCCGGAACGCGTCGACGGCCTGTGCGGAAAGGGCAAGTCCAAGGCGGATTGTGGCCGCCCGCTCTGCCGCAATCGCCCGATCCCGCTCGCGCACCGTGGCGAGATACTGCAGGCTGCTGGTCAGCCCCAACACCACCAGCGCGAGCAGTGCGACAGCGAGCGGCACCCGATAGGTCGTCGCGAAGCGGCGGAGGAGCTCCCAGGTGGAGTATGCGTGCGCCGAGACCCGGTGTCCGTCCAGCCATGCCGCCAGATCCGCCGCGAAGGCGCGTGCGTCCGGATAGCGGTCCATCGGCTGGGGCGCCATGGCCCGGGCCACAATGGCGGCGAGCTCCGGCGGGGTGGAGGCGGGGAGAGGCGCGTCGTCCAGGGGCGGCGTACCCGCACACAGGCGGAAAAGGATGGCGCCAAGCGCATAGACATCGGCGCGCGCATCCGCTCCGGCGCCGGCCTCTTGCTCGGGTGCCCGATAGCCGCGTGTCCCGCCGCTGCCGCACGTGCCCTGCAGGGCGGAGAGCCCCCAGTCGATCACGCAGACCTCTCCCAGCTCGCCCACCAGCACGTTGGCAGGGGTGACGTCGCGATGCACAATTCCTCGGGCGTGGGCATAGGCGACGGCCTCGGATGCGCCCAAAAGCGCTCGGACGTAGCCGAGTCGCCCGGCAAGATCAGCCTCGTTCCGGAGGGCCTCCTCCAGGGGACGGCCGCGCAGCAGCCGCATGGTGTACCAGGGGCGCCCGTCCGCATCCGTTCCGGCATCCAGCACGGGGACAATGCCGGGATGTTCCAGGGCTGCGGCTCTTCGCGCCTCCTCCAGCAGGATGGCGTCGTGCCCGAATGCAGGCTCTTTCAGCGCCACCTCGCGCTGCAGCACCCGGTCGTAGACCACGGTGACGCGCCCCATGCCTCCCACCCCGACAAGCTGCCGACGTTCGTAGCGGCCGCCGACAAAAGGACGGCTCAGATGGGGCAGCTCCGAGGGGGTACCCGGATCAGAGCCGCCGGCGGCGTCGGAACACATCCACCTGTCGGTCGAGTCATCCTTCAAGCCTGATCCTCCACAATGTCCAGCGGCGACAGGACCAGCTCCGGGTTTCCTTTCCCGTCGGGCCGAACAAGATCCTCCCGGATCTGGGCTTCCCGCAGTTTTCCGCGCAGCCGCCCAAGGTGGACGTCCCACCGACGCCGCAGGACCCCCCGGTCCACCTCGTCCGGCCAGATCTGCCCTGCGATCACCTCCCAATTCACCGGCACCCCCATCACAATCAGCTCGCTCATGATCCGCCCCGGCACCCCACCCAGGACGCAGACCGGCTGCCCCTCGCGGTGGACATGCACGGTGACGTGACGCGCAATCATTCGCAACGGAGCATCCCTCCCGACCTCCGTCCCGTTCCGCTCCGCCTCCCGCAGCCGTACCTCCACCACCCGAAAGACGGAGGTCCCCACCGCAAGCGCATCCCCCGCCATGAGATCCCGTGCTTCACCCTCGTCGATACGGTAGCGCCACCCGCTCCCATAGGACCAGATCTGCACCCGCGCGTCGGGCGCATAGCGCGGTAGAAGCTCGGGGGGAGGGCCGACCCGGAGAAAGGCCGTCCCCGGAAGCACACGTCGCCCCAGTCCGGCCCCTTCCAGCGCCAGCACCACCTCTGGCAGTTGCACGGCTTCAATGCCCAGAGCAACACCTTCGGCCAGCTCGATCACCAGCCCGGGGGCAAGCGTCACCTGCCGTACCTCTCGACCCTCCACCCGCAGCAGTCGGCGCAGGGCGAGCAGGACCAGCGCACCATCGCGCAGGCTTACCAAGGCGTGGGCTTCGGAGACCCGCGCGTCCTCGATGGTGAGCGCCGCCGTCCACACCCGCCCGATGATGTCCCCCGGAAGCAGTCGGTGGAGAGAGCCGTCCGGCGCGCGCACGACCACATGGACATTCGCCATGCCTCCTTCGTATCCGCCCGGGCCGGGCTTGCCCAGCCGGGGGGCGGGCGGAGGGTGGAGTCCGTGCGCGGAGACACCAACCTGACATTTGTTGGCGGAGCCCTCTCGCTACCCTGTGGCGGCGGGGCTCAGTGTTGAGGCGGCTCTGTCCACGCCTTCAACCGGCTCCACGGTGAGGCTCCCCAGACGTACGACAAAGTGGCCGATAGCCTTTTTGTTTTCCGTGCCTTGCACCTGGTTGATCGCCAGCTCCAGCGATCCTTCCGGGCCCTCGGGTACCTGCCCATCCCGACCCAGAAAAAAGGGCTGATCGCCGACCCGTCCCACCAAAGCGCCCAGCGGAGCCCCCACCACCAGGGCACCCGACTCGGCCGCAACGCCGTTGCCGTCGGCATCGGCCAGCCAGGTGCCGGGCAGGCGCACCATCCCGGTGGCAGAGACCGCGATCGTACACCCGGCCTTCCGCACCAGGGGGGTGGGCAGCCAGCCATCAGCGGCGGTGACCGACAGGAATTCCTCGTCGAGGATCGGCCTTGCACCGTAGGGCTCCGTGGAATCCTCCGCCGGAGGGCTCGTGGGCCCCAGCCACGCGATCCCACCCCAGATGCCCAGCCCGAGGAGCGCCAGCCCCAGAAGGAAGATAAAGATGGCCCCCCGCCCGCCACAGGCCAGCGCACAAACACCGCCCACGGTGATCACCAGACCGACCGGCACCAGAATCGATACCGCAAGAACCCCCAGAACGCGGGTGACGCTCATACGACCGCTGCCCCCGCTGCGCCGAGGGCCGCCCAAATAGGCCTCCTTCCCCCACTTCTCCTGGGCACGCTCCACCGTGGAGCGCAGCGTGGGATCGGGGCTGTCCAGCAGCCCGCTTTCATGCGAGGCCATCCGTTCTGCCAGACCCATCGCCTGTTTCGCCCGCTTCAGCTCGTCGCGGAGCACCGCCAAAAGGCTGCCGGGCCGTCGATTTTCGTCCAGCCGCTCCAAAACCGCGTCCAGGGCCTGCTGCCGGCCGAGGCTGGTCTGCCAGCTCCGCAGACTGGCCCGAATGGTGCGCAGGGCGGCGCGCAGGTGCAGTTCCTTTTGGGGATCCTCATTTTCAAGGAAGGACTCCGTGATCGAGATGGTGGCCATCACACAGGCCCCCATTGCGACGGCCACATCTTCGAGGAGGGTCTGAATAGAAGGATGGACTTGATCTTCTACGGGAAGACTCTCCAGCTCCTTCACGACGGCCAATGCCGCAAGGCCATCTCCCATGTGGTTCGCAATCGGGGCCAGCGTGCTGTCTACCGCGCCCCGTCGATCGGCCAGGAGTGTCTCCAAAAAGTGGGCTTTCTGCAGGTCCCATTGCGTCCGGAGTCGAAGCGACTCTTTGTGCAGACTCTCCCCCGCCTCGGCCACGCCGGGTACCAGACCCCCCAACCCGACCAACGCCGCACCACCCAGGAACGCCCTTCGGTCCATTCGCCCTCCCGAGGAGTATCTAGCGGATTTTCATCGGTGGAGCACGCCTGGACCGTGAGGCGAGCCGGGACCCGAGGGGTCCGCTGGTCGTCCCCGGCCTGAGCGGGGTATAGATCCGCTTTCCGGGTGGCCCCTGTTTGAGCGGACGGGTTCGGAAGGAGGCGGCGAGCGGGGCCTCCCCAAAACGCAGCACGCGGATGGGCGCTACCTTGTGGGCGTCTACGTGATCCTGTGGATGGGCCTGGCGGGTGCACTGCTTTGGGAAAAGACCGAGTTTTCCCTTCAGTTTCCCTTCACGCTGGTTGCCGTCTTGGGCTTTGGAGTGGGGATGTGGGGCGCCTGGCAGCGAGGGGTGGAGGAGGGCCGCGTCTGGCAGGCCCGTGCGGCCCTGCTTTGGGTCCCCACCTTTCTCGGAGATTTCTGGTTTCACCTTGAAAATGTGAATCGCTATCGGATCCTCCAGAAATTTCCAAACTGTATGGCCGACATGAAAATTGCGGGCTGCGCGAGCTTTGCGCACATGGGGGAGGGGAGCCTGGCGATAGCGTGGGTATTCGGTACCATGGTCGCTCTTCCCGGCCTGCTCTGGTTGATGTGGAGGATGGAGCGGATTTTCCGCGGAGCGGAGCCCATCGCCCTGCATGCACTGGTCGCCGCCATCGCGGTGACCTGGCCGGCGGCGGGGTACTTTTTCTGGAAGGGTAGCTATGCGGGCATTGCCGGCTTTATCCTGATGATCGTCGTCTTTCCGGCACTCTGGGTGGGGCTGGGTATGCTGCTGTGGGCGATGAAGCGCATTTTGTGGAAGGAACAAAAATAGGGATGAGGGCGTGGTCCTCGCTGCTCCTTCTATACCCGTGGGCGGAGGGCGGGGGTGCCGAGCCGGCCCCCGCACCGCGTGGATGGCGGTGCGGGGGCGACGCCTCCAGGGAACCCGGGCCCCCTCAGCGGTTGGCGGGCAAAAAGCCGGGGTAGGGAACGGTGTTCAAGGTCACCACCTCCCAGCACTGGCTACGATCCTTGGGGTTCGCGGCCACCATCCCCACGGCCTCTCCCGGCCCGAAGCTGCGGATCGGTCCCAGTACCCTGGTGCTGTCGCCCGACTTCCGAAGGGTGTAGGTCCCGTCTGAGTTCGGAGAGAACTCCCAGCCCGCATCGCCAATGGCGTCGCAGTCCTTATCCAGGTAGTAGCCCAGGTTGAAGTCGGGCACGAAGGGCTGAGCCCAACGCTGGAGGAGGACAAAACACCGGTTTTCCGACATGGTGTGGAGCTGCACACCGGAGCCAGGGGCATTAAAGCGAAGGAACCACTGCTGGATAGGATCCGTTGGATTGGAAGGGCTCAATGCCGCTTTGGCAAGCATCTGCGGGGGGCCCTTCGGCGGAAAGCTGATGCTGGAGACGGACAGCGCGTAGCGGGTGCCATCCGGGCCCGCCTGGGCGTTGACAAGCTGGTAGCGGGGCTGGTTTGCGCCGGCCGCGTAGGGGTAGCCGATCTGCACCGAGGTGTTCTGCAGATAGAGCCCCTTCAGCCGCTGTTCCAGATCGGCCGCCGAGGTGGAGCTGTTGATCGCCCGCACCAGGGTGGTCAGGTGGCTGCGGGCCCCCTCCACTCCTTGGTAAAAATCTACATTGACGAAGTTGGGCGGAAAGCCGTTCACCACCCAGGCCCGAAGCGCATCCTCCACCAACAGGTCACCCACGGTCCAGATGTTGTAGGCCCGAGAGGACTGCTCATATTTGTCCCCGAAGGGAACATAAAAGAAGTGGTTGAACTTAAAGAGTCCCGTCGCAGGAGAAGCCGTCACATCCACACAGGCGGGCCGCGTCTTGTAGTCATTGACCGCCATCTTGTTGTCGTAGGGGTTTGAGGTGAAAAAGCGGGGCGACGGCAGGATCCAGGGGTGCTTCAGCACGCCATTGTTATCGGTGACCATCGGAAAGTCGTTCTTCATAAAGACGATCACCTGAATTCCGGCGTCCAACATCTGCTGGACCGTGGGCCAGCCGTTGGCCTTGATCTCATCCAGGGTGGGCATACCACCCTGCCCTGGCACAAACACCCGCTTGGGAGCACTGGCATCCCCACCGAAAGTGGCGGCATATTGGGTGGCCAGATCGTTCTCCAGTTGGGTGTTGGTGCCATCCGACTTGCCTGCGTCTCCCTCGTCGTAGATGGTGACCAGCTCTTGCGGGTGGGCATCCAAAAAGTCCCGCATCCGATTCAGGTAGTCGGAAAATTCTTTCAGCACGATTGTGTGGACAAGGCGGACGGTGCCACCATTGGTGATCCCGGCGTAAAGGCCGGTACTGATGCGCACCACCCGGATTCCCCCGACGAGCTGACGGCGAACGTCCTGGGTCTGATCTTCCCAGGACGGGTGCCCGGGGATGCCGTGGTAGTTGGAGGTTTCCTTGTCGGTATGGGAGTCATGCGCCATCGGCCAGGTGATCGTATGGTAGGCCTTGCTGCGATCAATGCCGAGCAGCACACAGTGGGACCACAACTGGTCGTCACTCCCGCTCCAAGGCTCCACGATCACCTTTGTACCGCTGCTGCTGAGCACATTGCCGGT
>JBEIQS010000006.1:0-115622 GCA_040376425.1 Alphaproteobacteria bacterium | reverse complement strand
GGCGGCCGCGGAGATCTGGTACGACGGCGTGGACCAGGACTGCGACGCCTGGGACGACTACGATCAGGACTACGACGGCGATCGCCGCAGCGGCTATGGCGGCTTGGACTGTGCGGATTCCGATGCGGCCGTCAGCAGCATCGAGCCGGAGCACTGCGAGACCCCGACGGTGGACGACAACTGCAACGGCCAGCTCAACGAGCAGAACGCCACCACCTGTACCAACTACTACGCAGATGCCGACGCGGACGGCTACGGGGAGGAGTCGGACATCGGCTGCTGGTGCGATGTCTCCGGTTCCTACACCATCCTGACCACCGCGAACCCGGACGATGACTGCGACGACGACCTTCCCGCCGTCTACCCGGGCGCTCCAGAGCTCTGCGCCACGGCCTACGACGATGACTGCGACAGCACCACCAACGAGACGAGTGCGGCAGACGCGCTCACCTGGTACGACGATGACGACGGGGACGACTACGGCGATCCCGCCGATTCCACGCCCGCATGTACCCAGCCAAACGGCTATGTAGCCGACAATACAGATTGTGACGACACCCGTCGCAGCCGCTACCCCGGCAATCCCGAGGAGTGCGACGATCTGGACAATGACTGCAACGGCGCCGTCGATGACGGGCTGACCCTGTACTACAGCGACGAAGACGGCGACACCTATGGCGACAGCACCGAGCAGGGAACTTGTCACGACGATCAGGTGGTCAATCCAGTCACCGACTCCACCGACTGTGACGATGACGAGGAGTTTGTGTACCCGGGCGCGCTGGAAATCTGTGACTTGCAGGCGAACGACTGCGCAAACACCGGCTGGGTGGACAGCGACGAGGACGGTCTGGTTTCGCAGATCAATTCCGCAGGCGTGGCGACCAACCTGACCTGGAACACCAGCACCGCATCGATCACCGCCAGCTCAGTGGCGGGCCAGGATCTGATCATCCAGGTTTGTCGCGGGACATTTTATCAGCCGCTCAGCTTCTCCGCTTCTGGATCCAGGGACATCTTGGTGAATGGTCTTCATGGGGCCGGCTCGACGGTACTTTCTGGAAATGGGACCTATAGCGGTCCGCTGGTGTCGGTAGGTAACGTCTCGAATGTGGCGCTTGTGGGTTTGACCCTGACCGGGGCGGTGGGTGACAGCACGGCCTATGGTGCGGCCGTGCGCCTGACGACGGCTCCGGCCAGCCAGGGGGATGCCACCACGCCAAACCTGACCTTGCAAGACTGTATTATCAGCGGGAACAGCGACGACAACGGTGGCGCGATCGCGGTCGGGGACTCCTTCAACACCGGGCAGCGGGGCGGCTACCTGTTGATGGGCGGCACCCAGGTGACCAACAACAGCGCGTCGGGACGGGGCGGGGGCGCCTACGTCTTTGACGGGGTGTTGGAATGCCGTGGAAGTACCACCGCCTATGCGGGATTCCATGGGAACTCGGCCACCACCGCAGGCGGAGCGGTGTACCTGGGCGGCACGGGGTCTTTGAGTGCGACCACCTGCGACTTCGGTTCTTCCGGCGCAGATAATAACTCGCCAAACGACATCGCTGGGACGACGATGACCGCCGTGTCCTACGGAGAGGATCGTACCGTGACCTGTACCGCGAGCGGTTGCAACTGAGCGGTGGAGGCCTGCTTTGACGGGTCAAGAGTGACCCGTCAAAAAGGAGCTACAACGCCTCGGCCCGCTTCCTCAGCTTGTCCAGAAGGCTGCCCATGGAGGAGGCGGCGATGCGTTTCTGCACCCACTCGGGGGTGTAGATTTTGGTCTTGTTGCGGGTGTGGTAGGTGAGGAGCTGGGCGTCGCCATAGGCATCCACACGGTAGGAGCCTTCTGCCAGAAGCAGGATATTCTCCTGAGCAGGATCCAGCTTGTAGGTGCACCAGTTTTCGGCCTCGTTCCAGAGATAGCGGATGTGAAAGTCTCCGCCCCAGCCCAAAATGTTCACCGTGTAGCGGACCGCAAAGTCCCATCGGCTCGGCTGCTCGTAGATCACCGCTGCCTTCAGGTCGTTGCTGTCCGTCAGGCGTGCGTCGATATCGAGGATCGCGGACCATAGTTTCTGAGTTGTAGTCTTGACTACAACCAATCCCAGCGCGTCGCTGCCGTGCTCGTCCACGGTGGCGCGAACCACCACTTCACCGACATCCAGCTTGGATTTTTCCGCGGTCGACGGGGTGATGGAGGCCGGGGCGGCGAGCGCGATAGAGAGCCACAACATCCGGCGTGCTTAACCCACCCCCTCCTTACACACCGCTTGCAGCGGGCAGAGGCTGCAGATCTCCTCCACATGGTGACCGGCGCAGCCGTCCGAAATGCCCAAATGCGCCAGGGCGAAGTCGTACCGAACGGGATCGGATGGGCAAAGTTTAGCGAAGGAGGCGGTGATTTCCTCGGCGGTACGCCAGCCTGCGTCTTTCCGTCCGGTCAACCCCACCAGGCGCCCGATGCGGCTGACGTGGGTATCCACGGGGGTCAGGAGCTGGGCGGGGTTCAAGTGGGTCCAGATGCCCAGGTCGGGGGTCTCCCGGCGCACCATCCAGCGCAGATAGAGCCACCAGCGCTTGCAGGCACTGCCGTCCTCGGGGGAGGGGAGCCAGGTCCGGAAGCCCGCACTCCACTGCGCCATGGGCAGGCTCACCCGTGCGCGCAGCCTCTCGATGCCATCGCCCAACATTTGTTTTGGAGGACCCGGCTCAAAAGCCCCGCCAATGTTGCCGAAGTCCTGGCGAATGCGCTGCATCAGGCGAAAGAGCAGGGAAAAGTCGGGGTGCCGGTTCCACCGGTAGAGGATCGGCCGGAGCGCCTCCTCCTCCTCGGGACCGAAGCTGTCCACAAAGCTACTTGGTCCGCCTTTTTCGCCCATCTGCACCAGGATCTTCTCGATCACCGGCCCGAAAAGCTCCACCCGTCCGTAGGCCAGCATGGCGGCCAGCAGCCCCACAATCTCCTGGTCCGCCGGCTCCGAAAAACGTCTGGGAAAACGCAGCGGATCCCGCGAAAGGTAGACCCGGATGTCCTGCTTCAGCAGCGCGTCCAGGCGCTGTTGGAGCGCCTCCTGCATCTGCTAGCGGCGGCGGCGCAGCGCCAGCAGACCCACCAGGGCCGCCGGGCCGAAGCCCCCTACCTGGTTGCATCCCTTGCTGTAGCCGGTGTCGATCAAGGTGTCCGGAACGACAACTTCCACCATATCGGGGTCGGAGTCCAACACCCCGTCGGTCACGACCAGCTCAAAGCGGTAGGTGCCGGGCTTCTCGACCTCGAACTCCGGCCCGTCGGTATCCGCCTTTTTCAGCTCTACCGGCGGTCCGGAATATTGGGTCCACTCAAAGCCAAGTGGATCGCCATCTTCGTCGCTGGAGGCCGATCCGTTGAGCACCACAACGTTGCCGACGTAGGCCATAAGCGGAAGGCCCGCTTCTGCTACCGGCGCCGCCGCCTGAAGTCCCGAGAAAAGGAAGAACCACATCGTCGTCGTCATAACACGCCACGCCCCTTTCGGCCTGTCTGGCGCGGGACCCAGATTCGGGCTAACAGGGCCCTTGATCCTGTGGGGTTGTCTATGTCCTTCTTTGATCGTATCTCCAACCTTTGGAATGGCTTCTGGAGCCTGTGGATCTCCGATCGGGAGAAGGCGAACCCTGAAGCTGTGTACGAAGCCGCGATCGATGAGCGTATCAAAAAGCACCACGAGCTTAAGAAGGCCGTGGGCGGGATCGTGTATCTTCGCAATAAGGTGACGGCGGAACTGGAGGGCAAAGAGAAGGAGCTGAAGGAAGTCAACCAGCAGCTCCCGATCGCCTTGGAGTCCAACGACGACGAGGTGGCGCTGATTCTGTTACAGCGCAAAAATGAACTGGAGAAGGCCATTGAGGGCCTCCAGGCGGACAAGGTCAAGGTCGAGGCGCAGGCGAACGACGCGAAGAATGCGCTGGTCCAGTTCAAGGGCGAGATCGACAAGCTGAAGCGCGAGCGCGATGAGATGCTGGCCAAGAAGGCCACGGCGGATGCGCGCATCAAAATCCAGGAAAGCCTGGAGGGCCTGTCCACTGATGCGGACATCAAGGCGCTGGAAGGGGTGCGCGAGCATATCTCCCAGCTTCAGGCCCAGGCCGATGTGGGATCCGAGATCCAAGGGGAGTCCCTGGATGCACGTCTCAAGAAAATCAAAGAAAAAACTGCGGATTCTACCGCCCGTTCCCAGCTTGACGAGATGAAGCGCCAGATGGCCGCTCAAAAGGCGGCGGCTGAGGGTGCGGTCAAGAAGACGATGTAGCATGTCTGCAACCGCCCGCTTTCGGGCTCAGGTCTCTGACTGGCTTATGGAGCAGACCCCTCAGGAGCGGCGCCACCTCTCCTTCTTTCTCCTGGCGGTGGCCCTCTATTCTATCCACTATGTGGCCTTCTGTTGGCCGCAGCCTTTTTTTATTGAAGATAGCGCCATCTCCTTTTCCTACGGAAGACACCTCTTCCAAGGAGAGGGGCTGGTGCCCTTTGCGGGTGGCGAGCGCATTGAGGGCTACTCCAATCCCCTGTGGACGGCGCTGATCGGCTTCACCTGGTGGTTGGGCGCAGAGGTCTGGTATTCCTCGAAGATCCTGGGCTATGTCTTCGGCATCATGACGATGTGGCTGTCCTACCTCATCGGCCGGCGGGTTCGTCCCGGCGAGCTGGATGCGGCGCCACTGCTGGGGCCATTTTTGTTGGCGGGCTCCACGCAGTTTGTGCTCTGGAACGCGTCGGGCCTTGAAAATCCCCTGTTCAACCTGTTGTTGGCGTTGGGAATCTATGCCACCATCCGCGAGAGCGAGGACAACCGTATTTTCCCCTGGTCGGCACTGGCCTGGCTGGGGCTGTGCCTGACCCGCCCCGAGGGCGTGGCCTATGCGGCGGTGGGGCTGGTGGGACGGGTGGCGGTGACCCTTTGGGCCACCTTCAAGCCCGGCGCAACGCAACGCTGGAGAGGTTGGGTTGCCCTTCTGCTGTGGATTCTCCTCCTGGTCCTTCCCTTTGCGGCCTACCAAGCCTGGCGCTATGACTACTTCGCCTGGATTTGGCCGAACACCTACTACGCGAAGGAAAAGACCTTTCGCCCCTTCAATTGGGGCGGCGGCGGTTGGCCGAAGTTCCGCGAATATATGCTCAATTACGGGATTATTTTCGCTGCCCCTGCGCTGGCAATGGCGACTTTGGGCATGGACCGCCTTCGGCGCGCCGTGGGCTACGTCCTTCTGGTCGGCTTGGCGATCCTGGTGCTTTGGGATGGAAAGGCCGGGATCCCGGCTTCCTTTCAGAACCCGGCCGTTCGTTGGCTGGGCACCAACTGGGTGAACATTCGGGTGTGGTACATCCTGGGTATTGGGCTGTTCACCGGCCTGGCCACCATGGGCTACCGCGGCTGGGAAGCCCGCACGATGTTGTGGGCCACCTGGTGTACTGCCCTGTTCTTCCAGATTTTCTCCGGTGGCGACTGGATGAAGGGCTTCCGCTGGTTCTCGCTGGCCACGGTGCCGCAGTTCACCCTGATTGGGGTGGGGCTCTATGCCCTGGCCGAGCTGATTCCCAAGGCGGAAAAGCGCATCCTTGGCCAATATCCGGCGGCGGTGCTCTACGCGGGCGTCGGCACTTTCGCGTTGATGTGTGCCAACATCCCCCACTCCTATGACTTTGTTCTGGATGCGGAGACTGCGGTGCGCGATGTGCACCAACGGGTCCGCTACATGACGGGGGTTCAGAAGAAGCTCAGCTTGGACCAGGTGACTTTGTTAGACGTGGATATGGGGGCGCACCTCTGGTACACCGACTGGACCATTCTGGACCTCGCCGGTCTGGTGGATGTGCCTGTAGCCCGCCATGACTGGCAGAAAGCCTTTACTGAAGACTATATTCTGGCGGAGTATCGTCCGGACTTTGCGCATGTGCACGGTGCTTGGGCGCGCTCCACCCGGGTCACCGATCAGCCGGGCTTCAAAGAGGACTACCTGGAGATTCCGGGCTACCCCACCGGCGGGCGGACGCTTCATGTTGGCAACCACATTCGGAAGGAATTGGTGGTTGGCAAGACCTACGGCGGTCCTCCTGACCGTTGGATTCGCTTTGGACGCGCTCTTTTGGAAGAGGTCGCGCCCGCGCCCGAGGGCAGCGCGGAGGGATTGGCGGTCCCGGATGGCGGCTGGCCCGCGCCGGGTACCGGTGCTCCCCCGGTGCCGCGTGCGGGAGAAGTGGTTCTGGAAGGCTGGGATATCCCCGCTCCGCAGGTGGCGCCGGGCGGCAGGCTCTATGTGGACACCACCTGGACTGCCAATTCGGTGAAGAACTTCCGGGTTCACGTCTTCCTCTACAACGAGCAGGGCGAGGTACACTCGGCGGAGGTATCTCCCGCTTTTGACTGGTATAAAGCTGAGAAGTGGAAGGCTGACGAGCATGTGTACGGGCGCTGGGGAGTTCCCATTCCCGAGGATATGCCGTTGGGCCGTTGGTCCGTCGGGTTGGTGCTCTTGTCGGAGAGCCTGGGGGAAGTGATTCCCAGCCAACAGGTGGCCGACGAGGCCCGCTACATGGTGGGCGAGGTCCAGCTCGGCACCACAGTGGAGATCGTCAGCTTTGAAGAGGCCCATCGCCGCGCGGCAGATGTGCTGGATCTGGCTGTCTCCCGCGCCGGGGCCGGGGACTGCGAGGCGTCGGAGGAGGGCTGGCGTACGGCCCGCCGCCATGTCCTGCGCGATGTGAAGTGGCATGACGAGCGGGAACCGCGCTGGACCACAGCGATGGTGCATTGCCTGGTAGAACGGGCGGCGAAGCTGACCGATCCAGAGGAGAAGGCGGTTCCGTTGATGTTGGCGTGGCGTCTGGACCATAACAACGACCGCCTGCTGGCTGCGGTGACGCCCCTGGGCGAACAGCTGGAGGCCATCGGTGATGCCCGCGCCCTTTCCGGGGACTGGGAAGGCGCCTTCCGGGCCTTTTCGGCCGCGGTCAAGGTGGATGCGCGCCGCTCCTGGGCCCGTCGCAAGGCGGAGGAGTGCCGCGACCGCCGTTTGAGCCTGAAGCCCAAGGACTTCACCTGGGAGAAGAACCTCTTCCCCTACGAAGAGCCGCCGGCCAAGAAGCCAAAGCTGCCCGTGCGTCCGGTGGGGAAGGACAAGAAGGCCAAACCCGAGGCGCCGGACGCGCCCGCCGGGACAAAGCCTGAAGAGGCACCCGTCCCGGATGAACCTGCAGAAGAAGCCGCCGGGGAGTGACCATCGCCCTGGCGACGGTGGCTGGGCTTCAGGAGGATGTGGCGTAGTGACTC
Organism: Alphaproteobacteria bacterium; assembly: GCA_040376425.1. GTDB lineage: Bacteria > Myxococcota_A > UBA796 > UBA796 > SXON01 > CAITDR01. The sequence goes on along the minus strand of JBEIQS010000006.1, from coordinate 108,312 downwards.
ACTGCAGAGTCACTACCACTTTCCGCTCAGCATCAACCCGCCGGGCATGAAGCTGACCTGCGTGTCCACCAGGGTGATGACCACACCCGTACCCGCCAGCAGGCCGCCCGCGGCCATCAGTCCAATGGTGGCGAAGCGCCCGCCGTTGAAGCGTCCCTCCATCGCGTCGGCCTCGGCCCGGGTCACGGTGCCGGGGAAGGCATTGGCCGCCTGAATCTCGGACCAGGCCGGATTCACCATCAGGAAGTTGGTGGCGACGCCGCCCAGAATCAACGCCGCACCGCCGCCGGTGATGGCCAGCCCGGGAATGTCCACTCCGCCGCCCTCTTTGGGTTCGCGGGCCGGCTTGGGCTCGCGCGGAGGCTTGGGCTCGCGCGGAGGCTTGGGCTCGTTGTTGGCCTGGGCGGGCTCGGGCTTCTCTTTGGGCGGCTTGGGCTCGTTGTTGGCCTGGGCGGGCTCGGGCTTTTCCTTGGGCGGCTTGGGCTCGCGGGGCGGCTTGGGCTCGCGTGGGGGTTTGCTGCCTTTGCTGCCCTTGCTGTCCGCGACGAGTGCGGGGTAGCTGCCGCCGTTGCAGGGGGCCAGCCAATCCGGAGGTGGGGTGCCAAAGCTGTACCAGGCACCGGTCAGGCTGCCGTCGCCACAGCGGAGCTGGATGAAATGGTTGCCCAGGTAGATGTTGTCGAAGGGCTCATAGCGCTTGCCGTCGACAAAAATCATGACGTCGCCCGGGTCTTCTGGCAGGCCCAGGGCCACTTGCTCTTTGCCCCGCTGCTCTTCGGCGAGGGCGTAGAAGACATCTTGGGGGTCGGACTCCGGCAAGGTCTCGGTATCGGGCGCAAAACCCGGAGAGATCACCAGGGCTTTTCGCCACCACGCCATGGCCAGGTCGATGTCCTGCTTTTCCCGGTAGTCCACCACGCCCTGCCAGAAGTACAGCCGCGCCAGGTCGGGGTTGGAGAGCAGGTTGGCGGCTTTGGGAGCCAAGGTCTCCGCGCTGCTGAGCGCAGCCCGTGCGGAAGCCCAGTCTTTGGCCAGGATCGCCGTTTTTGCGGCAGCGAGGTTGGTGGAGAAGTCCGCCTCTTGGGCCCAGACGCCGCTCCACAAACAGAGGCTGAGGATCATCGACACTCCGTCTTCTCCCACTCCGTAGAACGGAAGGTATAGAGGCAGGTTTTGCCTTCCTCTGCTTTGAATTCAGCGCGAAGGGCAGAGCCGCCCCCTTTGGGGGTGACCTTGGACCGCAATGTGCCAGGGCTCAGATCCCGAAGGTTGAAGTAGCCACTTCCGTCCCACTCTTTCTTGAGGCCGGTCACAGAGCTGAGCTCCACACCGGTCACCGCGTCGGGCACCGTCAGCACCACCGCCGCTTTCCCTGCGGTGACGGGGCTCCAGTCTGGAGCAGAGCTTCCTGCTGGAAGCACATTTTTTGCGGGGACTGGCACCAGAGGCGTCTCCGGCGGCGGAGGGGAACTCTGCATCCGGGTCAATGCGAAATAGCCACCGCCCACCATCAGGGCCAGGACCACAGCAACGCCCGCCAAGGCGCCCAGGATCTTGCCGCCCATGCCACCCTTTGCGGGCTCGGGCCGCGGCGCCTCGGCAGGCATGGGAACAAAGACGGTGCGCTGCTCGGCGCGCGGGGGAGGGTCCACCCGGGGCGCCGGCTTGGGCTCCTCAGACCTGGCTTCTGGCCGCTTGATGGGCTCTTCGCGCGGGGGCGGCAGGTCCATCGACGTGCGCACCGTGGGGTTGGCGCGCAGGTTCTCGGGCGGGGTGGGTGGCAGTGCAGCTTCGGGTGGGACCTCGGCGGGGCGGTTTGCGCGCGCGCCACTGATACTTTTCGGTGCGCTGGTCTCTTGCCGCGTAGCCTCGAAGCGGGCGGCGATGCTGCGGCCACTCGTGGTCAGCGCAGGCGGCGTCGGCGGTGGCTCCACCAGCTCTGGTGGCGCTTTGAAGACATCGTCTTCGGGCTCTTCCACCGCGGCGGGCTTGGGCCGTGGGCCGGTCAGGTCCGGAGGGGGGGTACCGAAGGAGCTGCTGTCCTCCACCACAATCGAGCCGGTAAGTGGGTCGTTGGGGTCGGTTTCCACCTGGTTGGAGGCCATGATTTCGCGGACGCGTTCGCGCGCGAAGCGCTTGATACCCGCATCCCGCGCATGCTCAGCCAGCAGCTCCATCTTCTCGATGACTTCCGAAGCCGGTGGGCGCTGGGTAGGCTCATAGGCCAGCATGGCCCGCAAAAAGTCGTGGGCTTCCCGGCGAATATCCTCGGGTAGCGGGCTCATGTCCACCACCGGGTGCCCGCGCTCGTCCACTTCGGTCAGGCGCTGCTCCAAGGTGGCGTCGTACTTCTCTTCCCGCAGGTAGATCTTGCCAAAAGCCTTCAGCGTCAGCAGCTCGTAGAGCGTCACTCCAAGGCTGAAGATGTCGCCCGCGGGGGCATCGGGCTCGGCCAACATGCGCTCCGGCGCCATGTAGGCCTGCGATCCGAAGGCCAGGGCCTGGGTTTTGGCTTCCCGATCTTCGAAATTGGCGCGCGCAGTACCGAAATCCAGCACCTTCACCTCACCCTCAGCGGTGAGCATGGCGTTGCTGGGCTTGATGTCGCGGTGAATGACCCGCAGTGGGGCGCCACCCTGGAGCGGGCTGTGGTTGTAGGCGGCGTCGAGCGCCGCGGCCATGGCACCGATGATCTCGAAGATGCTCTTGCGCGGGAAGGGGAGGTTGTGCTCGCGCAGCCAGGTTGCCGTGGTCTTGAGATCCACGCCCTCCAGGTACTCCATCACGATGGCACACTGACCGCTGATGGCGGTCAGGTCCTCCACCCGCACGATGTTGCGGTGCCGAATGCGGCCCAACAGGCGCGCTTCGTCGCGCGACCGCATGACAATCTCGTCGTTGTCCAGCCATCGCCCGTGCAAAAGCTTGATTGCAACAACAGAAGAGAAGCCATCCCCGGTGACCATCTCGGCGAGGTACACTTTCCCGAAACCGCCCTGGGCGATCTCCCGGAGGAAGCGGAATCGGCGCCTCGGTTCCATGAAGTCCTTCTCCAGCCCGTCAGCAGCGTCCCCGAGGGTCAAGGGCCATCGCCCCCGGGCCAGCGAGCGGACTATACCGCGAATCGAACGGTTGTGCCCGTCTTGGCGAACAGGTCAGCCTCCTTCGTTGCAGATTCCCGCATCGCCAAATGCAACTTCGGCGACCAGGTGGAGCAACGCCGCCCAGGTGAGGGTGCGCTCCTCAATTCCGGGGTACTTTTGTTTCACACCCGGCCAGGACCAGCCGCCCCCCAGGAAGTCGCTGCCGTAGGGAAAGTCCCGCTGGATCAGCGCCTGTTGGCTGCCGGACAGGATGGCGGCGAAGGCCATCCGCGTGGCATCGGTGGCGGGCTTGGCGGTGAGATCGGCGGCGGCATGGACCTCCTTGATCACGGCTTCTTCGTACCATTCCTGCGGTTCCAACTTGTCGGTAGACCCAAAGTTGATGGGCTTTAACGAGCCGCTTTTGTCCTTCACTACGAGAAAGCGCATGGCCGCGTAGCGGATGGGTACCCGCTCCGCCCGACAAAGAGAGGTCTGAAGATAGTCCTGGTTGTCCGCGTCTTCCAGCCGTTTTTTGATGATGTTGTTCCCGGCGTCCGCCTCGACCTGATACTCCTGGCTCATCTGGCTGACTTTCTTGATGATGGCCTCGATTTCCGGCTCGTCAAAGCCCATCTCTTTGAAGTTGTCGGCGCGGTTGGGCTTGACGAAGACCAGATTGGCCAGCTTGTCCGGGTACTTGGTGTTGGTGATGACCTGCCCACGCGACGGCGCGAGATCCTCCAACACGGTGAGAGAGCAGGCTCCGACCCCAAAAACGGGAAGGCAGAGCAGCAGAATAATAGAGCGCCAATTCATGCCTCATCCACCATGTTTCTTGAGTTCATCGCGGGTGGGAATGTTGAAGGACTCACAGTAGCCGCCGGTGACCAGCTCGGCATAGGGGGTGAACTCTTCGGTATTCGGGTAGTTCAGCCCATAAAAACAGGCAGCGAGGATGTGCTGCGCGATGATCATGTGGATGTAGTGCTGCGTCTCGAAGCCCAAGCTGGCCTCGGAGCTGCAGCGGGCATTGGGGTCATAGCCCTCTTCCGAAGGTGGCCGAACGGTGCAGGTCAGGTTGGCCCCGATGAAGTCCGGATTACGAGGCTGACCTTTCCGCACCTTGTTGCGCCAGTTGGTATAGGACCAGCGCAGGTTGTATGAATTTTTGTGGTTGCCTGGCGTATAGGGCGAATTGTCGTAGCCCGCGTTGTGCGAGGCGATCACCATCTGCACCACCGCCCCGGAAGACCGCAGATCGCTGTCCTCGTAGGCTTTCAGCAGCAACTTCGCCGCGCCATCCGTGGAGGCGTCCAGGTCAGCCCGCTGATCTACCTCACACTTTTCGATGAGACAACCAAGGTTTTTTGAACCCCGATTGATGTAGATGGCGTTCTTGATGACGCCGATGGGGGGCGCCTTGTCCGGATTCCACACGTCGGGGCGCCCGCGGATGCGGCAGTCCCGAATCGGCACATCGGCCTGGTGGGCGATCTCCGGCAAGAATTGCCAGTAGCCAGAGGCACAGACCAGGTTGCCCTTGATCAATCCCTGGTAGCCGCTCTCCTGGTAGGGGATGGCCGCCAGCACATCGGGCAGGCCATTCTTGCGCATCACCCCGAGCACATGGGCATAGCTGCCGGCCACTTCATCCAGGCGGCGCCAGAAGCGGTAGGCTTTGGCGTGGGCGCCGACCGAGCGCTTGACCCACGCGAGCAGGTTCTGGTCCCAGAGCTTCTGGTCGTCCTCCAGCTTGGACCAGCCCGCAGCCCGCGCATTGTCGCGCATGAGGAAGATCTCAAAAGCCGCCTCTACCCCCTTGAATTCAGAGCCGTCGATCTTGACCGCATTGACCTCGGTGGCCAGGTACTCGTCGAGTTGGGTATGGACGTCGAAGAATTCCTGGCCTGCTACCGATGGTCCCAGTGGCTTGGGCGGGTCGTACAGGATCGCGAAGCCCAGGATTCCCACGGTCATGGTGGTGAAGAAGAGCATCCCCATCATCGTAGGAATGAGCCAAACGGGAATCCCCCGGTTCACCTTGATCTGTTTTACCTGAGACGGGCGGTTTTTCGTCGGGTCGACGCCGGGCCCGCCCGGACCACCCGAGGTGATGGCGCCACGCTGCCACTCGCCCACGCGCTGGGCTCGTACAAAAATACAGGTACCACCTCGGCCCGGTGGACCCAGGTGGATGGCGTCGCCATTGGAGAGGTACACGGCCCCTCGGATTGGCTGCACTTCGTTCCAGTTCACATGCTCGTGCGGCGATACCCGCACCTGCAACTTCCCGATGGGAGCCACACTGACCGATGCGCCGTTGTAGGCCGTAAATACCGCCTGCCGGTCATCCAGCCCCCGGTAGCCCTCCAGCCGAAGCCCGTCGGGCCCCGGGTTGGCACCGACGTGGATGGCGGGCCCCAACAGGACCAGATCCCCCCTGCTTGCCAGGGGGCCATCAATAAAACGTAGAATTATATCCCAACGTTCCAAACCGTTCATGTGCGCCTCAGAACGAGACGCAGCTCCCCACCGGGGTTTCGATCCTCCAAAATGTGGTGCGGCCCGAGCATCACCCCGTCCAGGAAGATCTGCCAGTCTCCGGCGGGCAGATCCAGCAGCTCGGCCGCGCCATCCACCAGCCAGGACATCGGCACCGCTGTATGCACGGGGGTGCGCAGGCGTTGCCCCTCGGCGGTCTCCACACTGGCCCACAGGCTTCGGCCGGGTACAAAGTGAAGGTAGAGAACTTCATCGGGAGAAACAGATTCCAGCTTCAAATCAGCGGGCAGGGGGCCGTTGCTCCCTCCCAAGCGGTACCAGCCCAGCAGGCGGCCATCCAGGCCCACCCGGGCAGGGATCATGCGCCCGATCAGCGTAGCTGCGGCTTCGGCGAGAGTGGCGCCGGTGGGGAGTCGATACTGTTGGACCGGCATACCAGGGGCGCGAGACACTTTATAGGTGCCCACGTTTCCGCCCGTCGTCGGGCGTGGATTGTCGGCGACGCGGTGGCGTCCCAGGCGCGGCGCAGGCGCGGCGGGAGCGGTTGGCGGCGGCACGACCTGCGGTGGCACCACCGGCGCCACCGTTGCGACGGAGGCTACTGGAGCCGGCGTTGCGACGGGGGCCACCGGGGTGGGGGGAGCCGTCGGCACTGGCCGCGGCGGCGCGGGCGGCGCAGCGGCGCGCAGCGGCATCACACGGGTCTGGTCCGCGTCCACTTTGGCTTCGGGAGCGGTGACCTCGGGTTCATCCACCGGTGTGCGTGGAGCCGTCGGCGCCGTGGGCGGCGGGCGGGGTGCACTGGCGGGTGGCGCGGTACTGATGGGGGCCGGACGTGGCGCAGTGGCGGGCGCGGTGAGCGAGGGCGGCGCCGGTGGAGTGGCGGGGGCACTGGTGGTCGGTGGCTCTGCCAGGGAGGAGGAAAAGACCATCGGCACAGGCGCGGGATCGTCGGTCGCCACCGGGGCCGGCATCGGCCCGGGCGCACGGACGGGAGGCGGACTCGGCGGCGCCGCCGGTACGGGGGCCGCCGCAGCGGGCACCGCCGGCACAGGCGGTGCGGGAGGGCTGAGGGGTGGCGACGTCGGGACGCCAGTGGGTACGATTGTCGGAGGCGCAGAAATGTTTGCTGATGTTCCGCCAGGCAAAGGTGGAGTGCTTGGAGCTACGGTGCGGGCAGCAGTCGCCTCAGGGCTCAACGTGCGCAGCCCGCCGAAGGGGGGCGGGGGGGGCGGCGTTGTGGGCGCGGCAGGCCGCGCTGCCGGCTGCACCATCGACAGCAGATCCGCCAGTCCACCGCCGGCAGTTCCAACGGGGGGCGGGGGCGGCAGGCCGGGGGGGCGGGGCGGGGGTTCGGCGGGGGTTGGCGACGCCGCCGGGGGCCGCGCCGGTGCCTCCGGGGGAGGGGGCAGCGTACGCGGCAGGGGGTCCGCAAAGGGAGGTCGGGGTTCGAGACTCTGGCGGCTCGGTGGGGTGCGGGCCACGCCCACGGGGGGCCGCATGGGCTCTGCCGGCCGGACCGGTTCGGGGGGGCGCGGGGCCTCAGGGGGAGCTTCGGCGGTCGGGGCTCCCGACAGGCTGCTTCCCGGCCCCAGGGACATGGACTGCCGTGGGTTGGGGCGTGCGCCTCGTGGGGGGCCCGCGTCGGGGGGACGCGGGGGCTCAACGGCGCGGGCCGGTGGGGGCTCGGCAGCACGGGCGGGCGGGGGGCCTGCCCGCAGGGAAGCCGAGGAGGCCGAGGGGTCCGGGGGCCGGACTTCGGTAGCGCGAGAGGGGGGTGTCCGGGGAGGGGGCAGGGCAGCGAGCGATTCTGCTTCCCGACCCTCAGGGGGCAGGCTGCGCCGATCCGGGGGGGGGCCCGCGCGCCGCATGCCGGAGGCGCTCAGCGCGGCGACGGCCGGGTCCACGGTGCGCTGGGGCTCCAAGGGCGTGACGCGGTTGCTCGGGGGTGGCTCGGCCGGACGTGCAGGCTCTACCGTTCGGCGTACCGGGCTTTGTAGCTCCTGTGGGTCTACGCCCGCTTCCGCCAGGAAGGCCTTGAGTTTGTCGCGGTTGAACTGCTGGGTGGACTGCGCCTGGAGCTCCTGCCGCGCGCGGGGCTGAATCCGGCTTGCGCGCTGCATGATCTCCTTGAGCGATGGGCCCGGAAGGGGGGCGCGCAGCACCGCGTCCATCGCGGTCTGGAAGTCGCCACCGGAGCGAAAACGGTCGGGTATTGTGGGGCGAAGGGCCTGCCGGAGCAGGGCGCGCAGCGGCTCCGGAACCACCTCTGCTGCTTGCTGCAGGCGCATGCCGGTTTCGGCGCGGGCCGCCTGCTGGCGGATTTCGTCCACCAAGCCGTTGTAGAGCGGTTTCCCGGTCACGAGCTCGAAAACGGCGAGCGCCAGTCCGAAGAGATCGGAGGAAAAGTTCTCTTTCCGGCCATCCAGTCGCTCGGGAGGGCAGTAGCGGAAAGCATCCGCACCGGGCATCCGCGTGGGATCCTGCTGCAACGCAAGAATCTCTACTTGCGGAAGGGCATGCCCGATGATCTGCACTTTTCCGGTGGCGCTGGTCACCACCCGCCAGGGGGTGAGCCCTCCGTGGGAGTACACACCCGCCGACTCGCCAATCTCTGCCGCTTCAACGAGGATATTTCCCGCCGCCGCCATCAGCTCTGCGGCGGCACGGGGCCCAGCGGCCTGGCCTTGATCTCCCAGCAACTGCACAATCTCTGCGATGGACCAGCTTTTTCCGGTCGCATACAGGAATGTGGAGCCCTCCAGGTCGTAGGCGACCAGATCGGAAAGCCCCGACACCATCGGGGACTCCAAAAATGAGAGCACGACGAAGAGCGCCGAATTGATCGCGTTGTGAGAGCGATACTCGGGGTGGAAACGGATCGCCGTAAAGATCTCTCCGCGGGCGTCCTGCATTTCGAGGAGGTCCGAGGCGGGTCCGAGCTGCTGGCGGCCGGTGGGCGTGTAGGAGGAGAGGGGAGGCATGTCGTACTGATGTAGCACGATGGGTTATCTCAAGCCGCATGGCCATCACTCAGCAGCGTAGACCGGACGCAAAGGACCCGAAGGCCCTGCTGGACGCCGTTAAGGCATCCCCGGATCGGAACGTCGATCCGAAGCTCCGTGAAGCCCAGCAGAAGCTGGAAAAAATGGACGACAAGACGGAGATGTCGCAAGACACCGCGGCCCAGCTCCAGGCGATGATGGGCAACGCGGCCCTGGCCGGCCTGTTGAACCGGGGCAGCGAAACCGCCACCAGCACGGCCGACGCTGCCCAGAAGGACGCCCAGGAAGAAGTGGAGGAGGAGGGGAAAGACGAGGGGGAGGATCTGGAGCAGTCCGGGGTAGAGCGCGTTCTGCCCAGCTTCAGCAATGCAGCGGGCACGCCGGGGGGCTCTCCCTTCTCGATGGGGCATTTTTTTGGTGGAGATGACGATGGGGAGGGGGCGTCGGCGCAGCCGGCGGGGGCGCGCTGGCGGCCGATGCCCTCGCTGCCCGATCCGGACGAGGAGGAGCCGCTGGAGGAGGTGGAGGCGGCCGAGGACGGCGAAGAGGAGGGCCTGGACTTCGGCGAGGCGGAGGTGGAGCTCGGCGAGGCGGGGATCCCCGACGGCATCCTGCAGCGGGGCTTGCGCCATCCCTATCGCTGCGCGCTCCCGCACTTTTCCTTTGAGCGGCTTGTGGATCTCAATCGCCTGGACAACGCCTATGGACGCGGCAACAGCCTGTTGCGCCTGTTGGAGACCTGGGCCGAACAGCCGGATGCCAAGCTGTTGGCGACCGCTGCCTCTTTCCACCCCTTTGCTCCAGAAGGAAGTGGATTTTCAGGCGCCATCACCTGGGTGCTCGCCCTCTGCGAGCTGGTCCTCCTCCAGCTTCCGGATCGGGAACGCTGGGAGCCCCTGTTGGAGGTGGGACTGGATGGCCAGACCCGCCCGCAGGTGGAGCAGGCCGCTGAACGACTGGCACCCGAAGGACGCCTGAATGCACCGGCTATCCTCGAGTTTTTGGTAGGGGAGCGCTGGGAGCCGGACGAGGTGGACCTTCTGGAGGAGGTGCATCCGGCGGCCGCCGCCGTGCTGGCCCGCGCGAGCTTCCAGGCCCCGTTGCCGCTCATCGATCTCTGGCAGCCGCCCCCTTCGCCGGTGTCGGAGGATCCTGAGTTGGACGCACATGACGCCCACTTTCTGTCCCTTTTCGGGGACGAAGAGCCGACGGGCGGCTACTCCGACGAGGCACTGCAGCCGATCTTCGACAGCATGAACGCGCTGCTGGGGGCCTTGGGGCTGGCGCAGGCCGAAGTGGCGACCGCCGCTCTGGCCGTGTCACCCTGGGCCGAAGTGGGGCAAGTGGCTGGGGTATGCTCGCTTTTTGACGAGCTGATCAAGAAAGTGGCCCGCCGTCTGGTGCGGGTGGGTCGGGAGTTGGAGGATCTGGTAGGAACCGACGATCCTGCGCCAATTACCTCCCTTTCTGCAGAAGCGATGGGCGTACGCGGCAGTGCCGAGGTGCTGCGCCGTGCCGCCTTTTGCACCTTGGGGGCCCACCTTCGCACGCTGCCCCCGGTGGAGGTGGCGTTGCCGCCTGCCTGGGAGCGTGCAATGGCGGAAGTGGCGCGGGAACACACCGGAGAAGCGAGAAAGATCCTGGAAGATGCCATCGAACGCGCCGAGGACGCCGAGCAGGGACGCCTGTCGCTGCTTGCCGGGGCGTGGCTTTTGCATGCGGGTTTTGGGACCGCGGCGGAGGGTCACCTGGGCTGGGCGGCGGCCTTGCTGGAAAAGGAGGAGCCCCCCTTGGCTGCGGGCGCGCTGCTGCTGCTCTTGAGCCTGCGGTTGAGCCGGGGGCAGGAGGTGGGAGACGTGACCGAACGCCTTGGGAAGCTGGGCCGAGAGCTCGGGGCCTCCATGGTGGTGGCTGCGGCCGCTATCGGGGAGCTTCAGGCCACCGAGCGTCTGGAGGTGCTTCAGCCCGCGGCCGCATGGCTACGCACCATGGAGGAGGGAGGGGCGTTGAACCTTCTTAAGGGGCGCTATGCCGAGTGGCGCCTGGCGCAGCGGCAGCGGGGGCCGCCAGTGCCCGACCTTGCACCAGCGTAGAGCAGGAAACTCTGTACCAACACGGACGAGGAGGTGGTGGTGTGCGATGGAGCGGTCGTGGGGAATCTGCTGCCGCGCGCCTGAGCTCAACGCTGTAGATACAGGCTTTCTCCCTTTCGAAGGACAGGGAAGACCCGGAGATCCTCGGTGGCGGGCCCTACACGGACGGCTCCATCGATTTCAAAGATGGATCCGTGGCAAGGGCAGGTTGCGTGTAGATTTTCGGCACTCCATTCCACCGCACAGGCGCCGTGTGTACAGATGCGCCACAGTGCGGTGTAGCAGTTCTCCTCTGCGTGCACCACCACGACGTTGACCAAGCGATCCGGCACTTCAATATAGGCATATCCTCCGACGATTCGCAGCTCCGGGTAGTCTGCCAACGGCAGCACCACCCACCCGTCCACCAGGGTGCCCGAGTCCTCGCAGCGGCCAGGCGTGGGCACCGACTCTGGGACGATTGAGTCTTCCGTCGACGGCGTGTCCATCGAGGTCTGGCGGATACAGGCAGGGAGAACGGCCCCCGCACACAGGTGCAAGAACCGACGCCGGGCGATCACGGCTGCATCCCGTTGACCACCGCGATCGCATCCAGGTCGACGCCGCCGCTCACCCCATCGTAGCTGTTGGCCCCACTATCGCGTACGCGTACATAGCGAGCCTGCGACACCCCGATGTCGCCCAGGTCGAATCGATCGCCCCCGGCCGCGTCGGGGTCGATGGGATCCACGCCGTTGGTGGAGCTGGCATACACCAGGGCCACCCCCGCACAGCCCGGATAGCCCTCCGCCGCATTCTCGGCGTCGCAGGGCCACTCGGTCCAGGTCTGGCCGTCCATGCTGACCCCCACCACGCCGGTTTCCGCCCAGCCCACGAAGGGGTTTTCGAAGATCAGCAGATCCGGCCCCGGGCCATCGATCACATCGACGCCCCGAAAAGTCACGACGATCGAGCCTTCCTGGCCCAAGGAGAGCACATCCAGAGAGCCCCCTCCGTTCCCCGGGGACTCTGGCGGCCCGTAGACCACCTCGGGGAATTTGTCCTGGCCGAAACCGGCCCCAACGCCGGGCAGGTAGGATTCCACCGCGTCCACGAAGGGCCAGGACTCGTCGGGGGCGGCGGTGTCGTCGCTGTCGGGGCGACTCTCGGTGCTGCTGTCTGCGGGCGAGTCGGTCGCGGCGCTCTCCGCCGGCTCGGCGGACTCTTTGGCGGGTGTACAGGCGAAAAAAAGAACAATCAGGCGAAGCATTATAAAACTCCGCCCCGGGGTACTAGACAGGGGGGAGGCCGAGACCACCTCGGACGCTCCACCCATCCCTGGACCGGGGATGTGGGTGGGAAGAACGTGTGAGGTGACCCGACTCGCAGCCTCGAAAGTCTGCTTACGGTGGCGGCACCGTGCCGGAATTACACCGGCTTCCCCTCGCGGGCCCCAATGGCCCCACGTCCTGTGCCTGCTACGGCAGCTTTGGTCCTACCACGGGCTTCGGGCGGGAGCAAGCCCGTGCCGCCTGCCCGGCATTGCGCGCTACCAAGCCTTCAAAACAAACGCTGTTGCTTCAGGACTTCCAGCGTGCCCCAACGGCTGCGCACCCAAGGCGGCAATGGCTCTTCTTTCGCAAGAAGATCGCTCAATACCTTCCGCGTCACCGGATCGGATGGGTAGCCGCTACCAACGTCGCCCAGCGCCTCGATTGCGGCGTCACGCGTGAGCTTGGCGTAGATGGAGGCCGCACCCACAACCGGATAGGTGGCGTCGGCTTTCGGTTCGATAATCCAGTCAGAAACACCACTTTCCTGCACCAGTCGCGTGCGCAACTTGGGGATGCCGCGCGGGTTTACCGGCGCATCCAGAAAGACCCGATCCGGCTTCACGAAGGCGACGAGGTCCAGAAAGCACCGGATCTCCAGCTCATTCAGGTTTCCGGCATCGATCTCGGTAGCTTCCACCCTGCGGACGTGCCCTTCCCCAAGTTTTTGCAGCTTTTCTCGAACTTCTGCACGCTTGGGCGCAGTCAAGAGCTTGGAGTCATCTGCCCCCACCTCCCGAAGCGGCGCCTGATCCTCGCCCTCCCACACAAAGCCGCCCACCACCAGCGGTCCCAACACGCAGCCCCGCCCAGCTTCGTCCAGCCCGAGAATTCGCACGCCCGCCTCCACGGGTCTGACCTATGCCCTTGTGCGTCCCGGGGCCTCCCGAAAAACGCGGCGCGCGGTAATCTCACGGCATGTAGTCCAAAATACGAAATGGGGAAAGGCACGATTCACCAGCTTTTGTCGATGGATGTCACCGGGCTCCGTTGACTGGACCGGGGCGGAGGGATTAGGGTGCGGGCCATCACGAGCAGGGTATTCCACCCGGCTCAGGAGCAACGTGTGGTCAATCCCTACGTTCCCTTGCTTGCGTCCCTCGTCATCGCGGTGGTCTTCAGCCTCGTATTCGTGGGTCTAAGCAAGTTTTTCGGGCCGCATCGCCCCACCGCGACCAAGACCGCGCTCTACGAGTGCGGCATGCCTTCGGTGGGTCCAGTCCATCAGCGCTTCAGCGTGAAGTTCTATCTGGTGGCGGTCCTCTTCATTCTTTTCGATTTGGAAGCCGTGTTTCTCTATCCCTGGGCAGTGACCTTCCGGGATTTTGTGCTCGACGGGAAGGCACTCTTTGTCTTCACTGAGATGCTCATCTTCCTCGGGGTATTGTTCATGGGGTGGCTGTACTGTCTCAAGCGGGGAGCTTTCGAATGGGACTAGAATCTCAGGTCAACTCGCCCTTTCTTGCAACCACCCTGGATGAGGTCATCAACTGGGGTCGGAAGAATTCGATGTGGCCGCTGCCTTTTGGTACGGCTTGCTGCGCCATCGAGTTTATGGGTGTAGTCTCCGGTCGCTTCGACATCTCCCGCTTCGGTGCGGAGCTGGTGCGCTTTTCGCCGCGTCAGGCCGACCTTTTGCTGGTGATGGGTACGGTGACCCAAAAGCAGGCCCCCGTTCTGAAGCAGATCTACGATCAGATGCCCAACCCCAAGTGGGTCATCTCGATGGGAGCCTGTGCCTCTTCGGGTGGTTTTTACGACAACTACTCCGTGGTCCAGGGCATCGACGAGCTGATTCCGGTGGATGTCTATGTGGCGGGCTGTCCGCCGCGTCCCGAGAATGTGCTGGGTGCAGTGGTCAAAATCCAGGAGAAGATCGAGCGGGAGAAGGCCGCCGACTGGAAATAGGGAGCGTAGATGGACGAAGCACAGATCGTGGAGAGGCTACAGGCGAAGTTTGGAGAGAAGATTCTCTCTACCTACGCTTTTGCCGGTCAGCACGCCTTGACCATCCGCCCCGAGAGCCTGCGGGAGGTCTTGATCTGGCTCCGCGATGATCGGGAGCTGGACTTTTCGTGGCTGATGGACGTGGGGGCGGTGGACTACCTTGGCTATCCCGGCGATGACGACCGGGAGTGGCGCTTTGAGGTGGTCTATCAGCTCTATTCCCTGGCCAAGAACCACCGGATCCGCATCAAGGTGGCGGTGACCGACGATGGCATCTCGGTGCCGAGCGTATGGGATCTGTGGGGGGTAGCCAACTGGATGGAGCGGGAAGTATGGGATCTTTTCGGGATCCGCTTCGACGATCATCCGAACCTCCGGCGCATCCTCTGCCACGACGAATTTGTGGGGCACGCGCTGCGCAAGGACTACCCCATCAACCGGCGCCAGAGGCTGCTTCGGCCCTCTGAGATGATCCTTTGCGAAAAGGTGGAGTGGGCATGAGCCAACACCATAGCGGTACCGACGTCCAGTCCATTCCTACCGATCTGCTCACCCTGAACATCGGCCCCTCCCATCCGGCGACCCACGGGACCCTGCGCCTGCAGGTTCAGCTCGACGGGGAGACGATCGTCAACATCGGCTGCGAGATCGGCTACCTGCATCGTGGCTACGAGAAGCAGTGCGAGACGGTGTACTACCAGATGGTGGTGCCCTACGCCGAGCGCCTTAATTACTGCTCTCCCATCCACAATTCGAATGCCTGGTGCTACGCCGTCGAGCAGATGATGGGTGTGGAGGCCCCCCCTCGCGCTCAGGCGCTGCGGGTGATCACCTCCGAGATGGCGCGGATCATCGACCACTGCGTTTGTATTGGAACGAACCTGGTGGACCTCGGGGGATTGACCAACTTCTGGTACATGTACAACTACCGGGAGAAGATCTACGATCTCTACGAAGAGCTGACCGGCGCGCGTATGATGGTGAACTACCCGCGCATCGGTGGCGTGTGCCTGGACGCTCCCGACGATTGGTTCGACCATGTCCTCCGCGTGATGGAGGAGCTGAGCGAGGCGATTGGCGACGTTCATGCACTGGTTGCGCGTAACCGTATCTTCATGGACCGCATGATCGGTACCGGCGTCATCTCCAACGAGATGGCGGTGTCCCACGGATGCACTGGTCCCGTCGGCCGCGCCTCCGGCGTGAACTACGACATCCGCAAGGCCCAGCCCTACTGGGGCTACGAAAAATACCAGTTTGATGTTCCGGTTCTTACCGGCGGCGACAACTACGACCGCACCATGATCCGCTTCATCGAAATGGAGCAGAGCCGTCGCATTGTCGAGCAGGCGATCAAGTCCATCCCCTCGGGCCCTGTGCTCCTGGAGAATCCTTTGGTGGCCCTGCCGCCCAAGGACAAGGTGTACAACACCATGGAAGGCCTGATCAACCACTTCAAGCTGGTGATGCACGGCGTTCAGCCGCCCAAAGGTGAGATCTACTCGGCCACCGAAGGCGGAAATGGTGAGCTGGGCTACTACATCATCTCGGATGGGGGGCCGGTGCCCTGGCGGGTGCGGATTCGCCCGCCCTGCTTCGCCAGCTACTCCTGTTTCCCCAAGATCATGAAGGGTCAGATGGTGGCAGACGCCGTCGCAACCCTGGGTACCATCAATATTATCGCCGGAGAGCTTGACCGATGAGTGGCGTTCCCAAGGCTTCCTCCTCTGGGCAGCCCCGAGCCTGGAGCCCCGACCACCAGGCGCAGATCGAGCAGATCCTGTCGCGCTACCCGACGAAAAAAGCGGCGGTGATGCCGCTGTTGTGGCTCGCCCAGGAAACCTGGGGCTGGATTGATCTGGAGTCCATGCGCCTGATCGCGCGGACCCTGGACCTTCCTCCGAGCCACGTGCACTCGGTGGCCAGCTTCTACACCATGTTCAAGAAGCAGCCGACTGGGAAGTATTTTATCCAGGTCTGCCACACGCTTTCTTGCGCATTGGTGGGCGCGAACAAGATTATCGCGCACCTGGAGAAGACCCTCCAGGTGGACGAGCATGGCAACAGTGCCGACGGCCTGTTCACCATTCTCCGCGTGGAATGTCTCGCAGCCTGTGGATCGGCCCCGATGGCGCAGATCAACGATGACTTCTACGAGCGTCTGACCCCGGAGTCCGTGGATCAGATTGTCGCGGCGTTCCGCGCCGGTAAGGTGCCGCCGCAGCCCTATGTGAGTGAGTGGGTACACCCCGTTGCGGGGGCGAGGGCCTGAGATGAGCTACCCGAAGATTCTGACGGCCAATTGGGGTATTGAAGGCTCGCATCGCCTGGAAGTGGTGCGCGCCCGCGGTGCCTATTCTCGACTTCCCAAGGCTTTTGCGATGACGCCGGCGGCCTTGACCCAGGTGGTCAAGGACTCCGGTCTTCGCGGCCGTGGCGGCGCCGGTTTCCCCACCGGCATGAAGTGGACCTTTGTGCCTCCCGCCGAAAAACGTGGGGGCAAGCCGGTCTACCTTCTGTGCAACGCCGATGAGTCGGAGCCCGGTACCTTCAAGGATCGCTACATTATGTGGCAGGATCCGCACCAGCTCATCGAGGGGATGATCCTCTCCGGCTACGCGCTTGGGGTGCGCACCGCCTACATCTACCTGCGCGGCGAGTTCAAGTTCGTCCAGAAGCGGTTGGACGACGCGATCGCCGAGGCCTATGCCGCGGGACTCCTGGGTAAGAACATCCAGGGCAGCGGCTTCGACTTCGACCTGTACACCCACCTGGGTGCCGGCGCCTACATCTGCGGCGAAGAGACCGCGCTCATTTCCTCGCTGGAAGGCGACAAGGGCCAGCCCAAGCTGAAGCCTCCCTTTCCGGCAGTGGAAGGTGCCTGGCGCGCGCCCACGATTGTGAACAACGTGGAAACGCTGGCCGTGGTCCCCTGGATTCTGGAAAATGGCGCTGATGCCTACAAGGCCATCGGCACCGGCAAAAGCTTGGGTACCAAGCTGATCTCTGTGTCTGGACACGTCAAGAGGCCGGGAGTATACGAGATCGCGCTGGGCTACCCCTTCAAGGACTTCCTGGAGAACGAGTGTGGCGGGATGCTGCGCGGCAAGGGTTTTGAAACCCTGAAAGCCGTCATTCCCGGTGGCTCGTCGGTGCCGGTGATGACCAAGGAAGAGGTCCTGCGCTCCTCCTTCGACTACGAAATGCTCTCCACCCCGATGGAGAAGGGCGGTCCCGGCACCTATTTGGGCTCCGGCGGCTTCATCGTGATGGACGACAGCACGGACATGGTGGATTCCCTCACCAACCTGCTGCGTTTCTACGCCCACGAGTCCTGCGGCCAGTGTACCCCCTGCCGCGAAGGTTGCGGCTGGATGTATCAGATCCTGACGCGCGTGTGCGATGGTGATGCGACGCCGGAAGACTTGGCGACGCTCAAGGATCTTGCCGACAACATCCACTCCAAGACCATCTGCTTCTTCGGCGCCTCCGCCGCGATGCCCGTCCAGAGCTTCCTGCTGAAGTTCAAGGATGAGTTCCTGGCGAAGATCGGTGCTCTTTCTGCCAAGGGAGCCGCCTGATGCCCAAGGTCAAGATCAACGACACCGAGATCGAGGTGCCCAACGGCACCAACATGATCGAGGCCGCCCGTCTCGCCGGGATCGAAATCCCCCACTACTGCTACCATCCGCACCTGAGCGTCGCCGGAAATTGCCGGATGTGCTTGGTGGATATCGTGGGTGGTCGCGGTCCCGACATCGCCTGCAACATGCAGGCCCGTGATGGGCTGGCCATCCGGACCGACACCCCCGCCGTCAAGAAGATGCGGGCCTCGGTGCAGGAGTTCCTGCTGGTGAACCATCCACTGGACTGTCCGATTTGCGACCAGTCCGGCGAGTGCCGCCTCCAGGACTACTACATGGAGCACGGCCAGTACGAGTCCCGCCTGAACGATGCCAAAGTCTCCAAGGAGAAGCGGCAGGATATCGGCGAGCTCATCGTTCTCGATGCCGAGCGCTGCGTGCAGTGTTCCCGCTGCGTGCGCTTCTCCGACGAGGTGACCGGCACCGGCGAGCTGCGCCTGATGAACCGCGGAAACCACACCGAGATCGGCCTGTTTCCGGGCGAGCGTCTGGGGCACCACTACCAGGGCAACCTCGCGGATATCTGTCCGGTCGGTGCGCTCACCAACAAAGAATTCCGCTTTCGCCGTCGGGTCTGGTACCTGCGCGAGACCGCCTCGGTCTGCGATGGCTGCGCCACCGGCTGCAACATCGACGTCTGCCATCAAGAGGGCGAGGTCTTCCGCTACAACCCGCGGCGGAACGATGCGGTCAACAAGAGCTGGATGTGCGATCCCGGTCGCCTCTCCTACCAGTCGGTTATGAGCCTGAAGCGCCTGCTTCGCGCTCATGTAGACAAGAAGGAAGTAGGCGTGGATGCTGCGATTGCCGATGTCGTGCGTCGCATCCGCAATGCTGCTTCGGTGGGCGTGGTGCTCGGCACCCGTGCCACCAACGAGGCCAACTGGGCCTTGCTGAGCCTCGTGCGCGCCAACCTGCCCGGCGCCCGGATCTTCTGGGTGGATGGCAACGACAGCACAGGCCTTCCTGCGGACAAGCTGCTCATCGACGGCGACAAAAACCCCAACAGCGCCGGTGTGCGGCTCCTTGCCGCCCATGATGGCAAGGTCGGCGACAAGACCGCGTTGAAGGATGCAGTCGCTGAGCTGAAGCTGTTGCTCGTCCTGCAGGACGACGTGGTTCATCGTCTGGGCGGCATGAGCCTCCCGCCGGTGATCTACTTCGGCACCTACCAGAACGATACCTCCGAGCGGGCAGCGATCACCCTTCCGGTGGCGCACACCGTCGAGCAGGACGGCTCCTACACCAACCGACAGGGGCGGGTGCAGCGGATTCGCCGCGCCGTCAACCCGGCGGGCGATGCGCTTCCCGCGTACCAGATGCTGGAGAAGCTCGGGGCCGCTCTGGGTCGGGCACCGGGAACGGCCATGCCCGCCGCCGCCTTCAACAGCCTTGCACGGGCGGTGGAGCGGATGAAGGGGATGGACTTCAAATCTCTGGGTCAAGGGGGCCTGCCGCTGGCGGCACTGCCCGCTGAATCCACCAACGTACAAGCGGCGGTATGAGCATGGAAGAGGTACTCCCCGTCCTGGTGGTCCTCGCGAAGTGTGTGTTCGCGGTGGCCTTTGTCATGCAGATCGTCCCCCTCCTGATCTGGGCTGAGCGCAAAGGCTCCGCCTACATCCAGGACCGTCCGGGCCCCAATCGAGCGCACATCCTCGGCATTCGTGCCGGTGGCCATGTCCACAGCCTCACCGACGTCGTGAAGCTGATCATGAAGGAGGACATCGTCCCCGGGCATGTGAACTGGTTCTACTGGTTCATTGCGCCGGTCGTGGCGATGACCGTTGCGCTATCCACCTTCGTGGTGGTGCCCTTCGGCGACTACCTGACGGTCATGGGCCACAAGATCGATCTGCGGGTCTCCGAGATCGACGGCGGTCTGCTCTACGTGCTGGCCATGACCTCGCTGGGGGTCTACGGCATCATGCTTGCAGGATGGGCTTCCAACAACAAGTTCTCCCTGTTGGGTGGCTTGCGCTCCTCAGCCCAGATGGTCAGCTATGAGCTGGCGATGGGGCTTTCTGCTGCGGTCATCTTCCTGATGGCAGGCAGCGTAAGCCTGCGTGAGATCGTGGACGCCCAGATTGTCGGGTGGGCACCCAATGGCGCCTTCCTGAACTGGAACGTGTTCTCGGTTCCCGGTGCCATCGCCTTTGTGCTCTTCTGGACCGCGGCCTTTGCGGAGACCAACCGGACCCCCTTCGACCTTCCTGAAGGCGAGGCCGAGCTGGTGGCGGGCTACCACACTGAGTATAGCTCGCTGCGCTTCGCCCTCTTCTTCATGGCCGAGTACGCCAACATGATCGTGGCGGCCGCAGTGACCACCACGCTGTTCTTCGGTGGCTTCTCGACCGGCCTTCCCTTCGTGGACGGCGCCTTCCTGCGCGAACACGCAGACATGGTGCTTGCGGTGATTGGACTGGGCGCGGTACCGCCGCTGCTCGCCTTCTCCGCCATCGCCTGGAAGCGCCGGAACCGCGCCTTCTACCAGGCCCTTCCCGCCAACGATATCCGCCACCGCGAGCCCCGCTTCTTTGCGGCGCTGTGGGGCGGGTTGGCGGTGGTACACCTGGGGCTGGGTGTCGCCGGTCTGGCCGGCATCCCCACCTCTGTGCTCGGTGTGGAGCTGGGGGGTGACTTGGTGGCGCTTGCGGTGCACATGACCGCCTTCTCGCTGAAAGTTCTGTTCGGCTGCTGGTTCTTCATCTGGGTTCGTTGGACGATCGTGCGCTTCCGCTACGATCAACTGATGGACCTTGGATGGAAGCGCATGCTGCCCCTCGCGCTGGCCAATCTCTTTCTGGCCGCGCTGTGGATCATCGTCAAAGAAACCATGCTGGCCTGAGGAAGTACAATGGCGCTCCCCGTTCCCAGCCGAAAGATGTCTACCGTCGAGAGTGCGTATCTGCTCGAAGTGGTGAAGGGGCTGGCTTTGACCATCTCCCACGTCATCAAAAATATCTTCGATCCAGATCACTTTCGAACGATTGAATATCCGGACATGAAGAAGCCGATGGCGGTTCGCTATCGCGGTGCCCACCGTCTGCTCACCCGGCCCGATGGCAAGGTGAAGTGTGTGGCCTGCATGTGCTGCCCCACCGTGTGCCCGGCCAAGTGCATCACCATCATTGCGGGTGAAGATCCCGACGATCCGGCGGAGAAGTTCCCGGTTGAGTTCGACATCGACATGCTGCGCTGTATCTACTGCGGCTTCTGCGTAGAAGCCTGCCCGAAAGATGCAATCCGCATGGACACCCGGATCTACGAAATCAATGCCTACACCCGGCAGGACATGGTCCACAACAAGTCCTACATGGTGAACCTTATGGAGGGCAAAAAGCCGGAGGCGGAGGACGTCTACCGCGCCAACCCTTCCAGTGCGCCTTCCGGCTACACCTTCGACGAAAAGCCGATCCCATGAGCGCGTCGTTGACAAAGTTCCTGGGATGCCCTAAACCCCGCACCTCTCGCCTGTGAGCCTGGCTCCATGACTCAGCCGGTTCTGTTCTATCTTTTCTCTCTGATGGCCGTGATCGCCGGTTTTTCGGTGGTGACAGCCCGGAATCCGATCACCTCGGCGTTGTCGCTGGTGGCCTGCTTCTTCTGTCTTGCTGCCGACTATGTGCTCTTGGAAGCACATTTTGTGGCGGTGATTCAGGTGCTGGTCTACGCGGGCGCCATCATGGTGCTCTTCATCTTCGTGATCATGCTGCTGAACCTGCGCGAGGATACTCCGGTTCCGCTGGGGGAGATCTCGCGGCGGTCGCTCTTCGGCCTGGGCGTCGCGGGTGTTCTGGGTGTGGGGATCGTGGCCGGCTTGGCCGTGGCCTTCCCGCACACCCCCTTCACCGATGTGCCCGAAGGTTTCGGCACAGTCAAGCAGGTGGGCGAGGCCATGTTCGGCGGCCCCTACCTGCTGCCCTTTGAAGTGGTTTCCGCGTTGCTGACCGTCGCGGTGGTCGGCGCCGTGGTGCTCGGGAAGAAGGAGATCTGATGGAAGCGGTCGGACTATTGCCCGTACTCGCGCTGAGTGCGATCCTCTTTGTGACCGGCGTTGCGGGGGTGCTCACCCGTCGTAACGCGCTGATTGTGTTCATGAGCGTAGAGCTGATGCTGAACGCCGTCAATCTGGCCTTTGTCGCCTTCGCCCGGGAGAACCAGGTGGTGGATGGGCAGGTTTTTGCGGTGTTCGTGATGGCCGTCGCTGCTGCGGAAGCGGCAGTGGGTCTGGCATTGGTGATCCTGCTCTTCCGCAACCGGGTCACGGTCTTCCTCGACGATCTCAACCTGTTGAAGGGCTGATATGAGCGAATCCCTTGTAGCACTGGTGCCCGCTCTGCCCCTGGTCGGCGCGATCATCAACGGGATCTTCGGGATCGCCGGTCGTCCGCTGCCACGCGTGGCTGCGGGCGGGCTGGCCTCGGCAGCGATGCTGGGTGCAGCGGCGATCTCCTTTATGACCCTCCTCGGCATGATGGGCGGTGACCATCATGGCGCCGAGCCCATCCAGGCCACGCTGTGGACCTGGATGAAGACCGGCTCCGTGAGCCTGGATGTGGCCTTCCGTGTCGATCCGCTCACTGCCACGATGATGTGCGTGGTGACCGGCATCGGCTCGCTGATCCACCTGTACTCGATCGGCTACATGGACGACGACGCCGACAAGAACAGTGTCTGGCGCTTCTTCGCCTACCTGAACCTCTTTGCCTTTGCGATGCTCTGCCTCATCATGGGCGACAACTTCGCCATGATGTTTGTGGGCTGGGAAGGGGTGGGGCTCTGCTCCTACCTGCTGATTGGCTTCTGGTACCGGAACTCCGAGTACGCGGCTGCGGGCAAGAAGGCCTTCATCGTCAACCGCGTCGGCGACTTCCTGTTCCTGGCCGGCCTCTTCTGGCTGTTCTGGGCCCTGGAAGGTCAGACCAGTGAGAACATCATGAACTTCGCCACCCTGGCGAAGCTGGTGGAAGAGGATCCCGCCCTGCTCGGTGGCCCCGGCAGCCTCACCATCACCGGCATCTGCCTGCTGATGTTTGGCGGCGCCACCGGCAAGAGCGCGCAGATCCCCCTCTACGTCTGGTTGCCGGACGCGATGGCCGGTCCCACCCCGGTCTCGGCGCTGATCCACGCCGCCACCATGGTCACCGCCGGCATCTACATGCTGTGCCGGTTGAACTTCCTCTTCATCCTCGCTCCGGCGGCCATGGCCGTGGTGGCCACCATCGGCGTGTTGACCGCCTTCTTTGCGGCCTCCATCGCCATGACCCAGAACGACATCAAGAAGGTTCTGGCCTACTCCACCGTCTCCCAGTTGGGCTTCATGTTCCTGGGTGTCGGCGTGGGTAGCTTCGTCGGTGGCTTCTTCCACGTCATCACCCACGCCTTCTTCAAGGCGCTGATGTTCCTCGGCTCCGGCTCCATCATCCACGCTCTGCACCACGAGCAGGACATGCGGAAGATGGGTGGGCTGCGGAAGTACATGCCCGTCACCTTCGCCACCTTCATGTGTGGCTGGGTAGCGATCATCGGGGTGCCCGGCACCTCCGGCTTCTTCTCCAAAGACGAGATCCTCTGGCTCACCTTCACCACTGAGCTGTTCGCGGATCTCCCGCTGGGCCACGTGATGCCGAAGGTGCTGTGGGCCCTGGCCTTCACCACCGCGCTGATGACCGCCTTCTACATGAGCCGACTGGTCTTCATGACCTTCTTCGGCGAGTACCGGGGCGGCCACGGCCACCACGACGACCATGCCCACCACGACGATCACGGCCACGGTCACCACGATCACAAGCCCCACGAGTCGCCCGTCATTCTGACCGGTCCGCTCGTGGTCCTGGCCCTGCTCTCCCTGGTCGGCGGTGCCATGAACCTGCCGCACTGGATTGCGGAGCATGGCTGGCTGCATCACTTCCTCGGCCCGGTGTTCCACGCCTCCGAGGCCAAGGCGCCCTTTGCCGAGAGCGCCCTGGAGTTCCCGCTCATGGGCCTCACGCTGGTTGGCGTGGCCGCATCGGTGGGCGCCGCCTACTACCTCTACATCCTGAACCCGCACAAGCCGGCCGAGATCGCCGAGCGGCTCAAGCTGCTCTACGTCGGCTCGCTCAACAAGTGGTTCGTGGACGAAGTCTACGAAGCCACCCTGCTGACGCCGATCTACCTGTTCTCCCGGCAGTTGCTGTGGAGCGTGGTGGACGCCCAGCTCATCGACGGAGCGGTGAACGGGTCCGCTGCCGCCGCCACCACCGCTGGGGAAGCCCACGGCGCGGTGGGCCGCGGCAAGATCCAGGTCTACGCAATCAGCATTGCCTGCGGGGCGGCACTCTTTGTGCTGGCCTACGCTCTGAGTTGAGGGGAACATGCCCTGGTTGTCACTGGTCACTTTCCTCCCCATCCTCGGCGGCCTGCTGGTAGCAGCCCTGCCGTCCAGCATGGCCCGGCTCTCCGCACTTGTGGTCAGCCTGGTGACCCTGGCGGTGTCGGTCCCGCTGTGGTTTCTGTTCGACATTGGCCCCAAGGCCCCCCAGTTCCAACTGGAGGAAAAGCTGCCGTGGATTGATGCCTTTGGCGTCAGCTACCACCTGGGCATCGACGGGGTGAGCCTGCTGCTCATCCTGCTCACCACCATCCTGACCCCCATCATCGTGCTGGCGGGCTTCAGTGGGGTGGAGAAGGGGCACAAGGGCTACATGGCGCTGATGCTGGTGCTCGAAGGCGCCATGATCGGCACCTTTGTAGCCCTGGATACATTCGTATTCTACCTGTTCTGGGAGCTGGTGCTCATCCCCATGTACTTCCTCATCGGAGTCTGGGGCGGGGAACGCCGTATCTACGCAGCGGTCAAATTCTTCATCTATACCGTCGTCGGCTCGCTGCTGATGCTGGTTGCGATGATCGCGCTGTACGCCAAGTACTACGAAATCCACAACGTGTGGAGTACCGACCTCATCGACCTGCTCAGCGTGGCCGATCAGGTGCCCTTCGGCGCCCAGTACTGGATGTTTGGTGCCTTCGCGCTGGCCTTCGCCATCAAGGTGCCGCTGTTCCCCCTCCACACCTGGCTGCCCGATGCCCACGTCGAAGCGCCCACGGGCGGCTCGGTGGTACTGGCCGGCGTCATGCTCAAGATGGGCACCTACGGCTTCTACCGCTTTGCCATCCCGCTGTTCCCCGCCGCTGCCATCGAATGGGGCCCGGTGATCGTGGGGCTCTCCGCCATCGCCGTGGTCTACGGCGCCCTGGTCGCGCTGGTGCAGGACGACATCAAGAAGCTGGTCGCCTATTCCTCCGTCAGCCACATGGGCGCGGTGATGTTGGGTCTGTTTGCCTTCACCGAGCCCGGTGTGGCCGGGTCGGTGTATCAGATGTTGAACCACGGTGTCAGCACCGGCGCCCTGTTCCTCCTGGTGGGCGTTCTGTATGAGCGGCGGCACACCCGGGCCATCGCCGACTACGGCGGGCTCTCCGCAGTGGTGCCCGGCTTCGCGGTGGTCTTCCTGATCGTCACCTTCAGCAGCATCGGACTCCCTGGCCTCAACGGCTTTGTGGGCGAGTTCCTCATCCTGCTGGGTGCCTTCAAGTACGCCCCCCTGCCCACCATTCTGGCCACCACCGGCGTCATCTTTGGCGCCGCCTACATGCTGTGGGCCTACCAGCGGATGATGTTCGGCCCCCTCAGCAACCATGAAAACCAGACGCTGAAGGATCTCAGCCCGCGGGAGTGGGCCTACCTGCTGCCGCTGGTGGCGCTGATCTTCATCATGGGGCTGTTCCCCCAGCCCTTCCTGGATCGCATCAACCCCTCGGTCGAGGCCCTGTTGGGTCGGATCGAGGCACACTATGACCAGAGCCCCTACGCCAGCACCGGTATCCCGAGCTGGCTTACGGACGCCGAGCAGAAGGGAGAGTGAGCTGTGGGTACGGATCTTGGCAACTGGCTCTTCCTGGTATCGCCCTCCCTGGTGCTCTTTGCGGGGGCGATGTTCCTCATCCTGTTCGAAGCGATCGTAAGGCCTCAGAACCAGGGCTCCCTGCGGCTGCTGTCCATGCTGTTGACCGGCGTGGCCATGCTGCTGACGGTGATGGTCTGGGGGCAGGCCGATCAAGCGCAGGAGCTCTTCTATGGCATGTTGCGCTTTGACCACTACGGTCTCGGCTTCCAAGGTGTAGGTTTGCTGGCGGGCTTCTTTGCCCTGATGGTCAGCCACGAGTACCTGGAAGCCCTGGAGATCCGGGTCGGAGAGTACTACGCCCTGGTGCTCTTCGGGCTGTTCGGCATGAACCTGATGGCCCTGGCCAACGACCTGATGATGGTGTTCATCTCCATCGAAGTCATGTCGCTGTCCATGTACATCCTGTGTGCCATCAAGCGCTCGGATCCCCGCAGTGTAGAGAGCGGCTTCAAGTACTTCATCCTGGGTGCCTTCGCATCCGGGCTGCTGCTCTACGGCATCGCCCTGCTCTACGGCGCCTCCGGTTCTACCGGCCTGCCCGCCCTGGCCCATACCCTGGCCTCCGGCACCCCCGGACCGATGGTCATGATCGGCGGCGCGTTGGTGCTGGCCGGCTTTGGCTTCAAGGTCGGTGCCGTCCCCTTCCACATGTACGTCCCCGACGTGTACCAGGGCGCCCCCACCTCCGTCACCTCGCTCATGTCGACCGGCGTCAAGGCCGCCTCCTTCGCGGCGCTGGGTCGGATCATCCTGGGCTACATGGGTGCGGGTGCGTCCAACTGGGAGGGCGCGCTGTGGTTTATGGCTGCCGCCACCATGCTGATCGACAACCTTGGCGCGCTGGTGCAGAACGACCTGAAGCGTATCCTGGCATACTCTTCCATCGCCCATGCCGGCTACATGCTCATGACCCTGGCCGCCGTCGGCGGCGAAGGCGCAGCCGGTCGTGAAGCCCTGGGCGGGCTCTTGTTCTACGCGCTCACCTACACCATCATGAGTGCCGGTACCTTCGCCATCCTGACGCTGCTGGTCAAGAATGGCTCGGACGACACCGACATCTCGCGGCTAGCCGGGCTGGGTCACTCCAACCCCTGGCTGGCAGCGGGCATGTCCATCTGCCTGCTGTCGCTGGCCGGAATCCCGCCCACCATGGGCTTTGTCGGCAAGTTCTACCTGTTCGCGGCCACCGTACAGTCCGGCTACACCGGCCTGGCCATCGTGGGTGCGTTGTCTGCCGCCGTGGGTGTGTACTACTACCTGCGGCCGATGGTGTACATGTACATGCGGGAAGGGCACCCCCATATCCAGCCGAACATCTGGGTTTCCGGCAGTGTCATCATCGCCTGTGTGCTGATGTTTGCGCTGGGTATCGCCCCCAACGAAGTGCTGCACTGGGCCGAGGCGGCGGTGCGGACGGTGATCGTCGGCTGAGTCGCGCTTTTCGGAGCGGGTGAAGAAAAGAGGGCGCTGCGGCGTCTTCTTTTATTTTTTGGCCTCCAGCCGGGTGTAGAATCAAAGGGGAGGTGCAGCATGTGGAAGTGGATAGCAGCGCTTGGCGGGCTCGGCTTCGGGTGGCTCGGGGGGTGTATGAACGATGTGGACTGTGGGGTGCCACCGGCGGCGGTACCCGAGGTGACGTTGAGCGACCGGGCCTCGGAGGATCCCAGGTGGAGGTACACAGCACACGTCACTGCAACCAAGGTGGAGGTTGAACATAGCGATACCGACGGCCGGCGCTGGCGCGCTACCTACCGGGTGGGAGAGGTGGTGGAGCAATGGTAGCCCGCGTGCTCTCGATTGGAGGCCACCTGCTGTGGGCAGTCCTCTTTGCCAGCATGGGGCGGTTTGCCTACGCCAAGTGCGACTATCCCCACACCGTGTGGGCTCTCCACTGCGAAGAGGTGGTGCAGATCGGCGGACCTGCAGCGAACGCCGACCAGAGGGCTGCCGAGCGGGCTCGCTGGCCCCAGAGTGGGCAGGTCGTAGTTTGGGACGAGGATTCCAGCGATACCGGCGAAGAGCTGGATACGGAAGTGTATATCGGCGAGCTTGAGCTGTTCAGCGGCTGATCCACCCTTTTGCTGCCACCATCGCGGCAAACGCTGATCAGGCGGCAGCATGTAGTGCCAGTGCGGGTCGCAGGGGCCGGTGGTGTTGAAAAAGCGCGCCATAGGCGAATGCTAGCCCGGCAGATGGGGTGGGGGGGGGAGGAGGAGGAGGCGATCTGGCATCCCCCATGCCTTCCCTGGCGCCGTCGGTTTTGCTACACTGCACCCGCACATCATGGACATCCCCCCGCTCGATGGCCCCCCGCGCGAAGTTCCCGAGAAGCCCTCCTCGCTCCTCAGGATCTTTGGGGTATGGCTGCTCGTACTACTGCTCACCGCCCTGGCCTTCGGGGTGATCTCGTGGTGGGGATACAGTTCCACGGCGATTGCTCAGGAGGGCTGGTTTCCCAAGGCCTTGATGTAGCCTCCGCATCCCCCTTGCCTTTTCCCTGCCCGTGTCGAATTTGCTGCTCTTCCCTGAGCTTCCATGAGCACCTTCGCAATTCTTGGTACCGGCCTGTTGGGCAGCGGTATGACCGAAAACCTCCTGACAAAGGGCCATAGCGTCCGGGTATGGAACCGGAGCGCCGACAAGCTCGCCCCACTGGTGACCAAAGGCGCCATCGCAAGCGCCAATCCGCAGGAAGCCATCCAGGGAGCCGAGCGCATCCATCTGGTCCTCGCCGAAGATCCCTCGGTAGAAGCCGTACTATCGCAGCTCCAGATCCCCAAGGGGATCCCCGTCCTCGACCACTCCACCTCCTCCCCCCAAAAAGTCGCCGAGCGCACCGCACGACTGCGGTCCCAGGGCATCGCCTACTTCCACGCCCCCGTCTTCATGGGCCCGCAGAATTGTCGAGAGGGCACCGGCATCATGCTCATCGCCGGCCCCCAAGCAGAGGCCGAAGCCCTGCGTTCGGGCCTGACTGAGATGACCGGCAAGCTGTGGTGGGTGGGAGAGCGCCCCGAGCTGGCCGCCATCCACAAGCTGCATGGCAACGCGCTGATCATCGGTATCAACGGTGTGTTGGGCGACGTGATGACCATGGGTGAAACCCATGGACTGAGCGTGGAAGAGACGTTGAGCCTGCTCGACCACTTCAACCCCGGGCAGATGCTCAAGGTGATGGGCCCGCGCATCGCGGCGCGCGGCACCGCCCCCACCAGTTTTGCCCTGGAGATGGCCCGAAAAGATGTGCGGCTGATGCTGGAAACCGGCGCCCCCCTCCAGATTCTCCCCGCCATTGCAGCGGCCATGGATCGGTCTTTGGCGGCGGGGAATGCGGGGAAGGACTATTCGGTGTATGCTTGGCCTCCCGCTCCGAAGGTTCGCACGCCTTCCGAGTAGAGCGGTACCGGCTTGTTGTGGACGCCGGGCGTGCTTCCGGCCGGGTGCAAGTCGGCGCTACCGGGATTGCAGGGTAGCCTCGCGGGGGAGCCTTTGGCATATCGGCCTCCGGGTCCGAACACTGGCGCCGGGTGGGGCAAAGCGCCTACCCCCATTGCCGGAACGGGGCCGCTGGGAACCAACGCCGTCATTGGTCGGAGCCCCACCGCCCAACCAAACGGTAAGGCTACAACCCCCATCCCCATTGCACCTCAAGCCCACAAGCAGGTATACTCCCCAAGCGTGCGGGTGTGCCTATGCTCAGGATTCTTGCGTCTCTCCCTCTGCTGCTCCTGTTCACCGGCTGTAACGAGGCGGGGAAGGCGGATGATACCGCAGCCATCAACCCCAGCGACGCGCTCCAGTTCTGGCCGCCCGAAGCCGCCAAGGGTCAGACCTTTGACGCGCGGATCACCGCCGCCGAGTCCATCCTCGACTTTGAAAGCTCCACGTTGAAGCTGGGAGAAGGCGTCACTGTCAACAGCTTCACCGTGCTGGATGGCTGGAATGCGGTGGCGAATGTCACCGTCGCCGAGGATGCCGCCCTGGGCTTCCGGGATGCCCGCATCGAGACCCACTACGGCGAAAAAGTGGTGGGAGAAGCACTCAATATCGTCGCGGACTCCTTCATTCTGACCCCGGCGCGCGGCCGGATCGGCGAAACCCTCCAGGTGGAGCTGATCGGCGAGCGCACCACCTGGGTAGCCGGAAAAACCTGGACCGGCTTTGGCGACGACATCACCGTCACCGCGGTGGATGTGCTCTCTGAAAACTATGCGCTTGCAACGGTTACCATTGGCCGCGAAGCCGTCCCTGGCCTGCGCGATGTCACCATGGAGACCGGGCCCGACGTCACCACCGCCTACAATGCCTTCCAGGTCGACCGTGTCGCCCTGGGCGCTACCTTCGAGCCCACCAGCATCCAGCAGGGAGAAAGCCTCGACTTCACCATCCTGGCCAAGGGCACCCGCTTCGACCAGAACACGGTGGTCAGCTTCTGGAACGGCAACGACGAGAACCCCGACATCCAGGTGGACCGCCTTGTCGTCGTGGATGCCGAGAACATCTACGGCACCATCACCGCGTCCAACGCCGCAGAGATCGGCTTCCGCGACGTCCACATCGACACCTGGAGCCAGCAAGGTGTGCTTGAAGGTGTGGTGGTGGAGGATGGGCTGGAAGTGAAGGACACCCTGCCCGGCCTGGAAAATGTCGGCATCTCGCTTAGCTTCTACGTTGTGCGCGGCATCGACAACAGCACCGGCGCCATCTCCGAATATGTCCAGGGATCGGTCATCTTCTACATCCCGCTGGACCCGCCCTGCCCCAACTCGCCCGAGTCCGCGGCCTGCAGCAACGGCGCCGACGACGACTCTGACGGCTTCATCGACTGCTACGACACCGACTGTGCCAGCGACCCCGCCTGCGGCTCCGGCCCCCAACCCTACGACAACAACGGGGTCTTCCCCACCTACGAGCAGGGTGGCACTTCCGACTGTCCCAACCCCGAGACCGTCGGTGCTGGCGATCACGTCTGGTTTGAGAGTGACTGCAACATCGTCACCTTCGACAAAAACATCGACGCCGCCACCGGCATGATCTACTACGCCGCCGACCTCACCCTGGACGACTACTGCTTCGACCAGGTCTACGACCTGCACACCCAGGGCGAAGAGGGTGCCATCGGCGAGTACATCCTCGAAGATGTCCAGCCCACCGTCCCCGCGGACTTTTCGATTACCAGCCCCCAGCTCTGGAACAACTACACCCAGAGCCGCACCGAAGATTTTAATTATACCTGGACCCCCGCCCAGACCTACCCGGATGCCATCTTCGGAACCCAGATCTCCGGGACCCTGGTCGCCACCGGAGAAGGCGGCTTTGCCGGCTCGCTTCCGTGGGATGATGGCGTTCACGCCTACACCCCGGACGAGCTGGGTCAGCTGGAGGCCGGTCCCGTCACCTTCACCGCCTACTCCTACATCGAAGGCCGGCGCTTCGGCTTCCCCTTCTCCACCATCCAGAGCAACAAGAGCGACTCCGTGGTCCAGATCTCCGCCTCGATGGTGCTGGAATGATGCTGCTGGCTCTGATCGCCTGCTCTGAGCAGGGGCTCAACGAAAAGCGCATCGACGCACTGGCCGTGGTGCTCGGGGACTTCGATCACGTGGGAGACACCCTGATTTCCCTGGGCATCGGCGTCACCGAATACGACGGTTTTGTAGTCCAGGCTACCTATGAGGCGGAAGAGGATCGGCAGCAGCGGGGCGAAGCCGCTCTGACCGTGGAGGGTCTGCTGACCACCGGGGACTCCGGGCGCGCCGAGATCAACCTCTACCAGGCGACCTTCATCAACTCCGGCACCCGCGGATTGAACGCCTTCCAGTACAACAACCCCATCCTGGAGGACAACAGCCTCCTCCTGCAGCCTGAGCTGCTCGATGTCGCCTGCACCTACGCCGAGGCCGGCAACGTGCTGGTGGTCAGCGACTGGGCCTACGATCTGGTGGAGTACTGCTGGCCGGACGCCATCGAGTTTGTGGGGGACGACGCCGAGATCGACGCCGCCCAGACCGGCGAGCCCTCCACCGAAGTGCTGTCCCTCGTCGGCGGGGACGAGGCCTTCAAGACCAAAGTCGGCGTCAGTGCCGTCGCGCTTACCTACGACTACTCCGCCTGGGCCGCTATCGAGAGTGTAGGCAAGAATACAGAAGTGCTGCTGAAGGGGGACGTTTTCTACCAGCCCTCTGCCGCCGAGCTGCCCCAATTGCTGCCGGAAGCGCCCCTTCTGGTCCGCTTTACGGCCGGCAAAGGCACCGTCCTCTACTCCACCTTCCACTGGGCCACGCAGTCTCAGGGACTCGCCGGCACCTTGTTGGAGGCCTCCATTGAGGGGCTGCCGGTGAAAGACGCCACCCCCACCGAGGAGGCGCAGCCATGATCGCGCTTTTATTGGCTTGTACCGAAAATAACTTCTCGCGCGTCTACCAGGACGACTTCTTCCAACAGGAGCGCATCAATACGGTCGACGTGCTCCTCGTGGTGGACAATTCCTGCTCCATGGTGGAGGAGCAGAACAAGCTCGCAACCAACTTTGATAGCTTCATCCAGTTCTTCACGGAAGCGGATGTGGACTGGCAGATCGGTGTGGTCACCACCGACGTGGTGCAGGAGCAATTCGCCGGGCGCCTGATCGGCGGCGACGACGAGATCCTGGTGGTGGACGATGCGGGCACCGTGGTGGACGAAGTACGCTACGACCGCGACTGGCCGGTGGCTCCGGGCGCCGTGTTCTCGCTGGATCCCAGCTACAACGCTGCGATCCGCAACGACACCCTGGCCGCCTGGTGTGTGGGCACCGAGGGCAGCCCCGGCGGTGCCAACGCCACCTGCGCCACCGAGCAGGGACTGGGTGCCGACGCCCGCTACGGCGCCGTCATCGTCACCGAGTTTTTGGCAGATCCCGATTCGGTGGCGGATAACCTTGGAGAGTGGCTGGAGCTGACCAACATCTCCGATGCCGACGTGGACCTGACCGGCTGGACCCTGCGCGACAACGGCCTCAGCCTCTACAGCTTCCCAGAGGGGACTATTCTTGGTGCGGGCGGCATTCTCACCCTGGCCCGCAGCGACGACAGCGCCGCCAACGGCGGCCTGGACGGCGTGCTGGCCCTGGGCGATGGCTACACCCTCAACAACCACGATCTCTACCTCACCCGCGCGACTGAGGGCGCCGCCGAGATCTTCTCGGAGAACGTGGCTCAAGGCGTGGGTGGCGTCGGCATCGAAATGGGCTTTGAGTCCGTTCGGAAGGCGCTGATCGATCCCGAGTTCGCTCCGCTGAACGCGGGTTTTGTGCGCGAGGACGCGAACCTTTCGGTGATCATGGTCTCGGACGAAGAGGACTCCTCGCCCATGTCGGTGAACGAGTACCTCCAGACCTTTGCGGATCTGAAGGGTGGAGAGGCGTACCGTAACCATGCGCGCATGAATGTATCCGCAGTAGTCGGCGATACCCCTCCCGAGTTTGACGGGGAGCCCTCTTGCTCATCCGCCTCCGGCGTGGCGGACTACGGCAGCCGCTACGTCTATGCCGCGCGGGCCACCAGCGGCCTGATCGACTCCATCTGCAACGACGACTTTTCGCCCATCGTTGCGCAGCTTGGCCTTACCCTTTCCGGCCTGCTGGTGGAGTTTGAGCTGTCGCGGGTGCCCGAGCTGGACACCCTGGTGGTCAGCATCTACGACTCCCCGGACGAGGCCTCCAAAGTCCGTGATCTCGTGATCGACGTTGACTTTTCCTATGTGGAAGAGCGCAACGCCATCGTCTTCGAAGCCGACCAGGTGCCCGACAGCGAGCAGTATGTGAAGGCGACCTACCGCATCCGGAGTGGTACATGATCCCCCTGCTGCTCTGGCTGCTGGCCTGTGGCACCAAAACCGAAGTAGAATGTAGTGAAGAGAAGGCCTGCCCCTTCGGAAGCAGTTGTGTGGACGGGGTCTGCCAGGAGCAATCCTGTGCCACCTCTGACCAGTGCCCCATCGAGCAGTATTGTGCATCCGATCACAAATGTGTCACGGGGTGTGAGGCGGATGGCGACTGCAAATTCGGCGATCACTGCGTCGAGGGCGCCTGTGAGAAAAAGGGCTGTACCAACGCCCGTACGGACTGCTCCTTCGGGCAGTTCTGCGGGGTTTCCGGCGAGTGCTACGACGCCGCAGGCTACTACTGCATGGCCTGTGAAGATGACTTTGCCTGTGGTGGATCGGGCTCCGGCAACGTCTGCTACGGCGGCTACTGTGCCGTGTCCTGCGAGACGGACCGGGACTGTCCCAACGGCTATGACTGCCTGCCCTTCAGCGACATCAACGGGAACATCATCTCGTACCAGTGCTACACCTACTGCTGGCTGATGGAGTAGCGATGCGACGTGCCTGGCTGCTGCTCACCCTTGTTGGCTGCACCGGAGAGGAGCCCAAGGAGAGCCTCGTCTCTTTTGAAGGCCCCACCCTCAGCCACACACCGCCCGCCGGTGCCCTGGCCGGCGAGGACCTCAGGCTCTCGGTCACCGCCGACGATCCGGACGGCGTGCGCTCCGTTTCTGTATTTTGGCGTACAGAAGGCCTCGACTACACTGAGTGGGCCCTCAGCCCCGGGGAAGGGGACACCTGGAGCGCCGTGCTACCCGGCAGCGGCGTGCGTGCGCCGGTGGTGGACTACTACTTCAAAGCGGCGGACGGCGGCGGCCCTCCGGCCTCCAGCTACCTGCCCGAGGATCCCAACACTCCCTACAGCCTCACCGTGGGCGTAGAAGGGCTCCCGTTGCCCTACAGCACCAGCTTCGAGTCCGTGCGCAGCCTCGTCGAATTGGACTGGCACGCGGGCTCTGCGGCCGCGCGCGGGGCAGGCTGGGAAGTCACCCCGGCGAATGCCAGCGAAGGCGAGCAGGGCGTGTGGCACCCGCGCGGCAGCGCCGACCTGGGCCTGCTCCAGGACTTTTTGATCAGCCCCGCCTTGGACTTCAGCAGCCTCTCTCAGATTCAGGTCACCTGGCAGGAGCGGGGTGCCACGGTCGAAAACGCCAACCACCAGCTCTACATTTCTGTAGGCGACAGCGACCCCACCGACGGCGGCTACGAGCTGGTCTCCGCCCTGCCTGCCCCGTCCACCGAGGGCTGGGCACGTTCGGCGGTCTACGACCTGAGCGCCTGGGCCGGCCAAACCCCGGTGTACCTCGCCTGGTATTTTGAAGGCACCAACAGCGACGACTGGTACATCGACCAGGTTGCGGTTGAAGAGCTGAAGGCGGATATCGAACTGGGTTCCTCGGTTCCCGCCGAGCAGCACGACCCCGGCGACACGCTGAACCTCTCCGTTGTGCTCAACAACCGGACCTCGGTGGCCGCCACCGACCTGACGGTGGCCCTGTCTTTCCCCGAGGGCGGCGGAACCGACGGCAGTCAATCGCTGGCCTCTCTGTCTGGAAACCAAGCAACAACCGTGGATTTTGCAGTCACCCTTGACGCGTCCATAGAAAGCAACCGCTACCTGCCCTTCCAGGTGGATGTGAGCGGAGACGAGGGAAGTTGGACCTATGAAGGCCAACTTCTGGTCGGAAAGGCCAGCACGGCCACGGTGGAGTGGAGTGGGGTGCTGGGCGGTGCGCTGAACATGAGCCTGGGCGTGGGCGACCCCGACGCTCCGGACTGGGAGACCGAGCTGTACAGTGGCGACGCCGCGCTGCCGCTGTCTTTAAGTCTCGACATCACCGGACAGGCCGAGTATCTCCCTCCCTCTGCGCTGAATGGCCGGTGGTTTTTGCGTGTGGATGCAGCCGGCGCAGGCTATGTGGACAGTTTTTCTGTCGACCACGCGGGCACGGTCTACAGCAGCGGATCGTTGGACGTCTTCCTACGCGAGGCGGTGATTCAGCTCCCCGAACCTCCGAATTTCGTCCTTTCCTCCAGCACCACCAACCCCACCACCCTCAGCCCCGGGCTGGTGGGCGTGCCCCTCTCCCTCACGCTGCGGAACGACGGCGAGGCCACCCAGGGCGCGGTGTACGGCGAGCTGCTCTCCAACGACCCTGACCTGACCGTGCAGACGGTGGGTCCGGTGGCGCTGTCCAGTGGCATCGTGAGTGCGTCTTCTTCGATTTCCGCACCCTCTGCCTTCACCTTTGATGTTTCTGCAAACCACACCGACTCGCAGCCCGTCACCGCCGAGCTGTACCTGAGCGACGGTGTGGACCAGTGGGTGTTGCCGGTCAGCCTGGAAGTGCCGTGGCCGGTGCTGAAAGTCACCGACATCGAGATCGACGACAACGGCGACGGTATCCTGGATGCAGGGGAAAGTGCAACGATCATCCTGGATATCACCAATGTGGGTGATATGGCCTGCTCGGGCAGCGTCAAGGGCATCTTGAGCCTGGAGAGCAGCAGCACCGCCACGGTCACCGTCGACCCGGACGACCAGAGTTTTGGGATCATCGGCGTAAATACCACGCAGGACGCCCGCTTCGACGTGGTGGTCGACGCGGGTGCGCAGCCCGGCCAGACCGTGGACCTGCTGCTCAGCCTCAGCGACTCCGCGCGTAGCTACGAAGCGCGCACGCAGTTGGTGTTGGGCGAGCCACCCTGGCGCAGCTTGTACTCCGTGGAAGACGACGCGAACGATGCGCACAAGAACTGGGACTTCGACATTGTAAGCGGACAATGGCGCGTCTACAACGGGCAGCTCCAGCTCCGACTCAGCTCGGCCGAGCCCTTTGACCCCGCGACGCTTTTTGTAGAAGCCTGGGGCAGCTCCACCGCCTCCAGCTACACCTGGTATCAGATCGTCCTTCAGTCCAACATCGCGTCTTTGCGCGGCTACGACGGGGACTTTACCGATCTGGGCACCCCCACCTTCTCCTATCCCGACAGCCAGACCGTGCAGTTGGACGTGGACCTCGCCGATATGGGCTTGGTAATCGACCAATTCTCCCTGGGCTTTGGCAGCGGCTGGTGTGGCGACCCGGACTACTGCGACCAGTATCCCGACGCCTGGGGCTACCCCTACACCGGCTGGTACACCAGCGTGTGGTTCGACCTCTCCTGGTAGGCCCTCGGCACTGAATGAGGGCTCATTCAGAAAGAAGGGTGGAATAAGCCTGACAATGTCCAGATGCACGCAAGGCGCGTGCGGCCCGAGCGCCGCAAGCGCCTTTGTGTTGGCACTCCGCGATTTGGACTACTTGGAGCCACCCTCGGGCGGAATCGCGCGCACTTCCACGATCTCCACCGAAGCTTCCAGGTCATCAGCGGTGAGGTCCACATCCACGCCGTCGATCCAGCGGTCTCCCGCCTTGGGGTCTTCCTTGAGGATGTCGGCGTAGGTGTTGTTGGACATCACCCGGGGCTTGCCCTCTTTGTCGTTCTTGGCAGGCTTCAGGGTGCCGACCATCACACCTTCCTGCGGCGGAATGATTCCTTCCACGGGGATTTCGATGGACTGCACCTCGCCGCCGTTCTTGTCCTTGACGCTGGCCTTCAGGCGCAGATCGGTCATGGGGAACTTGGAGCCGTTCTGGATCATGAAGGAGAAGTTGCTGACCTTCGAATCCAGGGGTTGGCGCCAGGCGCTGTTGGCGATGGTGACGTAGCGGTCGGGGTTGTAGAGGGGATCGTAGTCTTCCTTCACTTTTTCGTCGGCGAAGAAGTAGGCGGGCACCACGTTGTCCACCTGGGCGTAGCCCTCTTTCCCGTCGCAGCGCAGCTTGTACCAGCGATCCCGCTTGGCCAGCAGGTCGCACTTGCCGTTCTTCTCCATCGGCCCGACTTCCGGTGCAGTCACCGAGGCCGAGGAGCGCAGCGGCGCCGAGTTGGTGACCAGCACTTCGGAGAACTTCATGCCCTTTTCGCCGATCAGGTTGATCTGGCTCTGGTCGGGCACGGTGGCGCGAAGCTGCAGGGCGTAGACCCACATGCCCACCGACACCAGGCCCATGGCAACCGCGATCACCGTCTTGGTGGTGGTGGACATACCCTGGGACTCGGCCGGAAGATCCAGCTCCACGTCGGCCCGGAGCAGCTTCTTCAGCTCGGGGACCTCCATGGCATACAGCCAATCGGCCGCACCGGGAGGCTGCACGATGTCCCCAGCACCAACCTCACCTTTTTTGGCGAGCTGCTTCAGCTCGTCCAAGGAGCCGGTGCTGAACTGTTGACCGCGAACGTTGACCATCCACCTGGACATGGGCATCCTCTCCAGCGTTGGCGAGGTACCTGATTCGGGGGGGGCACGTCAAGGTGCGTCAGGGTGGTTGACTGACACTTGACCCCCGTGTAGCTTAGCAGGCCGTCGGAGTACCCGTTGCCCTTCCAGCGTCTTCGCCTGCTGATCGCCTATGACCCTGCGCAGGGGCAGTGTGAGCGGGTGATCCCGCGCATGAAGGAGCTGCTGCTGAACCGGGCTTTTGATGTGGATGTCGTCACTTTTGGTGAAGGTGCAGACCTGACGCCCTACCGTGGGCTGATCCTGGGTGCCCCGGTGCGGGGCCTGGGACTCCGCGGCAACCAGCCCTCGGAGGCCTTCCAGAAATTTGTCGCCGACAGCGATGGTCTTGACGAGAAAAGGGTTGCGCTTTTTACCGTCTACAGTTTCACTCCCGGCCGCATGCTGGCGCGGATGCGCGAGCTGGTGGAGGCGCGGGGAGCGCAGGTGGTGGTGGCAACGGGCTACAACCGCTTCCGGCCGCAGGAGGGGGAACATGTGCTCCCGGCGGAGTGTATGGTGCGAATCAGGGGCGGTTGATGCTCGTTCTTCTTCCGTGGGCACTGGCCTTCGACTGCAAGGAGGGGCAGACCTTGCCCCCCGCCACATCTCTCGCGACCGTAGACTGGTGTAATTTTGACTACGGAAGTGTCTGGGGACCCCTGCGGGCCGGGCGGCAGGAGATCCACGAGTGGGGCATGGATGGCGGGCCACATGATACGATTCTGTCGATGCTTTTGGGGGTACAGGAAGTAGAGGTGCTTCCCGATGCAGGCAAGGAGGTCTGGGTGGCCCTGCGGGAGGAGACCTACATTCATCGGATGAGCCGTGCAACCACGGCCACCCGGCTCCTGCTCTATGCCTGGCGCGACGGCAAGCCGACTGTGGCGTGGACCGGCTACGCGCCTTTGGCCTACGAAGTGAAGTTTGTAGGCACCAACGCTACCCTTTGGGACCACGGTCGCTGTGTGGAGCGGCTGCGGGCGGAGGCCACCGGGATGGTGGTGCTGGGCTGCACGCCTTAGGTCCAGTCCCCCACCAGCGCCCGCCCCGTCCAGCTCTCCCGCACCTGCGCCACCTGCTCTGGGGTACCCTGCGCGACCAGGCGACCGCCCGCAGCCCCGGCTTCCGGGCCCAGGTCCACCAGCCAGTCGCAGTGGCGGATCACGTCCAGGTGGTGCTCCACCACCAGGACCGTATTGCCCGCTTCTACCAGCCGATCCAGCACGGTCAGGAGGCGCTCCACGTCGGCAAGGTGCAGGCCGGTGGTGGGCTCATCCAGCACATAGAAGCACTTTTTGTTTTTGGTACCCAGTCCCGTCGCCAGCTTGATCCGTTGGGCTTCGCCCCCGGACAGCTCGGTGGCCGGCTGCCCCAGGCGCAGGTAGCCCAGCCCCACATCGGCCAGGGCTTGAAGGGGGCGACGGATGCGGCGGTGCGCATCGAAGAGGCTCAGCGCGTCGTCCACACGGAGCTCCAGAATGTCCGCGATAGACAGACCTTTCCAGCGGACATCCAGCGTCTCGCGGTTGTAGCGGCGGCCCTTGCAGCCATCGCAGCGCACCCAGACGTTGGAGAGGAAGTGCATCTCCACCTGCTCCTGCCCGTGGCCCCCGCAGTGGCGACAGGCGCCCTCGGCGCTGTTGTAGGAGAAGCGTCCGACGCCGTAGCCGCGCTCCGCCGCGAGCGGCACTTTTGTAAACAGCTCACGGATCGGGTCGAGAACGCCCAGATATGTGGCCGGGCTGGATCGGGGGCTGCGCCCGATGGGCGCCTGATCCACCACCGCCAGCTCCCAGCCGGCTGCGCCCTCTACCGCTACGCCCTCGGTCTTTCCGGATAGCGCCCCCACCAGCAGATCCATCACCAGGCTGCTCTTCCCCGAGCCACTCACCCCGGTGACCCCCAGCAGCAGACCCGTTGGCAGATCCACGTCCAGGTCGCGGAGGTTGTGCTTCGTCGCCTTGCGCAGACGGATGGGCGGGCCGCCCGCGCGGCGCTTTAACGGAGTTGCAATCGAACGGCGCCCGGAGAGCCAGGGGCCGGTAACTGAATGATCATTCAGTTTTTCCGGGGGACCGATATCCACAATTTCGCCGCCCCGATCGCCCGCCTCCGGTCCCATGTCCACGATCAGGTCCGCGCGTCGCATGGTCTCCAGATCGTGCTCCACGATCACCAGGGTGTTGCCCAGCTTCCGCAGCCCATCCAGGCTCTCCAGCAGGCGCCGGGTGTCGCGCGGGTGCAGACCCACGGTGGGCTCGTCCAGCACGTAGATGCAGCCGGTCAACCCGGAGCCCAATTGCGACGCCAGGCGGATGCGTTGGGATTCGCCCCCGGACAGGGTATCGGCGGCCCGGTCCAGGCTCAGGTACTCCAGCCCAACATCCCGAAGAAAGCCGAGGCGATTGCGCACTTCTCGCAGGGGCTGATCGGCCACCAACGCGTCGTTGGGGCTGAGCTGCAAGCCACTGAACCAGGCCAGCGACTCCTCTACGGTCATCGCTCCGACCTCTCCCATGCCCTTGCCGCCGAAGCGCACCGCCAGAATCTCGGGCTTCAAGCGGGCACCTTTGCAGCGGGTGCAGGGGCGGGGACTCCATTCCTCGCGGCCAAGGCCGTTGCAGGCGGGGCAGGCACCCAGGTAGTGGTTGAAGGAAAAGTGGCGCGGAGTAAGCGGATCTTTGTGGATTTTTCCGTGGTCCGGGCACTCGGGCAGGGGTTGGAGGGGGAGGGGATCTGTGCCCGCCGCTGGAAGAAAGCGGGTTTTTCCGATACGGTAGGCCAGGGCCACCGACTCGGCGATGCGGGAGCGGTCGGTGGTGGCGGGATCCAGACGGTCGATCACCACCTCGGTCACCTTCTCCACCTCTTCCAGCTCTACTTCTTTCCCGCGGAAGAATCCGCGCGAAAAGCCCATCTTTCTCAGTTCGGCCGTGGTCTGTTCCTTGGGAACCTTGGCCAGCAGGCGCCCCTTGCCCGGCGCCAAATGCTGCAACAGCTCGGCGGCCATTCCCGGGGGGAGCGGACGGATCACCGCGTCGC
The DNA here is from genome assembly GCA_040376425.1 of Alphaproteobacteria bacterium. GTDB lineage: Bacteria > Myxococcota_A > UBA796 > UBA796 > SXON01 > CAITDR01. The sequence continues at coordinate 67,538 of JBEIQS010000006.1, read as the reverse complement.
AATGCGGACAATGCGGCACCCCCAGGTTGGCCCACAGCAGCCGCAGGTGGTCCTGGATCTCGGTGACCGTGGCCACGGTGGAGCGGGGGTTGTGGGCGCTGTTCTTCTGGTCGATGGCGATGGCGGGGGCCAGGCCGTGGATCTTGTCCACCTGGGGCCGCTCCAGACGCCCCAAAAAGCGCCGGGCGTAGGTGGACAAGGCCTCCACGTAGCGGCGTTGGCCCTCGGCAAAGATGGTGTCGAAGGCCAGCGAGGTCTTGCCGGAGCCGGATCGCCCGGTAATCACCGTGGTTTTTCCACGGGGAATGGTCAGGGAAACCCCCTTCAGGTTGTGGCAGCGCGCCCCCTCGATCACCAGATCCTGCCCCCCGTCGCCATAGCGGGCGATGGCCCGGTCGGAGGCAAAAAGCGGCCGGTGTCCGCCGAACTCGGGCATCTCGGCAAGCACCCGTCCGGTGTTGGTGTCGGTGCGTGCAAGCTGCTCCGGGCTGCCCGTCGCCACCAGGCGGCCGCCGGCCTTGCCCCCCTCGGGGCCCAGCTCGATCAGGTGGTCGGCCACCTTGATGATATCGGTGTTGTGTTCGATGATCAGGACGGTATTTCCTGCATCCACCAGCGCCTGGAGGGCCCGGATCAGCACCGCCACGTCTTGAAAGTGCAGGCCGGTCGTGGGCTCGTCCAAGAGGTAGAGGGTGTGGCCGGTGGGCGGTCGCTGCAGCTCGGCTGCCAGCTTCAGCCGCTGCGCCTCGCCGCCGGACAGGGTCGTCGCCGACTGGCCCAGGGCCACATAGTCCAGCCCCACCATCACCATGGCGTTCAGGATGCGGCTGAGCTTGGGGTGGGCTTTGAAGAATTCTGCTGCTTCCCCCACCGTCATCTTCAGCACTTCCGCGATGGACAGTCCCTTCCAGCGAATCTCCAGTGTCTCCGCGTTGAAGCGGCGGCCTTCGCAGGCTTCGCAGGGGACCTCCACGTCGGCCAGAAACTGCATTTCGATGGTGCGCACGCCCGCACCCTCACAGGCTTCGCAGCGTCCACCCGGCACATTGAAGGAGAACCGCCCCTTCGCATAGCCCCGGGCCGCCGCCTCCGGGCTGGCGGCAAAGAGGTCGCGGATCAGGTCGAAGGCGCCGGAGTAGGTGGCGGGGTTGGAGCGCGGGGTGCGACCGATGGGCTGCTGGTCGATCTCAATCAGCTTGTCGAGCTGCTCGGCACCGGGGATTTTCCACTTGATCGCTTCTTTTTCCTCCTCCCCCCGCTTGGCGGCCAGCACCTTCTGCACCCGGGGCTCCAGCTCCTCGGTCATCAGCGTACTCTTGCCTGAGCCGCTGACCCCGGTGAGCACTGTCAGCGTGCCGAGAGGAAACTCGACGTTCAAATCCTGGAGGTTGTTGAGCCTGGCGCCCTCCACGCGCAGCACCAATCCGGTGCCCGTGCGGCGCCGAGCGGGAAGGGGAATGGTGAGCTCATCCCGCAGAAAGCGCGCGGTAGGTGTATCCAGGGCTACAAAATGGCCCGGATCCCCTTGCCCGGTCAGGCGTCCGCCGAAGCGCCCCGCGCCCGGCCCGATGTCCACGATGTGGTCCGCCCGCTCCATCGTTTCGCGATCATGTTCGACAACCACCACCGTGTTACCGATGTCGCGCAGCGCAAAAAGTGCGTCGATCAAACGACCATTGTCGCGGGGGTGCAGGCCGATGGAGGGCTCGTCCAGCACATAGGTCACCCCCTGAAGGCGGCTGCCCACACAGGCTGCCAGACGGATACGCTGGGCTTCGCCGCCAGACAGCGAGTTGGAGCGGCGATCCAGGTTCAGGTAGCCCAGGCCCACTTCATCCAGAAAGCGGAGGCGATCCTGGATTTCCTTCAGCAGCGTCTCCCCGATGCGCTGCTCGCGCTCGTCCAGGCTCAGGCTGTCGAAAAATCGGCGTGCATCCTCGACCGGGAGGTGGACCATCTGATCGATGGTGTACTGGCGGAAGCGCACCGCCAATGCGATGGGGTTCAGGCGGCGCCCATTGCAGGCCGTGCAAATTGTGTAGACTGGACGAAGAAAGGTGGATTCTTCGGTGGTCTTCAGGCCCAGGCCGCCGCAGGAGGGGCAGGCGCCTTGGGGGGCGTTGAAGGAGAAGAGGCGCGGCTCCAGCTCGGGCACCGAGATGCCGTGAACCGGGCAAGAGCGCTCCACGGCGTGTAAGGCGTAGTCTTCGCCGATCAGCGTACTGACCATGCCCTTGGTCAGCTTCACCGCCCGCTCGATAGCCTCCACCAGCCGGGGGCGGTCTGTAGTGGAAAGTACAATCCGGTCGATCACCAGCTCGATGGTATGTTTTTCGTAGCGGGCCAGAGAGATCGGCTCCTCCAGGGAGCAGATTTCCCCGTCGATCCGGGCCCGCAGCCAGCCTTGCGCCAGCCACTCCTCCAGCTCCTTCCGGTATTCCCCCTTCCGATCGCGCACAAGCGGCGCCAGGATCTGAAGGCGCTTCCCATCGTGATCGTGGAGCAAACGGTCGGCCAGATCTGTGGGAGAGCTGCGGGAGATGGTTCTGTCGCATACTGGACAGTGTGGCTCCCCCAGGCGGGCGTAGAGCAGGCGGAAGTGGTCGTACAGCTCGGTGACGGTGCCGACGGTGGAGCGGGGGTTGCGGTTGACGGTCTTCTGGTCGATGGAGAGGGTGGGGGTGATGCCTTCCACCCGGTCCACCTTGGGGCGCTCCATCTGGCCCAGAAACTGGCGGGCGTAGGCGGAGAGGCTCTCCAGGAAGCGGCGTTGCCCCTCTTGGTAGAGGGTGTCGAAGGCCAGCGACGACTTGCCCGATCCGCTCACGCCGGTGATGACGGTCAGCGCATTGCGGGGAAGATCGAGATCTATTCCCTGGAGGTTGTGCTCACGGGCGCCGCGAATTGCGATGGGGTCCATGGGGCGGCGATCTAATCCCCTGTACAGGCATCGTCCAGCCACCTGTACAGGAATGTGTAGCGCCGGCCGCCGCCTGCGACAGTCCGGAAAAGAATTCGCGTGTAGCCCGCCACCGTCGCGCTGCCAAGAAATTTCGGTTAAGCTGGAGGGGATGCTTGCTGTCGTACAGTACAAGCCGCGTCGCGGGGCGCGCAATGCGAACCTGGAAGCCCTCGTGAAGCTGGTGACGGCGGCATTGGAAGGCGGCGCCAAGCTGGTGGTTCTCCCAGAAATGGCAGCTACAGGCTACCGTTTTCCGAATGCGGAGGTGATACGACCGCTGGCAGAGGGACTGAAGGGCCCCACCTTCCGCGCCTTTGCGCCACTGGCCAAAGCCCACAAAGCCTATATTGTCGTGGGTTTTGTCGAGGACTTCGAGGGGCGCCTCTTCAATGCCGCCCTGGTGATCAACCCCGATGGCAAGATCGAGTGCAGCTATCGCAAACGGATGCTGTACAGTGACGATCATACCTGGGCAAATCCCGGAGATCTTCCCTATCCGTCCTTCAAGACCCCCTATGGCGTGGCCACCGTTGCCATCTGCATGGACATCAACGATCCCCGCTTTGTGACCCATGTTCGGCGTCACCGGCCCGATATCGTCTGCTTCCCCACCAATTGGGTGGACGAAGGGCGGGACGACATTCATCGCTACTGGGCAGGGCAGTTGCGCGGCTGGAATGGCTGGTTGCTGGCTGCAGATCGCTGGGGTGAGGAGGACGAAGTGGGCTTTTGGGGGCGCTCCGCCGTGATGAAGGCCGGCGAGGTGAAGGTGTCGGGCCCTGCAGAGGGGGATGGATGGTGGGCGGTGCAGTCGCCGGCCCCGGCAGCACCGTGAGGCTGCTCTGGTGGATGCTGGCGGTGGGCTGCAAAAAAGAGATGGTTGAAAGTGGCCCGATCGTGGTGCCCGACGAGGTGGAGCTGGGAGAGCAGAAGCTTTGTGCCGATCCGGTGCCGGAGGGTCCGGGGCGTTTCACAGAAGAGGGGGCGGCCCGTGGTCTGAGCATGGAGCGCCCCGCCTTTTGGGGCGACTATACCAGCTTTGACGGGAGCTTGGTCGCCACTGACCTGGAAGGCGACGGGGATCCGGATCTGCTTCTGGGACGTGTAGAAGGGGCTCCAGATGCCTTTGTGAACGATGGAACGGGTCACTTCACACAGTTGGACAGGCTTTTTGGAGATGTGCTCGATCGTTTCCCGGCCATTGCCACCACCGGGGCCACCGATCTGGATGGGGATGGTCTCCCGGAGATCCTGATGGTGGGCCTGGGCGGGATCATGGTCTCCTGGAATAGAGGTGGCCTGAGCTTTGAAGATCCCGAGATCCTGTGGATGCACGACGGGGACCACGCACCCCTCTACATCTCCTACGGGCTGGGCGATATGGATGGGGATGGAGACCTGGACGTGGCCCTGCCCGCCCTGGACACGCTGCCCAAGGACCTCAATGCCGCTCCGGACCCGGAAAAGGGCTTCCTGGGCAGCCCGGTACAGCTTCTCCGCAACGAGGGAGGCGGATTTGTGGCGGACGAGCAGCTGACCCCCGAGGGGACCGCAGGCTTTTCCATGTTCGCCCTCTTCTCTGATCGGGAGGGAGACGGCGACCAGGATCTGCTGGTGTCCTCGGTTCAATTAGGTTTTCTGGACCGACTCGCGCCGCAGGCCTTCTACCGCAACGATCCGGACGGCTGGCACAATGATGCCGTCGTCACCTCGATGGACCTGTCAATCTCGGCGATGGGCGGCGATCTCCTGGATTTGAACGGGGATGGGCTGCTGGACTACTGCTTCAGCGACACCGGGCCGGTGCTGTGCATGTTGAACGACGGCCAGGGCGCCTACTACGATGTGGGTCTGGTGCGGGGGATGGTCCCAGAAGGATGGGATCCACACCTGCAGTGGTCCGGTTGGACCATCGAAATCCAGGACTACGACCACGACGGCAACCTGGACGCCTTTTTGGGGGCCGGCGACGAAGTGCACCCGCGCATGTACTGGGAGCCCTGGTCCGAGGGTGCCGGCCCCCCGGATGATCGGCAGGCCTACCACCACGACACGCTGCTGTGGGGGGCCGCCGACGGGACCTTTGTCGATCGCGCGTCAGAGATCGGCTTTGACCTTCCCGAATACCACTACGGGGGGGCCGCCGCCGACTTCGATGGGGATGGCTGGCTGGAGATGGTGTTGCAGCCCCAGGGCAAGGGACCTGCCTTTTGGCAGAACCGCTGTGGGGAGGGGGCCTGGCTGAACATCGACCTGGTGGGGGATGCCGGAAACCGGGAGGCCATCGGGGCGGTGGTGGAGGTTGAGTACGGAGACCGTAAGTGGAGCCGTCCGATACTTCCATTGCGCGGATTTGGTCAGAGCCCATCGCAAGTGCATTTTGGTCTTGGGGATGTGGACGAGGTGGACCTTCTGCGGGTGCGCTGGACGGATGGCAGCGAGACGGTGGTGGAGAAGCTGGGTACCCGAAGAGAAGTTTTGGTGCGAAAGCAATAAAGGACGTATTCGCGTCGTGATGTGGGTGTGTTCGTCTTCCATCGGCGGCGAGCCTACGGTACAATGAGCGAAGAAGAGAGCGCGTCTGAATGAGTACCGAAGAAAAGCCGAGGATGGACCTTGCACAAATCTGCCGACTCGCCGTGCGGGCGGGTGCGAGCGATGTGCACATGAAGGTGGGCTTGCCACCGGTGTTCCGGGTTCACGGGGATCTGCGCCCTGTGAACGAGTTCCCCGTTGTGACCCAAGAGGCCTTGGGCCTGACGGCGTGGGACATCATGAACCCCATCCAGCGCGAACGCTTTAAGACCACCAACGACTGCGATCTGGCCTGGACAGTGCTGGGGGTCGGGCGCTTCCGCGTGAACGTGTTTCGCCAGCAGGGTAAGATTGGAATGGTACTCCGCACCATTCCCTCCACTGTGCGAAGCATTGAAGAGCTCAATCTGCCCCCCATTCTGAAGAAGCTGGCACTGATGCACCGGGGGATGATCCTGGTCACTGGTGCCACGGGATCGGGTAAAAGCACAACGTTGGCCTCCATGATCGAGGAAGTGAATCGGAACCTTCCGCATCACATCCTCACCATCGAAGATCCGGTTGAGTTTTTGTTTCAAGACAAAAAATCAGTCATCAACCAGCGGGAAGTGGGGGTGGACTCCACCAACTTCCACCACGCGCTCCGCGCGGCCTTGCGCCAGGATCCGGACGTGATCCTCATTGGGGAGCTGCGCGATCGGGAGACGGTGGACATCGCACTGGCTGCGGCCGAGACCGGACATCTGGTGCTGGGAACGCTGCATACCATCGATGCCATCGAGACCATCAACCGCGTCCTCGGCTTCTACGAGCCGCATGCCCAGCAGCAGGTGCGCCTGCGCCTGGCCGCATGCCTGCGCGGGGTGCTGTCGCAGCGCCTGGTGGCTGCGGTAGGGGGCGGGCGGGCCGCGGCAATCGAAGTGATGGTCAACACGGCCGCAGTCTATGAATGTATGATCGACGAGAAACGTACACGAGAGATCCGGGATCTGATTCGGTCCGGTCGGGCGCAGTATGGCTCCCAGAGCTTCGATCAACACCTCTACGATCTGGCCCAGGCGGGGCGGATCAAGCCGGATGATGCCCTGAAAGCAGCGAACAATCCGGATGAATTGCAGTTGCGCTTCGCGGGGGTCGCGGACGAGGACTGATCAGTCCGCGAAGAGCTGCTCGACCGAGGTGATCGTCACTGAGCGCTCCAGCCAGCGGGTGAGTCGATCCGTGTCGGTGCAGCGGATGATCTGGTCGCTGTGCTCCGGCGAAAAGGGAATGCTGCGGCTGCGTAAGATGGTGAGCAGGGCCAGAGCCTCACCCTCAGCCCGTCCCCGTCCGATACCCTTTTCGATGCCCTTCACAATGCCCCTTTCCATGCCCTTCTCAATGCCCTTTTCGATACCCTTCTCAATGCCCTTTTCGAGACCTTCCGCCAGACCCTCCGCCTTGGCCATCTCCTGCATGCGCAGGATGTCCGTCACGAACTGCATACGAGGGGGAAAGGGGGCTTTCATGGGGGCTCCGATGGGCAGCAGGCCTGCCCGATGCAGGTGGTAGGCGGCCAGATCAAGGTAAGTCCGTTCCCCGGGTGCGTCCAGGTGCAGCCAGGGGAGTGCAGCTTGGAGGAGGCGCTTCCCGTTACGGCGGCCGCTATGGAGGATAGTGCCCAGGCTCAAACGCTCCAGGGTCCGGCCGAGGAGGCTGCGCAAGGGAAGGTTGGAGGGCCCCAGCACCAGCGGACGGAGTGTAAAGCCCTGCCCGAGCCTGAGGCGCTGCCGTGCCCAGCGCTCGGTGCGGACATTGCCCGCCAGCACCACGAGGTTCACTGGCTTCTGGTACTTCTGTCGCGCGACCGCCAGATAGGCGGGCCAGCTCCAGTGTTTTTTGGTGTCCCTTCGACAGTGTCTGGACGGCCCTCGTCAGCGGCGGACCGGCAAGGGGGAGCAAACAATTTTCCCATTCTCCGGGCGCCTCCGAATGTCATGCAGAGGCGCCCATCTCAGGTTAGACCGCGCCCCTCTCAGGGTACACCATGCACTCCTCCGAAATCCGCGCCCGCTTCCTGGACTACTTCCGTCGTCACGGGCATGCCGTGGTCGCCTCCTCGGCCCTGGTGCCGCAGAATGACCCCACTCTCTTCTTCACCAATGCCGGAATGGTCCAGTTCAAGGATACCTTTCTGGGAAGGGAGCGTCGTGACTATAGGCGTGCAACCACGGTCCAGAAGTGCCTGCGCGTCTCGGGCAAGCACAACGACCTGGAGAATGTGGGCCACACCGCGCGGCACCACACCCTCTTTGAGATGCTGGGGAATTTCAGCTTTGGAGACTACTTCAAGGCGGAAGCGATCCGCTTTGCCTGGGAATTCCTGACGGTCGAGATGAAGATCGACCCCAACCGCCTGTGGGTGACCGTCTACGAAAAGGACGACGAAGCCTACGATATGTGGCGGGACATGGTTGGCGTGCCGGAAGCCCGCATCCAACGCCTGGGCGAAGCGGACAACTTCTGGTCTATGGGTGACACCGGTCCCTGCGGTCCCTGCACCGAGATCCACTATGACCACGGCCCGGCCATCTCGGACGATCTGAACGGTCCTGGCGGCGGATCTCCCCGCTACGTCGAGATCTGGAACCTTGTCTTTATGCAGTTCGACCGCTCGGCGGACGGCGTGCTTACGCCGCTGCCTCGCCCCTCCATCGACACCGGCATGGGGCTGGAGCGCCTTGCGGCAGTGGTGCAGGGGGTCTACTCCAACTATGACACCGACCTGTTCCAGGTGGTGGTGCAGCGGGCGGCTGCGCTGGCCAACATCCGCTACGGAGACGACGCCCAGAAGGACATCGCGCTCAAGGTGATCGCGGACCACTCCCGGGCCGCCGCCTTCTTGATTGCCGATGGGGTGATGCCCTCCAACGAAGAGCGCGGCTATGTGCTGCGGCGCATTATGCGGCGCGGAATCCGCTACGGCGTGAAGCTGGGCCTGCCCACTCCTTTTATGGTTCACACCGTGGAAGCAGTGATCCAACACTTTGGCGAAGCCTACCCTGAGCTGGTGGAGCGCGCCGAGTTCGTCCGCGAGGTGGTGCTGACCGAAGAGCAGCGCTTCGCCGCCACCCTGGAGCGGGGGCTGGCCCTGCTGGATCGGGAATTTGCCGCGAAGCCCCAGCAGATCTCCGGGCGCACTGCTTTTGTATTGGCGGATACATATGGCTTTCCCGTGGACCTCACCCGTCTGATCGCCTCCGAGCACGGTCTGGCGGTGGACGAGGTGGAGTTCGAGCGGCTCCGTGAGGAGCAGCGCGCCAAGGGCCGCGCGGCCTGGAAGGGCTCGGGCGAGGAGGCGGTTTCCGCCCTCTGGCACCAACTTGCCGAGACCAACCCCGTCTTTTTCTCGGGCTACGAGAAGGACAGCGATCAGGGGACCGTGACCGTGATCCTCTCCGAGGGAACCGAGGTGGCGGCGCTGTTTGAGGGGCAGGAGGGGGAGGTGGTCTGCGATCTCACCCCCTTCTACGCCGAGAGTGGCGGACAGGTCGGCGACACCGGGCGGCTGCTTTGGGAGCAGGGAGAGGCCGAGGTGGTGGACACCCGGAAGCCGGTGGGCGATCTGGTGGTCCACGCGGTGCGGGTGAAGAAGGGCGTTCTTCGGAAAGAAGCGCTGGTAGGCTTGGAAGTGGATGCCGCCCGTCGCAACCGGACGCGCCTGAACCACACCGGGACCCACCTGCTGCACGCTGCCTTGCGTCAGGTGTTGGGCGCACATGTCGGCCAGAAGGGCTCTTTGGTGGGGCCGGATCGGCTGCGTTTCGACTTCACCCACCACAAGGGTATGACCGAGGAGGAGCTTCGCCAGGTCGAAGATCTCGTGAACCGGGAGATCCTGGGGAATTCCCCCGTGCATACCGAATTGCAGAGCCTGGAGGATGCGCGGCGCGGGGGCGCGATGGCCCTGTTTGGCGAGAAGTACGCCGACCATGTCCGGGTTGTCAGTGTGGACAGCTTCTCCAAGGAGCTCTGCGGTGGCACCCATGCCCGGCGCTCCGGCGACATTGGCATGTGCAAAATCCTGTCGGAAAGCGGCGTTGCCGCGGGTGTTCGCCGGATTGAAGCTCAGACGGGCCCCGGTGCCCTTGCCTGGCTGCGCGAGCTGGAGACCACCGCCAAAGCCGCTGCGGACGAGCTGAAGGCCCCGCCGGACAAGCTGTTGGAAAGTGTACAGCGGCTGATGGCGGATCGGGCGCGCCTTCAGAAGGAGCTGGAGCAGGCCAAGCGTGAGATCGCGCGGGCGGCGGCCGGAGATTTGACCAGCCGCATCCAGGATGTGGATGGTGTGAAGCTGCTCGCGGCCGAGCTGGAGATCGACCTGGACGGCCTTCGCGACGAGTCCGACCGCTGGCGCGACCAGCTCGGGGCCTCCTCGGTTGTGGTGCTTGCGGCGCGTTCGGGGGAGGAGGTGAAGATCGTGGTCTCCGTCTCCAAGGACCTGGCGGGCAAGCGATTCAACGCCGGCAAGCTGGTGGCGGCCCTGGCCGCGCAGGTGGGCGGACGCGGCGGCGGACGCCCGGATTTTGCTCAGGCAGGCGGAAAGGACCCGGCCGGTGTCCCGGCAATGTTGGCCTCGGCCGCGGGACTTTTGCGCGCCTGAGCTCTTGTGGACGGGGGGATGGCTGCGCTATCGCCGCCCCCGCTTCCACGGACGCCGAGAAGGTGTGGCAAAATCGGGCTTTGGGGGCGCCTTTACGGGGGGGGCCTTCGGTTGGATTTTGCCCGGTGCATCGTTCTTATGGGGGGCATCTGGGGGCTTGGGGGGCTGGGGGTCGGTCATTTGGCATCCTAGCCCCAATTAACTTTCCCTGCCGCCCCTCTGCGGTGTCCTTAGGTTGAGGGAAGAGGAGAGATCATGCGCAGCTTCTGGTTTTTGGCGTTGCTTCCGCTTGTGGCCTGCGAGTCGGTGGAGTCCAAGGACATCGGCACCGATGCCATGTCCGCTCAGATCGAGGTGATCAGCGCGGATGGTGCTTCCACGCGGGTTCACACCACGCTTCGGGTGGGAGGTCTGACCTCCAACACCTATGTGGAGCTGACCGGGGATGACCAGCTCACCGCCGATGATGGCAGCGGCGCCATCGAGATGTCCTACCTGAGCATCGGGGACTACTGGACCTACATCGCGGATTTTTCGGTGGCCGCTGCGGACACCCCCTTCACGGTGGCCCTGGTGCGCTCCCTCGATGGCGGCGCTCCCGCCAGCACCGCATCGTTGACCGCTCCCTTCGCCCTGACCGCCCCGGCTGAGGCGACTGTCTTTTCCAGGGCTTCCGACCCGATCACCGTGACCTGGGATTCCTCCGGTACGGACGACAGCATGGTGGTCCGCCTTTCCTCGGACTGTACCCTGTCCGCCACTCAGGAGGTGGCCGGGGATCCCGGTACCTATACCTTTGAGGTGGGCTCCTACGAGGTGGCCGACGGCAGCGAGGCTGAGTCCTGCGAGGGCACATTGACGGTGGAGCGTCGTCGTGCGGGTGTGTTGGATGAGGCCTTCGGCGAGGGGGGCGAGGTCTATGCCGCCCAGCGCCGTGAAGTCAAAATCCGCCTGGATCCCTGAGCCGCCCGCAGGGCCGCGTCACGATGGGGATGTCTCGAAAAGGCAGCCGCGCCTCGGGCGCGCCTGCCTGTGCTTGTTTTGAGAGAACCAGGCTTATCTACCAATGAATGAGGGCTCATTCATTGCGTAGTGGCTGACCGGGGCAGCCTATCGGCGGCGGCGGATAAGGGCGCCAAGGCCGAGCAACAATCCAAGCCCGGTGGCGGCACTTCCCTGGCTGCATGCACAGCTTCCCGGCGCGCTGATGCCGTTGTTGTCGTTGCCGCTGCCGTCGCTGCTGTCGTCCCCGCCCGAGGGGTTGCTGTCGTCGCCACTGCCGCCGCCTTCGCTGTCGTCGCAGGCGCTGCCAAGGCCGTCGCTGTCTTTGTCTTCCTGTCCGGGGTTGGCGTCGTCTTCGCAGTTGTCTTCGTCGTCGATGACACCGTCCTCGTCGCTGTCCAATGCGTAGAGCACCGGGTCGTAGAACAGAAGGTAGGTCTGGTCTGCGGCACCCGCGTCATAGGAGTAGAAGCCCACGCCCGAGAGCGGACGGTCTTCGGATAGCTTGCTTTGTAGCTCTACATCACCGAGCTTGGCGTCGATCTGACCGTCGTTGATGCGGATACGCACGGCAACTTCCTGGTTGAGCCGTACACTCTGGTCGCTGCTCTCCAGCACCTCCACCTCGCCACCGGACATATGCAGCAGTGCGGTGTAGGCCCCCGAGAGCTGGCTCAGGGGACAGGACGAGGAATTCGCCACCCCGGGGCAGGTCACGAGCAGATAGAAGTCATTTTTGTTTTTGAAGCTGAACACAAAACCCATGCCGTCGTCGTCGCCACTGTACAGGTTGGCTTCGTAGATGCCGTCCGTCACGGGCAGGGCTGGATTGACCAGGTAGTTATTGCAGACATCACTCCAGGTGTCGTCGCAGGGAGCGGAGGCGGTATCGTCGGTCAGTGGGTAGGCGTAGTTGTACTGGTCCACATAGCCTGCCCAGGGGTCGGCGTCGTAGCCGCTGCTCCAGTCGTCTACGCCGTCGATGTACTCGTTGGCGGGAAAGGAGTCGTAGGACCACAAGAGTACGGGCTCGGCAAAAACAAGGGTGCACAGGAGGCTGATCATGGCGCCATCATGTGCTCAGATGTGGCGGATTGCAAGCTTTTCCCGTCACCGGTGCATCAAGCGCGGCTGGCCGCCCTTCAGGTGTATATAGTTCTCAGTGATGCTGGCCTCTCTTCTTGTCCTCTTCTCCTGTACCGGCGAAGCTCCACCGCCGACTCCGGTTCCCACGCCGACCAAGAAGGCGGGCGCGCCCACAGCCGACGATCAGGGGGTCTACCGATTTTTGCTGGATGAACCTGGTGGAGAGAAGGGTGCTCCCTTGGGTATGGCCTTCCTCTTCACGCCGGGTGCGAAGGTGGAGTCCCAGACTGGTCCACTCTCCGATGGCTCGACGGGCTTCCGTTTTGCGCTGGCCGAGGAAGGCACATCGGTGGTGTGTACGGCCGCGCTGCCCTTGGCTGAGCCGCGCGGCGTGCGCGTGCGCCTTCGTATGGAGTCGGTAACGCCGGGCCCGCAGAAGTTTATGGGTTTACAGTTAGAGTTGCGCAGCCGGGATGCGACGGGTGCCCTGGTATTCCCCGCGACGGGGCGCTACACCACGGTGCACACCTTCCGGGAGGCTTCGGACTGGCAGGAGCTGGAGGCTCCGGTGCTTCCTCCTGCGGGATCGGTGACGGGGGAGCTCTGCTTCCGCTTTGTACGCTCGGTGGGCGCTGTGGAGGTGGATAGCCTGGATCTTCTGCCTTCTCCCCCGGTAACGGCGCCATCGGCAGTGGTGGAAACGTCGACAGAGGCGCCCACCTGCCCGGCGGGCTGTTGTCCCTGCACGGGCGAGGTGGTGTCGGCGCCGGTGGCCGCAGCGGGAACGCCGGCAGCTCCGGCTCCCAAAGGCCGCAAGGGACCGCAGGTTTTCCCACTTCCCATCAACTGGGATTTGAACAGCGGAGGAGGGAAGAACGGCGCGGCTTCGGGGTGGGAGCTGATCCCCGCCAAGGAGAACCCATCGACCACCGTGGGGGTGGAGGGCGGGCGGTCCCTTTTTGTGAAGACCACGGCCGCAGATGGGGCGGCCACCTGTTCGGACCGCTTCACCTCCGGCCAGCGCCTGATCGTGAAGGGCCGCGTGTCGGTGAGTGACTACCAGAGCAGTGGCAAGAAAAACAGTGCCTTTGTCGTAGAGCTTCGCAATTTTGACGCAGATGGCAAGCTGGTGACCAAGGCCAACGTCCGCTTTCAGCGCCTCTTCACGGCGCAGACGGTGCTGGAGTGGTTCGACTTCGCCAAAGACGTGATTCCTCCGGAAGAAGCCGTATCCTCCCGCCTCTGCGTACGCTTTGTGGAGTCGATGGGGGTGGCCAATGTGGACTGGCTGGCGGTCAGCGGCGGCTAGCGTTCAATCACAGGGCCACGCGCCCAGGTCGATCACGTTGTTGTCCTCGACACATTCCTCGACCTTTTCTTCGCGATCGACCGACACCTTCACCGGTTCGTTCCACTCCGCCTTGAGGATGGTGATCGGGCCCACGTGTCGCCCGGCACCGGGGTTCAGCTCCACCTCTTCGCTGTAGAGCCGCTGCCCACCTGCGGTCACCCGCAGCTCCACCACACCCGAGGCGGCCAACCCGAGGTTGGAGAGGGGGATCCACAGCTCCACCTCCTGCTGTCCGCAGCAGATCTCCGGCTCTCCCGGCGCCAGATCGGCCAGCTCGGAGCCCAGCCCCAGGCTGGTGCCGCCGGTGCGGAAGTTGTTGAAGGACTTCCAAAAGGCATCCGGATTCCGGGGAATGCTGCCGTCGTCCTCGACATTGCGGATGTTGTAGGCGTACTGGTTCCAGATGGGGCGCGATGGCCGCCAGGAGCCATTCATATCACCGATGACGCTGATGCCATTCCAGCCGGGAAAGCCGTAGTTGTTCGAGGCAAGCACGATCTCGGTGGCGCCGTCGTTGTCGACATCTACGATCAGTGGGTACTCGTACAAGGTGCCGGAGGCATGGTTGTCCTCCTGCAGCTTGACCGCGCCGGTGGCGCCGTCGAAGACCCACAGGATCACCTCGTCCGAGTAGACCACGTCCGCCTTTCCGTCGCCTTCAAAGTCAAAGACTGAGGATCCGGTGACAGAGGAGGAGTAGTCCTGGACGGGGTTCTGCCACAGGATGCTGCCATCGTTGTCGAAGACCACATAGTAGTAGGCACCGGCAACGCCCACTTCCGGGTAGCCATCGGCGTCGAAGTCGGCGACGGTGGGGGGCCCCCCGCCACCCTGGGGTACGGCGGTCGCCCAGCGTGTCGCGCCGCTCAGATCGTTCAGGTAGACGGTGCCGCTGCTGACATGGACCCACTCCGGGCTTCCATCCAGGTCGAAATCTGCGGCGGCGCAGGGGCCGTCCGGGTTGCTGTTCTGCACCCGGATGCTGCCGTCCGCATTATAGATTGTATTCCCTGCTACAACTTCTTGGCTGCCGTCCTGGTCCACGTCCATCGCAAAGCTGGTCCATCGCCCGGCCCCGCCCTCCCCGGTCCACAGCAGGTTGCCATCGGCATCGTAGACCTGGTTGCCGAAGATCAGCTCGGAGCGGCCATCTTCGTCCAGGTCGGCGAAGGCGGGGAAGCCGTAGCCGTAGACCCCGGTGCCGGAGGCCCAGCGCAGGCTGCCGTCGGCGTGCAGGCAGATCACCGCCACTTCCATCCCGGCCACGCAGACTTCGGGCGCGCCGTCCGCTTCAAAGTCGCCGATGGCCACACCGGCAGAGCCGTGGGGGTGGTAGCCGCCGGCGTCCAGGATGGACCAGTGATCCCCACTTCCGTCGCCACTGGTGGCCGTCAGCGCGCCGGCGAGGGTGTAGCCGCCGTTGGCGAAGCTGGAAAAGACGATGTCGGGGATGTCGTCGGCATCGATGCGGCCGTCGGCGTTGTCGTCGTTCAGGTTGCCGACCACGGGGGTGGACATGATGTCGTCGTAGCCGCTGGCCTGGCTGCTCCACTGCCACTCCACGGTGGGGGAAAAACCGCCGGTGGGGGGATCGACCTTGCAGTCGGCAGCGGGCTGGGCCCGGAAGGCGCCCGGGTCTGGGCACGCAATTCCGGTATCTCCTTCCGGGTTTTTGATCTGGTTGCTGAGCCCGGTTTCGTTGCAGGCGAGGAGGAGGAGGAGGCGCATGCCGCCATTGTACTCCATTGGGGCCCGGAGTTGGCACGATCTTTGCAACGGGGGTTGCCATGGAAAAGCTCCTCACCAGCATCGGTCCGTTGGCCCTCCTCTTCCTCTCCCTTCGCCTGCTTCTGGACCGGGTCCGCTCCGAAGCAGGACTGAAGCAAAGCTGGTCTCGACATCGGCTTGGGGCCTTTCCCGGCCTGTTTTTTGCCGTGCTGGGGATTGGATCGGCAATGGCGGCGCTGATCCTGCAACCCGGTCTGGATCTGCGTGAGGTGGTGGCCGGTCGACCGCTCGCGGTGGGATTGTTGCTCCTTCCTCTCCTTCTTCTGCTCTGGCCGCTATGGAGCCTTCTGGGGCGGGAGTGGGGTCGCCTCTCCACCGACCGTCGCCTTGCGATCCTGCCGGAAGGTCAGGTTTGGCGCGGTGTTTGGGTGGAAGTGGGGTCACCTACCTGCACCAACCTCGTGCTCACCGACCGGGGAATCGCCCTGGCGGTGCGCGGGGCGCTGGGGGTGGGCTGTGCACCGGTGGCGATCAGCTGGGGGGAGTTCACCTCCTTCCGGATCAGCGAAGAAAAGCAGCATCCAGTCCTGAATGTTGCCCTTTTGGATGGTTTGGTGATCCGGATCGAAGGGCCGGTCGCCCTCCCCATCGCCGAACAGATCCATGCACACCGCCAACAGGCCGCCCATGCGATGCACAGGGCCATGCACTGTGCGTGAGCTCAGGCGCGCAGCTCCAGGCTTGCCAGGGGGAGAAGTCGGCCATTGACCTGGATTTCTATCCGATGTAATCCGGGATAGGGGCGTCGGGTGCTGTGGACGGCGAAGGAGAGGGTGCGTCGGAAGCTCTGCTGGGTGCCCGATTCAAGGCAGAGCTGTGCCCCTTTAAATACTTTGGGAGCGGACTTTCCGTTGGCCTTGATGAAGTGTACCACCAGATCCACCTCGGCCTGCACGACCTCGTTGCCGGGGTTGGAAACGGTTACTTCCACCTGAACTTTCTCGCCAATGTGCAGGCTGGTCTCGCTCAACTTTCCGGTGGCCAGGAGATCGTGGCCGCCTTCGGCCCCCACCAGGGCAAGTGCGCGGGCGTCGCCTTTCTTGAGCCGGTCACGCAAGGCGTGCCGAAGCAGCGCCAGCCGGGTGGCCGGGGCATCCCGGCGCCAATCGGTGCAGACAGAAAGCAGAAGATCCGGGTTGTCCTTGCCGATATCGTTAAGGTGGTTGGCGACCGAGCGCCGCACATAGAGCTCGGGATCGTCCCGTAGAATGGCAAGTATTTTCAATGTATCGTTGACATACTTCGAAAAAACCTTCAAGCGGGGAGCCCAGGGCAGCCGTGGACGGGTCGCTTCCGAGGCGGCCCGACGCACATGCTGGTTGGGATCCCGTGCCCAAGCCTCCAGACGACCCAGGCTGCCCTCGGGGTCCTGATCCAGCAGGGGTCTCAAGGAGAACTCGGCGGTAAAGCGTCGGGTGAGTGCGTGGTTGGCCTCCCAGGCCAAGGTCGGATCGGCCTGCGGCCCACGGCGGAGCAGCAGATCCGAGTGGGGGAGGTAGTAGAAGCCGCTCATTCCCTGACCGTCGGGATTGGAAAGCTCTGGTCCCAGGCTGCGGATCACCAGGCGCAGACCTTCGGGGTCTGGCGGGAGGGCCGCATGCAGGGCGGCACCGATCAGGCGGCCCCGGTCCAGCAATTCCCGTTCTTCCAGGCTCGTTGTGGCGTCCCGGAGAAAGGTCTCCAGCGGGAACGGGGGCCAGACCCGGACGAAGTCAGCGCCGATGCGTCGAACGAGGTCGGCAGAAAGGAAGTTTTTGAGGTTTTCGGCCATCAGGGCAACATGCAGATGGAGGGGGAGGGGGTGGCGCAGTCCTCGCTGGTCCAAGCCTGATAGGGCTGCCTCCATGCTCCACAATTCTGGGCAGTGCCGCCGTTGGGCTCGCCGCCAGCCCATCCCGAGCGGTCGGCCGCTGCGCCGTCCATATCCACCCAGCTTCCATCACGGGCCTGATCGGAGAGCCCCAGCCACCAGGGATCCAGCACCGGCCAGGTCTGGAACCACACCGGGTACACTGCTTCGCTTTCATAGGCGATGGTCGCAAGTTGCCCACCGCGCGCCTCGCAGTTTACCGCCGCTTCCTCCCAGGTCCGAAGGGCGGTGCAGTACAGGCGATGATCGGTCTGGAAGTCGTGTCGGATGCAGTCATCGCAGGCGCCGTCGTCGTCCACTTTGCCGTTGCCGTCGTCGTCACGCCAGTTACAAAGCTCGGGCGCGCCGGGATGGAAGGTGGCGTCCCCATCGTTGCGATCGGTGCAGGGTCCGTAGCCATCCCCGTCTTGATCGCCGCGTCCCTCTTCGCAGTCCAGCCAGCTCTCCAGAAAGGCGTGGCGGTCCCAGACCCAGCCGCGCAGGCGCTCCGTGGTCTGCAGAGCCTCCTCCCACCCGGTGGGGCGGTTGGGATCGGCCTCCAGCGCGGCGTGGATCTGCGCGGTGTACAGGTCGATTTGTGCAGAGACCTCCACCGGGTCCATCGCGGCGTTCACCTTCCGCAGCTCCTCCCGGTAGACCGGGCCCCAGGTGGCGTCCTCCACCAGCGCATCAAACTGGGGCTGGTGAAAAAGCCCGTCATAGTAGCCATAGAGGGGATCGGCGTCGTACTGCATCACCTCAAAGTTGTCGTCAAAGTCCCAGGGCACGAACAACACGCCGCGCTGGGGATGGTCATACATATAATAATTGTGTGCGCAGCACCAGAAGCCGTCGTCGCTGCCCAGCACCACCTCGGCGGCCCAGGCGCGCAGCCACTCGCGGACATCCCCGAGATCCTCCAGCTCGCGCGGGTTGTCAGTGCGGAAGAAGGCACGGATACGCGTCGCATCCGCCGTCTCTTCGTTGGTGGTGACTTCGCTGCCGTACTTCCACAGGCTGCCGGTGGCCCCCGCATCTCCGAAATTACGCTCCTGCCACTCCCGATCGAAGTACTCGATGTTGGTGTAGAGCCCGTAGTACTCGCCATTTATGGTGAGCGTCGCGTTGTTCGCACAGGCCGATGGCAGGTCTTCCACCCGCCGCATCACCCACCAGGACAGGCGGTCCTTCAGGTAGGTGGGCTCGTACCATGTGGCGTCCAAGGCGATTTTTCGCTGACCCTCGTAGCGGGCATCGGGATCTTCTGTATTGAAGGATACAACAAATTGCAGCTTGTCCTGCAGCCAGGAGAAGCTGGGGTTGCCCTTCAAACGCACCATCACCGGAAAGGTATCATTTTTGTACGTGAAGGTGGCTGGATGGTAGTCCTTTTGCCCGGTCTGTTTGTCCCGGAGGATGTCTGCCCAGTCTTCCGGCAGAAAGTCGAGCTGCAGCTCCAGCAGCTCATCGGGGCTGTAGAGCGAGGAGCAATCCCCGGGAAGTTGCTCCGCCGGGTCGATCCACGGGACGGAGTCTCCCGAGTCGTCGGCGGGCGCGGGCCGCGAGTCGGTGACGGGAGGCGCCGACTCTTTGGGGATCACCAGCTCGGTGGAGGTGCAGGACAGCAGCCAGAACATGGATGCAGGGTAGCCCATCATGCGCCGCTCTGCCGGGGAGAAAAGCTCCAACTCCACACCCGTCTTCCGTCCCTTCTGCAGACCCGCTCCCGCCGCGACAGCACAGGAAAGACCGGGTGCTCCACCGGCTCCCAACCCGAAAATGCGTCCTCGATGACAACAACCATCCCTGGCACGTCGCTGCGCAGGTGTACCTGCCCTCCCGGTCGCAGTGCCCGCTCCAACAGCGACACCAAGGCCGGGGTCACCAGGAGGTGAGAGGCCTTTTCCGATGGGCTGGGGAAGAGAATGGTCACCGCATCCAGACGCTGTGGTGGTACCAGGCTTGCCAGCACGGCGCGGGCATCGGCGCGGAGCAGCAGCGTGTTTGCCGGTGCATGGCGGGCAGCAGCCTCCACCTTGGCTTCACGGATCTCCACCCCAAACCAGCGGATCTCCGGATGCCGGCGGGCCTGCTCCAGAATCAGCATTCCATGGTCGAAGCCGATCTCCATCTGGACGGGCCCGGGCTCTGAAAGAAAGGCTTCCACTCTCTCTTTCACGAGGCGGTGACGAGGCTGCTCGTACAGGCGTGAGCCGTACAGGGTGCCCACCACGCCAGATGCGTCGCGACGTTCAGGCAGGGTTGGAGCGGTCCAGGTGTCGGGATCCAGCGGCATATGCCTCCTTAAGACGTTAGGGTGCGCCATGTCCTCCTCTCGTCTCAAGGTCGCTTTTGTCCTGACCAGCGGGTTTATGGCGGTGGAAGCTCTGGCCGGCTGGTGGACCGGCTCGCTTGCGCTCCTGTCGGATGCCGGGCACATGCTCACGGACTCGGCGACCTTGGGCGTGGCGCTTTGGACCTCGTCGATCTCCAACCGACCGGCGGATGAAGATCATTCCCTGGGCCATGGCCGAGCCGAGGTACTGGGGGCGGCACTGACCGCATCCGGGCTGGTGGTGCTTGCCATTTTTATCGCTTTTGAGGCGGTGCATCGTATCCAGAGCCCCACCCCGGTGCAGGCCGGTGGGATGATGGGCGTGGCGGTGTTGGGCTTGCTGCTGAACCTGGCGATGGCCGCGCTTTTGGCACGTGGGGAGGGCCTGCACAATCGGGCGGCGCTGTTGAATGTGCTTGGCGACGCTTTGGGCTCTGTGGGTGCGATCGTGGCCGGAGCACTGATTGCCTGGAAAGGATGGTTATTGGCTGATCCGGTGGTGTCCATTGTGATCGCCGTGCTGATCTGCATGGGTGCGCTGCGCGTGCTGCGCGAAGTGGTGGACGTGTTGATGCAGGCGGTGCCCCCGAACCT
Source organism: Alphaproteobacteria bacterium (assembly GCA_040376425.1). Classification (GTDB taxonomy): domain Bacteria; phylum Myxococcota_A; class UBA796; order UBA796; family SXON01; genus CAITDR01. The sequence goes on along the minus strand of JBEIQS010000006.1, from coordinate 47,394 downwards.
GGATCTGGCGGGCCTGCGTCGGGACATGGCAGCGTTGGACGGGGTGACGTCGCTCCACGATCTCTATGTATGGACCTTGCGTCCCGGCCAGGAGGTGGTCAGCGTCCATGTGGTCATGGGCCCTGCGGGGGACTGCACCAGCACCACCCACGCAGTCGAGGAAGTGGTACATCGCTACCTGCCCAAGGCCCACGTCACCGTGCAGACGGAGCATTTCCAACCTCCTTCTCATGATCCAGCGCAGGGTGCTCCAACGACCCGCGTTTAGATTCAACGGGCACACGGAGAACCCATGAACCCCGCCCACTTGCACCTGCTCGTCAACCATCTGCCGATCTTCGGTACCCTTTTTGCCCTGTTCCTGTCGGGAGGAGCCCTGCTTCTTTCTACCTTTCGGCGCGGACTGTTCCTGGGCGCGGTGGCCCTGGCGGTGATCGGCGGCATCGGAGGTTTTGTAGCAGAAAATACAGGAGAGGGGGCTGAGGAGATCGCCGAGGAGCTGCCCGGTGTGACCGAAGCGCTGATTCACAGTCACGAAGAGGCGGGTGAGACTGCTGCGGCCTTGGGTGCCCTGGCGATGCTGGTGGGAGTCGGGCTTTGGGTGGTCGGGGGGCGTCGGGAGCAGGTTCCGGTCTGGGCGCCCGCCGGTCTGGCATTGGCCAGCCTCGTGGCCACGGGTGCGATGGGCTACGCCGGTGCCACCGGTGGAGAGATTCGCCACACTGAGATCCGCGACGGCGCACCGCAGGGCGGGGGAGAGGCCGCGGGGGAAGAGGAAGAAGAAGCTTTGAAGCCGGCGGGTGCCCCTGCACCCACCCGGGAGCAGCACGAGGCTGCCGAGGGCAAGGAAGAGAGGGGAGAAGCTGAAGAACGGCAGTAGTTGCGGGACCTGGGCTCTCTTCCTGCTCCAGCATGTGTCTGCCCGTAGAGATCTCCTTTCACCTGAAAGAACGATGAGAATTCTGATTCTGGAAGACGACCCGCGGATCTCGGCTTTCCTCCTCAAAGGGCTGAAAGAGGAGGGCCATGTGGTCGAGCTTGCAGCAGAAATCTCGGTTGCAAAGCAGAAGATTATGGAGCATCCCCCGGAGCTGCTGCTGGTGGACCGTATGCTGCCGGATGGCGACGGGCTCTCCCTGGTTCGCGAGCTGCGCCACCAAGGCAACCGCACCCCCGCCATCTGCCTGACCGCACGCGACCGGGTGGCAGATCGGGTGGAGGGACTCAACGGCGGCGCGGACGACTACCTGATCAAGCCCTTTTCTTTTGAAGAGTTGCTGGCCCGGATTGCTGCTGTGATGCGACGCGGGGGCAGCCCCACAGGGCTCTTGCAGGTGGGCGATCTGGTCATTGACCCCGATGGCCATCGGGCGAGCCGCGGCGGCAAGGATCTCCAGCTTACCAGCCAGGAGTTTGCCCTGCTGCGCTACCTCGCGCAGCACCAGGGCAAGGTGCTGTCGCGCACACGGCTGCTGGAGAATGTTTGGGATATGCACCATGATCCGGGAACCAACGTGGTGGATGTCTATGTGTCCTACTTGCGTGCCAAGGTGGACAAAGGCTTTGAACCTGCGTTGATACACACGGTTCGAGGGGTGGGCTATATGCTGGAAGCGCCGTGAGCTTGCGACGGCGATTGTTGCGGGCCTCGGCGCTTCTGTGGAGCCTACTCCTGGCCGGGGTGGGGCTGGCCACGGCCGCCATGTTGCATCGGCAGGCCCTTTCCGAGCTGGATCAGACCCTCCTTGCCGTTGCGAGCCAGGAAGCACATCCGCCGGTGACGGAGGCCTGGGAGGTGGAGTATCTTGCACCGCGCATCCAGGTTCAGCGACTCCAACCTCGGGATCCGGGGGTTGCACCAGCGGATCAAGCGGAGGCCTTGGCCACGGAGCGGCCACTCTGGCGCAGTGTGGGGCAGGAGCGCCTGGTCCTGCTTCCGGTGGAGGTGGACGGAGGGACTGCGGATCGTCCCGAGCGCTACGCATTGGTGATGGCCAGCGCGCCGCTGCCGGGTCCGGGGCGGACGGTCGGCGTGTTTGTGTTGGTGTACGCTGTGGTGGCGGCGGCGGCCGGTATTGTGGGTGTCGTTGGCCTGGATCGCTTGCTACGTCGTGCGCTTCTACCCATTGAAGTTGCAACAAGTGCGGTCGCGCGGGTGGGGGGACTTCAGCGGGGGGAGCGCCTGTCGGTGGAGGGACCGGAGGAAGTTCGTGCTCTTTTGCGTGGCGTCAACGAGCTCCTGGAGCGGCTGCAAAGGGCGGTGGAGGCGCAGGCCCGCTTCACCGCGGAGGCTGCCCACGAGCTGCGGACACCGCTGAGCGGGCTGCGCGGGGGGCTGGAGGTGGCACTGCGTCGGCCCCGAACGGTGGAGGACTACCGTGTGGTGGTGGAGGAGGCGCACCGCGAGGTGTTGGCCCTGGGCGAGCTGGTGGAGGCGCTGCTGGCCTTCGCGCGGGTGGATGTGGGTCAGACCCCTGAGTTGTGGGAACGTGAAAGGCCCGCCGAGCTGGTGCGTCTTGCTCTACGGGCGGAGCAGCCGCTGCTTCAGGCTTCCGGAAATCGAGTCGTAACGCAAATAGACACGGATACAGAAATTTTCGTAAATCGGGCGCTGGTGGTGGTGGCATTGTCCAACCTGCTTCGCAACGCGGCGCGCTATGCACCGGGTGCCGATGTGCGCGTCGGCATCACAGAAAAGCAAGCTGAGGTACGAGAGGACGGTACTAAATGTATTTCAAGGATGATTTTCAGTGTTTCTGACAACGGTCCGGGAGTGGGAAGCGGTGACCCTGAGCGCCTCTTCGACCGCTTCATTCGCGGTGGGTCGGCGGGTCGCAGTTGGCCGTCGGGCACCGGCCTGGGACTGCCGCTGGCGCGTGCGATCGCACGTCACCACGGTGGAGATTGTGCTTTTGCACCTTCGTCTGGGTGCCATGTTGAATTCTGGGTTCCAACAAGACCATTGTAGTCGGGAACAGATGTCCTGATTGTGTGGCACGTCTTGATTGTCCCGACGTTTGAAACAATGCGCTACCATCCGTGACAAAAGGCTCAACTGGGCAGGGGGGTGATCCGTACCAAGGTGTGCCACCCAGGTACACCGTATGCGCAACCTTATGCCCCAGCTCGCAGCATTCGGCCTCCTCCTGCTCCCCTCCTTGGCGGTCGCAGCGGGGGGCAGCTACGGTCCCTTTCGTACGGATCTCCCTTCCGGGTTTTCTGTTTCGCGGATTAACTTTGTGGACCAGGACTCCAGTAGCCCGGGCACTCAGGTGGACGTGTGGGTTGTGCAGGGCGGCGGTCGCCGGGTGACTTTTGAGACGGACGACGCTGTCAGCAGCCGCAACGGCCGCTCCGCCGGCTGGGTCACCATCGGTCGCAGCTACAGCAACTCGGATAACGGCACCATCTACGACGCTGGAGTGAGCTGCGGTGTGGTGTGGGCGACCGGCGTGGACCGCTACGGTGGGGATGTGGCGTGGACCCCTTTGTTCAACGCCAGCTCCAGCAAGGAGTTGGTGCGCTACGTCGCGGCCAGTGACAACGATGGCGACCTGCTCTCCAACGTGGACGAGCTGGCCGACTACTGCACCAGCCCGGTGGACGCAGACACCGACGGTGGCTCAGTGGACGACGGGACCGAGCTGCTGATCAACGGCACGGACCCCCTCAGCGCAGCGGATGACCTGCTCACGCTGGACAGCGACGGCGATAGCCTCACCGATGCGGACGAGGCCGCTCTGGGAAGTGACCCCCACGACGCAGACAGCGATGGCGACGGCCTGGATGATGGCACCGAGTACTACACTGTGGGCACCGACATTCTGGATGCCGACAGCGACGCCGACGGCCTGCTGGACGGGGAAGAGGTGAACAACTGGAACACGGATGCACTGGACGCCGACAGCGATGCCGACGGTCTGACCGACGGAGACGAGGTCCTCCAGCTCGGCACCGACCCGGGGGCGGCCGATTCGGATAGCGACGGGCTGGCGGATGGGGTCGAGGTGCAGGTGTGGCAGAGCAGCCCCCTGATCGCCGACACCGACGGGGACGGCATCTCCGATGGGGACGAGGTGAATCGCTCTCAGTCCAACCCGCTCCTCGCTGATACCGATGGGGACGGCCTCTCCGACCTGGCAGACCTGATGGCCGGCTGCAGCCCGGTGAACGCCGACAGCGACAGCGACGGTCTGGGTGACGGCTACGAGCTGAGCATCGGCACCAACCCCATCAGCTCTGACAGCGACCAGGATCTGGTCAGCGACGGGGTGGAGCTGGGCCTGGGGACCAATCCTCTGGAAAGCGACAGCGACAACGACGGCTTCTTTGACGGCGAGGAGCTGTACACCCACAACACGGATCCCCTGGCCGCCGATCCCGACGCGGACGGTCTCTCGGATGTGGAAGAGGTGCTCTCTGCCCATACGGACCCCTTCAACCCCGACACCGACAGCGATGGTCTCACCGACGGGGACGAAGCGCTGAGCATCGGCACCGACCCCACCAACGCCGACACCGACTACGATGGCCTCTCCGATAGCGCCGAGCTGACCCTGGGGACCGACCCGCTGGTGGCGGACAGCGACAACGACGGCCTGTTCGATGGTCTGGAGCTGAGCTTCGGCAGCAACCCGCTGCTGGCGGACACCGACGGGGGCGGCCTGTCCGACGGCGATGAGTACAGCTACGGCGCCGACCCCCTGTGGGCTGCGGACGATCTGGACATCGACGGCGATGGCCTTTCCAACCAGGATGAAGCGCAGCTTGGCACCAACCCGCTCTCGGCGGACACCGATGGCGATCAGCTCTCCGATCCGATGGAAGTGAGCAGTCTGGCCAGCAACCCGCTGCTCGCCGACAGCGACGGCGGCGGTGTGGATGACGGCACCGAGTTCTGGCAGAACGGCTCCGATCCCTCCAACCCTGGCGACGACGGCAGCATGCAGTTCCCCGACTACGATGGGGATCGGATCAGCAACCTCGACGAGCGCGATCTGTACTTTTCCAACCCGGTCGCCAACGACACCGATCAGGATGGTCTTCCCGACGGAATTGAGGTCTACTTTTCCTTCACCAACCCGCTGCAGGCCGACACGGACGGCGGCGGGCTGGCCGATCTGGAAGAGATCATGTTCAACGGCACCGATCCGCTGAACGGCGGCGACGATCACACCCAGGGCAATCCCGATACCGATGGGGACGGCCTGGTCAATCTCTATGAGACCGCCTTTCTGGGCACCAACCCCCTGGTGGCCGACACCGACGCCGATGGCATCTCGGACTATGAAGAGGTGTACACCACCTTCACCAGCCCCACCAACCCGGACAGCGATGGGGGTGGCGTGGGGGATGGCGAAGAGTACTGGAACTTCGGCACCGATCCCTCCAACCCCGGGGATGACGATGCCGGCCTTCCCACGCTGGATGACGATCAGGACGGCCTTTCCAACTACGACGAAGTGGTGGTGTGGGGCACCAACCCCTACGCGGCCGACAGCGATGGCGATGGCCTCTCCGACTACACCGAGGTGATGGTGTGGGGAACCAACCCCATGAACCGGGACACGGATGGCGACTATCTGAGCGATATGGAAGAGGCCTTTGCGGGCACCGACCCCACTGTGGCGGATGCGGACTACGGCGGTGTCTCCGATGGCACTGAGGTCTGGGGCCACGGCACCGACCCCACCAATCCCAACGACGACGACCCCAACGCTCCCTACCTGGACAGCGATGGCGACGGGCTGGTGAACTTCGACGAGCACATCTTCCTGGGGACCGACCCCTTCAACCCCGATACCGATGGCGACGGGGTGGGCGATGGCGACGAGTACATGGTGGCCGGCACCGATCCGCTGGACACCGACAGCGACGATGACGGGCTGTCCGACGGCGAGGAGCTGCTGGTGTGGGGCACGGACGCGCTGAACACCGACACCGACTACGACGGGGTAAGCGACTACGCCGAAGTGGTCTACAACGGGACCGACCCCGTAGATCCCGACTCGCACTGAGCCGCCTGCGGTCGCACAAGGCCCCTCCGCTGAGGGGCCTTCCTGTTTTTGCCTCTACCGGTTGTTCGCCGGTCCCGGGGGCTTCCCGGAAAGGGCGGCCGGATCAAATGCGGTCAGAAGGTTTCGGAGCGCGGTCGCAAATTCGTCGGAGGTGCCATCCATCATCCGGCGTAGCCAGAAGCCCACGGCGGTCTTGGTCACGTTGCCATCCACCCCGCCGTCAAAGCCGTGGTCCATCAGCCAGTTGTCCTGGCCCGCCTTCTGGCAAAAGGCCGGGTTCATATAGAAGAACCAACGCTCGTACCATGCACCCCAGGAACCGCCGGTGTTGGAGGTTCCCGCCCGGATGCGCGCCTGATAGAGGTTGATCTCCTTCGCAGTACACTTGGCGTTAGCCTGGAGTTTTTGCCAGACCACCCAGTGAATCCGTGCCAGTGGCTGCATGTACTGGTCATAGACCGGCTGAAGGCGCCGACGGGTCTCCGGGTCTTCGGGAACAGCCACTTGCCCGGCCCAGACCACAAAAGCAGGGTTGTAGCGACCAAAATCGCCGGGATTGGCCAGGTCCAACTTGCCGGCCTGGTGAGGCCCCGAAAGGAAAATCGGGCGTCCGGCGGCTTGCTCCAGCTCCGGCAGGCTCAGCAGGCTGCTCAGGTGGCACCAATAATTCCGCATTCCCCCGGAGGGGAAGTAGTCATAGTCGTCGGGACAGGTGCTGACGGAGGCGGAGAGGCCGGTCCACGCCCGGATGGCCGGGGAGGGCGGGTCGGAGGCCAGGGCGGTGGTGGCCAGTAGCGGCAGGAGTAGGAGGGAGAGAGTGCGACGCATAGGAGAAACAACCCGATGGCCCCGGTAGCTATTCCGTTCTTCGGCCTGTGGCATCCCGAACCCTGACTGCCCGCAATGCCCATACCCTGATCCTGATCATCTGATATATTGTAGTTTCTATTACAATGTATCATCCATGTATCAGGGGAGTTCGTTACACTCCCCCCATGCCGGATTCTCTCCTTCCTGCCGAGATGGCGCGCCGTGCCGAAGAGGTGGGCATCAAAAAAGCGGGCATGGATGGCCTGTCCATGCTGCTGCTCGCAGTGCTCGCTGGGGCCTTCATCGGTCTGGGGGCCGCATTTTCCACAGTGAGTCTGGTCGGGACTGCGGGGGAAGTGCCCTACGGATGGGCCCGGCTGGTGGCGGGGCTCAGCTTCTCGCTGGGGCTGGCCGCGGTGGTGGTCGGCGGTGCCGAGCTGTTCACGGGGAACAACCTGATCACTATGGCCTGGGCGTCCCGAAAGGTCAGCAGCAGCGCGCTGCTGCGCAATTGGGGGATCGTCTATCTGGGCAACTTCATCGGAGCCGTCGGGACCGCAGCCTTGGTAGCCGTCGGGAGAGCCTGGATGGCAGGCGGGGGAGGGGCGGGCAAGATCGCCCTGGATATCGCCACCTCCAAGCTTGCGATTGCCCCGCTGCAGGCCGTCGCATTGGGGATGCTGTGTAATGGGCTGGTCTGCCTCGCCGTCTGGCTATCCTACTCGGCGCGCACCACTGCGGATCGGCTGCTGGCCATCCTGCTGCCGGTCAGTGCCTTTGTCGCCTGCGGTTTTGAGCACTCGGTTGCCAATATGTACTTTGTTCCCCTGGCGATCTTCATCCGTGACAGCGCCCCGGAGGCCTTTTGGGCCGCTGTCCAAAAGACCCCGGCCGACTATGCGTCGCTGGGATGGGGTGCCTTTTTCCTGAAGAATCTGCTGCCCGTCACTCTGGGCAACATCCTGGGTGGGGTGGGCCTGGTGGGGGCCATGTACTGGGGCATCTATCTGCGCCCGCCACGGAACCCGCCGGGATAAACGCAGCGGATGCTGCTCCTACTGCTCGCCTGCAACGAAGCCCCCGTCGTCACCTTCCTGAGCCCCGATGCGGGCAGTGAATTCCTGGTTGGTTCGCAGATCAACCTGGAAGTTTCGGTGGTGGACGATCAGAAAGCGGGCGCCTTGCGGGTGGACTTCACCTCGGCGGGGGAGGACCTGGATGGCAGCTTGGAACCCTCCTCCTCCGGGTTCTTATTCAGGTCTATCTTGAATCTTCCCCCCGGCGAGGTGGAAATCACTGCGACCGCCACCGACAGCAGTGGGGCCTCTGGCTCGGCGGTATTGCCGCTGCTGCTCTCCGCCAACCACGATCCCACGGCGGAGATCCTTGCTCCCCTTGAAGGGGCCACCCTGTACGTCGGCGTGACAACACCCGTGCAGGTGCAGGTGGGGGACGAGGATATGGCGGACCTGAGTCTGCTTTCCTTGTTATGGACGGGTCTGCCAGCCGATGCGCCGACCAACCCGGCAGACGATGGTAGTGTAGACTACAGTTGGCGTCCGGATCAGGCCGGACCGGGCTCCATCTCCCTGACGGTCGAGGATCCCGAGGGCGGCTATGTGGTGCGCCGGGTGGCCTTCACCGTGGTGGAGGCCGACGTGGACGGGGACGGATTTGCCGACCAGGCGGTGGGTGGGGATGACTGCAACGACACGGATGCGGACATCCACCCCGGAGCAGAGGAGTATTGCGACGGAGTTGACGAAGACTGTGATTCTGTGGCGGACAACAACCCGGTGGACGGGACCGTGTGGTATCCCGACCTGGACGTGGACGGCTACGGGGGCGGCGCAGGTGCGCCCGCATGTGAGCCGCCTGCGGGGCAGGTGAGTCGTGGCGGGGACTGCGACGACAGCGACGCCAACGTGCACCCCCTGGCAGCGGAGCGCTGCAATGCTGTGGACGATGACTGCGATGGAACCATCCCCTCCACCGAGCTGACCGATGCCGATGCCGACGGCAGTATCGCCTGTCTGGATTGCAACGATCGCGTTGCAACCGTGTACCCCGGCGCCCAGGAAGTCTGTGACGTCGCCAACATCGACGAGGACTGTGATGGACTGAGTGACGATGATGACAGCACGGTGGCCTCCAGCGGCTTCAGCACCTGGTACCGGGATGTGGACGGTGATGGCTACGGAGTGTCCTTCCCAACCACATCCGCATGCGACGAACCGGCAGGCTATGCACAGCTCTACGGGGACTGCGACGATGTGGCGGCGGTGGTCTACCCCGGGGCTCCAGAAATCTGCGAGGACGGCTACGACAACGACTGCAGCGGGGTTGATCCGCGCTGTCGTCCGGCGGGCGCCGATGGTCTGGCCGATGCGGATGGCAGCTATAGTGGTGTTTCCAGCAATGATTTTGCGGGAAGCGCGCTGGGTGGGGCGGACGTGGACGGGGATGGTGTGCCGGAGCTGGTGGTGGGAGCCTGGGGGGTGAACAGCGGGGCGGGCGCCGTCTATGTGCTGAGCGCTGCGGCGGGCAGCCGCTCGCTGAGCAGCGGGAGCACGTGGACGGGCCTGAGCGCGTCGGACGGAGCGGGCTATGCCGTCGCCGGGGTGGGCGACACCGATGGAGATGGAAGAGAGGAAATTCTGGTAGGCGCCTATGGTGTGGACAGTGGAGGAAGCAGCGCTGGGGCGGCCTACCTGCTGTCCAGCGGCGCCGGTGCACTTTCGGGGGCGGATGCGGTGATCGTGGGCGAGGTCGCGGGGGACCGGGCCGGCGTCTTTGTCGGGGGAGGGGGGGACGTGGACGGCGATGGGCGGGCGGACGTGCTCATTGGCGCCTCCAACGAGGACGCGGGTGCGACGGACGCGGGTGCAGTCTACCTGCTGCAGGGTCCCATCTCCGGCAACGTGGATCTGAGCGCGGCGGACGCAAAGCTGAAGGGGGTGGACAGCTACGGCTATGCGGCGGCGGTGGCCGATGCCGGGGACACCAATGCCGATGGTCTGGACGACATCCTTGTCGGTGCCTGGCAGGCGGGCGGCGGAGCCGAGGGAGAGGTCTACCTGATCTTGGGGCCGGTGGCGGGGACACTCTCCCTGTCCGTGGCCGACGCCACGTTGACCGGTCATGGCGCCGACGACTATGCCGGGCAGGCGCTGTGCGGGGCGGGGGATGTGGACGACGACGGCTACGACGACGTTCTGGTGGGTGCCTATCAGAACGACGATGCCGCCAGCACGGCCGGGGCGGCCTATCTCCTCTATGGGCCCGTGCGGAGTGGCGCCCTGTCCGCTGCCGATGCCCAAATTCAGGGAGCCGATGCCGACGATCGGCTGGGCTATGCGGTGGCAGCAGACGATATCGACGGGGATGGGCCGAGCGATCTGGTGATCGGGGTCTACTACGACGAGCCCGTGGGCACCGGATCAGGAACTACCCTGCTCTTCTACGGACCGGTTTCCGGGACACTGAGCGCCTCGGCGGCAGATGCGAGCTGGACCGGGGAGACGTCGCGTGACAATGCGGGGAAGGCCGCGTATGCGCGGGATCTGGACGCGGACGGTTTTGGCGACATTGCGGTGGGCGCGCCCGCATGGTCGGGGACGGGAGGGGCCTATCTGATCTGGGGCGGCGGGGGTTGATACATCCAAAATTTGGATGTATCATCTATGTTTCAGTGATACATGTGTCGATGTATCACTCCCGTGGATGGCTCAAAAGTCAATGTCGTCAAAGTTCGCGGCTTGGTGGATTTCATCCTGTGAAAGACCACTCTTGGCCTCGATCTTGATGGAGCGCTCCTTGCCCAGCTTGTCGTCCATGGCGCGCACATGCACGATGCCGTCGGTATCAATCTCAAAAGTGATACGGACGCGCACCTGTCCACGTGGCATCAGGGGGATGTCGTCCAACACAAACTCGCCCAGGAGTTCGTTGTCCGCAGCCATGCGACTTTCGCCCTGATACACGGCCACCCGCACTTCGGACTGCCGGTCCCAGGCCGTCGAAAACACCTTGGTGGCTTCTGTCGGGATCGGGGTGTTGCGCGGGATCAGCACTTCACAGAAGCCGCCCACGGTGCGCACCGACAGGGACTGCGGCGTCACGTCCAGCAGCACGGAGGAGGGGCCGTCGTCGATACGCGTCAGGTTGTTCGCCTGGATCGCCGCACCTATGGCGACCACCTCGTCAGGATTGATGGAGATATTTGGCGCTTTGCCGAAGTGCAGCTCCACTGCTTCCCGGATCAGCGGGTAGCGGGTCATACCACCTACCAGCAGCACATGATCCACCGTCCGCGCCGTCATGCCTGCATTTTTCAAGGCTTCGTCGCAGACTTCCAGTGTACGCTGTACCAGAGGCATAACCCAGGATGCGTAGAGGGAGCGATTCACCCGGGTCCGAAACTCCCACTCCTTCCCATCGGCATTGCGGTGCAGCGAGGGCACGTGCACCTCAACCTCTACCGAGGAAGAAAGCGCTACTTTGGCCCGCTCTGCCGCATCCCGCAGCTTCATACGGACGTTGCGACTATCCTCCAACACCACCCCGGACTGCTTCTGAAACAGGGCCAGGAACTGGTCGGCGGCGGCATAGTCAAAGTCATCCCCGCCCAGGAAGGTGTCGCCGGCGGTGGAGACCACCTCAAAGAAGTCGTCGTCGATCTTCAGGATCGACACGTCAAAGGTGCCGCCTCCCAGGTCGTAGACGGCAACATGTTGGCGTTTTCCCTGCTTGAATCCATAGGCCAAGGCCGCAGCGGTGGGCTCGTTCAGGATGCGCAGTGCGGTCAGGCCCGCGATGGTGGCCGCATCGCGGGTGGCCTGGCGCTGGGCATCGTTGAAATAGGCCGGCACGGTGATCACCGCCTGATCGATCACTTCTCCGCTTGCATCTTCTGCAATTTTCTTCATATGCCGCAGCACATGTGCGGAAATCTCGGGCGGGCTGTACAGGCGCCCCTGCACACGCACGCGGACATCCCCATTTTCTCCCTCGGTAATTCCGAAGGCGCTCTGCGATTTCACCCGGGCGACTTCCGCCGAGCCGGACCGGCGCCCGATCAGGCGCTTCACCGACATGACGGTATTTTCCGGGGCGTAGAGCATCTGCTTCTTGGCTTTGTGACCTACTACAACGGTTTTCCCGTAGCCATAGGCCACCACCGAAGGCTGGGTGCGTCGCCCCTCGGCGTCCGCAAAAACCTCTACCTCCCCATTTCGCACCATCGCAACACAGGAATTTGAGGTGCCCAGATCAATACCTACCGCGCCCATACCATCTCCTCCTCCATTGCGGAGGTAGCCCAGGCTATCACATCTGGTGGCCTCAGCGACGGTCCTTCTTCTTGCGCGGCTTCTTCTCGGGGTCGGGCTCTACATCGATCGGTTCGTAGGGTTCGGCCGGGCCGGTCAGCTCCTCGTCCTCCGGGGGAGGAGGAGGGGGAGGGGCTTCGGCGGGCTTGGCGGTGGCCGGACGGGGCCGGGCGGTCACCCCGGAGCGGGGGCTGCCGCCGGTGGCCGGCGCAGGTGCCACGACGGGTGCGGCGGCGGCCGCGTTGCTGCCCGTCGCCGGAACCGGGAAGTCCTCTCCCCAGAAGATCGCCGACGGCGTGCCGGACGACCAGTAGCGCTGGCCAGTGGCGAGATCGTAGAGTCCTCCACCGGTGGCTCCCTGACCGGCCAACAGCCATGTCTCCCGTTGTTCACCCCAAACATTGTCTGGTCCTTCCAGCCCGACCAGCGGCACAAAGCCGGATGCCGTGCGAAGCAGCACGGGCCCGAGTGCGACCGGTGCCTGCAGGGTCTCGGAGCGGTGAACCCAGGAAACCACCCCTACCTCGTGCTTCCAGGCTGCCGGTGCACCGGCGGGCACGAAGGTGGCAAGCTCAGGCAGGTCCGCGGGGAGGTCCTGGCCGACAAAGCCGCCTGCACTCGCCATGATCCGCTTGCTCTCTTCGCCCTGGAGCCCGTCCACGGAGAGTACGTCCTGCATGGTCTGGCCCTCGGCACCGGAGCATACTTTTGCGTCGCCACCAGTCCAGCGTTCGCCATCCAGGGTGAAGCGGCGGCAGAGCTGGTGAAGCGCCACGCCTGCCTCATCCTTGTTGAAGGGATACTTCTGCCCGGCCAAGCTGAAAAAGCTCTCGGAGCCTTCCGTTTGGGGCTCGGCCTCGGTGTCCACCACCGCCTGGACCGAGCGGCCAGAGAAGCTGTAGCGCGCATTCCGCCCCTCGTTCAGGGCCGGCAGTGCCCGTACCGTTCCGGTGGCCACCTCGATGGTGGCGGCCCACTGGGGGCGCTCGCCATAGAGCAGCCAGGTATTCTGGTCCGGGGAGAGCACCACCCCGGTCAGCTCGCCGCATGACCCTGGCCAACGCGCCAGATCTTTGTTCTCTGCGGCCGGGAAGCTGCGCAGGTTCCAGGTACAACTATCGCCCTGGCCATCCAGCGTCGCAATACGGATGGTGCTGGTCGTCGGCGATCCGGAGGCGGCCACCCAGGTCGGGGCCTCGACGGTCAGAACCGCCTGATCGGGGGCCTGCTGCTCCAGGAGCCCGTCGGTCTCGGGCAGCTTCACCTCGGGAACCTCTACGCCCAGATCTTCCAAAAGACCGGAACAGGGACAGAAACAGCCGAGGAGGACGAAAAGTGCAAGGACGGAACGAAGCATGGGCGGCGGCTAACCCGGCCGCGACCTCGCTGCCCCCTTTTTTTAGCACCGGATTGTAGCATAAACTACAGTATCATGGTGGCGAACGGTGGCTTCGCGCTAAGCTGGGCGGATGCTCCTGCTCCTTGCATGCCTCGACCCCAAGGTCTCCGACAGTCCCGCCGCGGAGAGTCCAGTTGACAGTCCTGCGGATTCGCCCGTGGATTCTGTAGATTCATCGAGAGATTCTCGGGCGGACTCGCCGGTGGATTCCCGGGTGGACTCGCCGGTGGACTCCACGGAAGACTCCGGTCCCTCCTCATGGCGATCCCTGCTTTATCCGGAGGATTGGACGCCCGAAATGACCTATAGCGACGGGCATTTTCTTCACGACTTCTCCTATGCGGGCTATCATGCAGGGGAGGTGGAGCTGCCCACCACCCTCCCGGGCAGCCTCTTTCCGGTGGTGGACTATGGCGCGGACCCGACCGGCGGGAGCGACAGCACGGCTGCGGTACAGGCGGCCATCGATGCGGCCGAGCTGGCCGGTGGTGGTGTGGTCCACTTTCCTGCAGGAACCTTCCGCTTGGATAGCCGTCTTTCCGTGAATGCCTCTGGAGTGGTTTTGGATGGAGAGGGGCCGGCTTCCACCTTCCTGTACTTCACCACAGGGACCGGAATGGCCTACAGCTCGCACCTGAACCTGCAGGGAAATGTGCAGCAGGGACGTGATCATCTCCTGGCCGTGGATGGAGAGAACCGGTCGAAGACGGTGGTGCTTGCCGATGTGAGTGACCTTCAGGTGGGGCAGGATGTGGCCATCGGCTGGAGTATCAGCGAAGACTTTGTGGCTGAACATGGCATGGCCGGCGTCTGGTACAGCTTCAATGGGCAGTGGAAAAGCTTCTTCCGCCGTACCATTGTCGCCATTGACACCGCCACGAACACGGTGACCCTGGACGTGCCGCTGCGCTATCCCGCCAAGGTCCGCGATGGTGCCAGCCTCCGGGTGGAGACCGGCTACATCAGCGAGTGCGGAGTGCAGGATCTATCGCTTTCCAACGTCAATACATGGGAGACGGCCTGGGCAGAGTACCAGGTCTACGTGATGTCGCTGGGGGAGACGAAGGACTGCTGGGTGCGGAATGTGGCATCCTGGGAGTCTCCGCTTTCTACCGATGGAAAGGGGATGCACCTCATGAGCGGAGGGGTGGAGGTGATCGACAGCCGCCGCGTGACCGTGGCGGAGGTGGTGTTTGCGAATGCGCAGAACCGCGGCACGGGTGGCAATGGCTATCTATTTGAAATTTCTCGTTCTTCAGAGATCCTCACGCGTGACAGCGTCGGACGGGCGGGACGTCACAACTTCATCCAGAATTGGGATTTTGGCACGTCAGGCTGCGTGTGGCTGCGCACGGAGAGTGCCGACGGTCGGAACCTGCTGGCGGACTGGGATCCGGTCGGCCTCCCGGCCTATTCGGAGTTTCATCACTCCCTTGCCATGGCCAACCTGATCGATCAGAGCGTCGCCACCGACGGATGGCAGGGGGTGAACCGGCAGGACGAGAGCAGTGGCGCCGGGCACTCGGTCACCCAGTCGGTGTTCTGGAACCTCAGCGGGGGCGGCTACTTGCGCTCCCTTCAGTATGGTGACGGCTATGTGATCGGCACAGAAGGTATGGAATTACATATCGACCCCGCCGAGGTGGACTGGAACCAATCGGGGGAGGGGACCGCGCCGGAAGATTGGAGCGAAGGTCTGGAGCTCGCGGCCACGTTGGAGCCGCAGTCCCTGTACGAGGATCAGCTTTCGCGACGGTTGGGGCGGTAGCTAGGGCGAAGAACCCAGCAGATCATCCAACGTGTTTGCGGAGATAACCGAGGACAACCATTGTTCCAGTTGCGCCGCAGTTGCAGCGTGGATGCGTAGTCGCTGCGCTTCAGCGGTGGTCCAGCCCCGGGCGCGAAGCAGGTGTTCCAAGGCTTGTCGCAGACCTTCTTCTCTGCCTTCTTCTTTGCCTGCTTCCTTGCCCTCCTCTCGCGCCTCTTCGCGAACCTCATCGAGATCCCGATAGCCGCGTCGTTGGAGAAGGTTTCGGAAGACGACCTTCTCGCTGGAGGCCTGATCATAGAGGGCTTCGACAGGAACGGGGTTTTCCAGGATTCCCGGTGCTTCCAACAGGCTCCCGCTGTACAGGGTTTCCACCGGCAGGTTCGGTTGGTGCACCTCGACCCGGGGCATTCCCACCAGCCGGATCACCCAGACAAATCGGGTGCCAAAACGAAGGAGATCGGCGATCTTGTCTTGAAGCTCCTGTTCGTCCTGACCGACGCCCGCGTATTCCAGCGCCAGTGGGGGTACACCGGGGATCCACCCGTCCCGGTCGGGCTTCGGTACCACCGCCACATCCGGGGCGCGAAGTGTGCCTTTCTCCGGTGTAAAACCGGCATCCACGCCTGCATAGGCCACTTTCGGGTCGGTGGCGACCACCTGACCGCCGATCAGGTTTGCCACTGCCCCCCGATGCCCTGTGGGCAGGCAATGGATGGGGTGTCCGTTGGACAATTCATAGGGGTCACCGCTGCGAAGCTGCGATGCCTTGAAGGGGCCCGGGGCCAACATGGGAGGTGGACGGGATCGCATCGCCACATTCTATCTGAGCACTGGAGGGGCTGCGAGGAATCTTTGCGCCTTCCGCGGTCTGATACATCTGATACATCTGATACATCTGATACATTGTAATAATGACTACATTCGCTCAACTCTGCTTTCTCCTCTTTGCTCCCTCCCGGGTCCATTCCTTCGGAGACTTCGCGACCGCGGTGTCGTGATCCCATGCTACAATCCAGGTGTGGAGAGCCCCATGTTTTGGTTGCTGCTGGCCTGCCAAAGTCCCCAAACCGGGGAGGAGGTCGAAAAAGAGAAACCTCTGCCGTACATTTTTGAGGAGGAAGCCCTGCCAGAGCCCTCGATGGATGCGGCAGCGGTGGAGACCGCCGCATTGGCGGGCTTGGAGCGTGCCCTCCAGCTTCGCGCCCAGCCGGTGTTCACCGCCTACGAAGCCGCGATGGCAGCATCCGAGGCGGGCTGTCCCGACTACTACGACTATGATGGCAATATGTACTGGTACGACAACTGCTCCAGCAGCGGCGGCGGCTATTGGAGCGGGTACAGCTTCTATGTACGCTATCAGAACTTGGATGATGGCAGCGGCAACCTATACAATGGCGAGTCTCTTTCCGGGGTTTCCCGCATCGAAACCCCGGATGGCCACGTCTTTGAGGCCGGCGGTGGTGCCTACTACTACGACCTCACCCATATGGCCGCCGATGAGAACGACCTTGACTATACCTACTTTTTGAGTGTGGTTCAGGGGTCTTTCGTCTACGACGGACCGGAGAGCACCGGAAGCTGGCTGGAGGAGGGGGTGTCGCCGGATCTGGTCTATACGGCCGCCTATGTGCCCTCGATGGACGGGCACTTGGCCGCGCTGGATGGCAGTGTGGGTGGTTTGACCGGAGATATTGCCTACCTTGTCTTTGACAACCTCACCCTCTACGACGCCGCCCTCACCACCTGCCCGGAAGAGCCCGGGGGTGGCTTTTCGGTGCGGGGTGCGGATGGCTATTGGTACGACGTGACCTTCGACGGGGCCACGGACTGGGGCGAGGCGGTGCGCCCGGCGGACTGCGACGGATGCGGGAAGTTGTGGTTTGAAGGGGAGGAGCTGGGTCAGGTCTGTGCAGATTTTCGTACGATGGTGGACTGGGCGGAGAGCCCATGGTGAGCCTGCTGTTGCTCCTGGCCTGCACGGGCGAGGACGAATCTGCACAACAGCAGCCGGAGCTCATGGCGCCGGTGCCGCTGCTGATCCGTGCCAGCATCGATCTTCGCGGGGTGCGCCCCACCACGGCAGAGCTCGCGGCGGTCGAAGCCGATGGCGCCAAGGTCGAGGACTACATCGGGCAATACATGGAGGATCCACGCTTTGAAGGACGTGTTTCTGACTTGTATCAGCAGATCTTCCTCACCCGGAACGATGCCTACCTGATCTCCGCCGCCTCCTACGGGCTGGGAGATGAGGCAGGCTTTGCCGCCTCTGTGGGCGACGAGGTGCCCCGCATCATCGGGCGTATTGCGGCGGAGGACCGGCCCTGGACCGAGCTGGTGACCGGCGACTGGACCATGGCCAACGAGACCCTGGCGGCGGTGTGGCCGCTGGACTACCAGGGTCCGGGATGGCAACCGGCGAAGTACACGGACGGGCGCCCTGCGGTGGGGGTGCTTGCCACCAACTCGCTATGGTGGCGCTACACCTCCACCGATTCCAATGCAAATCGGAAGCGGGCAAATGCCATCAGCCGAACGCTGTTGTGTAGCGACTATCTGTCCAAGCCCATCGAGTTTGACCGCAACCTGAACCTCCTGGATGAGGGGGCGGTGACCGATGCCTTGCAGACGGACCCCGCATGTATCTCCTGTCACAATACCCTGGATCCGATTGCTTCTTCCCTGTTCGGCTTCTGGTGGTACGACTACACCAACCCGCGCGAGGCGCGCTCCTACTTCCCCGAGCGCGAGCAGCGGTGGAAGGACTACGGCAACGTGGCTCCCGCCTGGTACGGCCAGCCGGTGCACTCTCTGCGCGACCTGGGCCAGAAAATTGCGGGAGACAGCCGCTTTGTAGACTGTGCGGTGGAGCAGGCCTGGGAGCTACTGTTGCGACGCGACCGCGACATCGCCGACGACCAGCGCCTGATTCCTCATCGCAACGCATTCTTGTCTGGTGGGCTCAGTCTGAAGCCACTCTTACGCTCGGTAATCGCAGATCCCATGTATCGTGCGGCGGACAGTACCGACGAATCCTATGCGTCGCGCAAGCAGATGACGCCCGAGTTGTTGTCCTCCGTGGTGCAGGATCTGACCGGCTTTGCCTGGACCTACGGTGGCTATGACATGCTGCGCACCGATGCGTCGGGTTTTCTGACCCTGGCCGGCGGGGCCGATGGCTACGCCGTGACCGAGCCTGCCGGCAGTCCGAACACCACGCTGGTGCTGGTCCAGGAGCGCCTCGCGGAGAACGCAGCCTGGTATGTGGTGAACCAGGACCCCACCCGGTTGTTTACAGTCGACTTCAGCGAGACGCCAGAGACGGACAAAGCCGCCATGGTGGCCCAGCTACAGGCGCTGCACTGGCGGATTTTCGGGAGCCGGGTGGCCGCCGACGGAGCCGAGGTAGAGGCGGGCCTCGCGCTATGGTCGGACCTCTACGCGGTGGAGCCCGACGGCAAAGAGGCCTGGGCGGGTGTACTCTCGATTCTTCTTCGCGATCCTGATTTCCTCTTCTACTGATGGAGTCTCAGATGTTGACCCGTCGAGACTTTTTTCGCGCTTCTGCGGCCGCCGCCACCTGTGCAGCGCTGCCCGCCAGGGCGCGCGCCGCCTCCGCTGCAGATACCTGCTTCCTCTTCGTTTTTGCCCAAGGAGGCTGGGATCCCACCCGGGTGCTGGCCTCCCCCTTCTCCAACCGAAACGTGGCGATGGAGGCCGCTGCGGAGCGGGCCACGGCCGGGGGGATCACCTATGTCTCCCATCCCGACCGTCCTTCGGTGGACAGCTTTTTCGGGGCCTACCACGAGCGATCGGTCGTGCTGAACGGGCTGATGGTCCGGTCGATCGCCCACGAGATCTGCACGATGATCGCGATGACCGGTACGACCGGTGGCACGACGGCGGACTGGCCGGCCATCATCGCCTCGCGGGATGCCGGGCGCTATGTGTTGCCCCATGTGGTGCTGGGGGGGCCCTCCTTTCCGGGGGATTTGGGCGCCGGGGTTTCGCGCACGGGGGGAGCCGGGCAGCTGGAGGCCCTGGTTTCGGGGCGGTCCCGGGACTGGAGCGACATGCCCGGTGGGGGGCCTTCGCGCCCGGCCGAGCAGGTTCTGGATCGCTATCTTGCGCGGCGGGCGGCAGCCCGGGCCACTTGGGGACATGGTCGAGATGCAAGGTTGACCGAAGATTTTTATTCTGCGGTAGACCATCTGCGGCAGCTCAAAGACCTTCAATACGTCATGGACTTCACCGGCGGTGCGGACCTCGCCTCCCAGGCCGAAGTGGCCTGCGATGCGTTGGAGCTGGGAATCACCCGCTGCCTCACGTTGTCGGCGAGCTCCGGTGCCTTGGGTTGGGATACCCATGCAAACAACGACGCCGACCAGAGCCTTTTGTGGGAGGAGCTATTTTATGGATTGAACCAGTTGTTACTGCGGCTGGACAACACCGCCGCTCCCGACGGTGGTACGCTGGCAGACAGGACCGTGGTGGTGGTGCTCTCTGAGATGGGGCGCACGCCCAACCTCAATAGCTTCAATGGGAATGATCACTGGCCCTACACCTCCACCTTGCTGATCGGTCCCGGCCTGACCGGAGATCGGGTGATCGGGGATTTTGATGCCGGCTACTATGGAAAACCCGTGGATCCGGCCTCGGGCGAAGTGGCAGAGGAAGGCCCGGCGCTGTCCGCCGAGAGCCTCGGGGCCACCTTGCTGACCATGGCGGACATCGACCCTGCCGAGTACGTATCCGGGGTGCAGCCGTTGGACGGGATCTTGGATTGATACATACATGGATGTATCAGTGAAACATAGATGGCTCAATGTGTTTCGTGATACATGGCTGCTCCACAGCTCCCGCTGCGACCTCCGCCGATCGGTGGAGCGCGGCTTCCGTATGGCCCCGGCGCTCCAGACAGGCTACCGGACCTCTGGTGAAAGATGAGGATGGAAGCCACATTAGTCCCTGAAAGCAGCCTCGAACAGTTCCTCCGGAGGGCGGCGACCCGCGGGGAGCGCTCGGTGGCACGGGCGCGGATCGTACTTTCATTGCTTGCACTTGCGAATATCCTCATCCTGGCGGGTGGAGCGAACCATCTGGCAGAAGGCTCGGTGAAGCATTGGATTACGGTGGTCACCCTGGTTCTTTCGGTGCTCTGCTCTCTTCTGGTGCACCGCGAGCTGCACCGTCGCGAAATGTCCAGTGTCCTACTTGACCTTTCGACCTTGCTTGATGGCCTGTTGGCCCTGGTGGTGGTGGGGGCCTCAGTGGTTTTCCCGGCCCCGGTCTATTTTGGATTCGTGGCTCTGCCCTCCAGCTCAGCCTTTGCCGTGGTGGCGCTCGCCTCGGGCTTTCGCCTTCATATGCGCACCGTCGTGGTCGGCGCCGGTTTTGCAATGAGCTCCGCGCTGGGCTTGCAGCTCTATGATTGGTTCTACAACCTCCAGACGCGCGAGAATATCACCGCAGACGATATTGGTGCCTACTGGGTGATGAATACGGTTACAGTCATGCTGGCTGTAGCGATGGTGCGCCGGACCCGAACCTTGGTGCGGGAGGGCAGCGATGCGGTGCTCAAGGCCGAACGCGCCCGGCAGCGGCTGGGGGTCTATGTGTCGCAAGAGCTGGTGGAGCAGGCGCTTGGGCCCGACAACCTTCAGCCCGGGGGCGACCGACGTGTGGTCGCCGTGCTCTTTTCCGATCTTCGGGGCTTTACCCGCTATGCCGAAAAGCTGGCTCCCGAGCGCTTGGTGGGAGAGCTGAACGACTACCTGGATGCGATGATTCGTGAGGTTCGGGCGGAAGGGGGAGTGGTGGACAAGTACATCGGCGATGCGATCATGGTCGTGTTCGGCCTGCCGCAGAGTCGGCCTGATGATGCTGCGCGGGCCATCCGCACTGCGTGGCGCATGGAGCAGGCATTGAACAAGCATAATATCGACCGACAGCAGCGTGGCCTGCCGCCGTTGGCCCAGGGCATTGGCATCCACTATGGCGAGGTGGTCGCCGGCAACATTGGCACCGCAGAGCGCCTCCAATACACCGTGGTGGGGGACGTGGTGAACCTGGCCAGCCGCTTGGAGGGTGCCACCAAAGAGCTGCATACGCCGGTGCTTGTTTCGGAGGATGCCCGGAAAGCCGCCGAGGGGCATCTGCATCCATCGCTTCAGTCGGCCGGTCCCCTCCAGGTTCGGGGCCGCGAGACGCCGATGGAAGTGTTCCGCTTTTCAT
Source organism: Alphaproteobacteria bacterium (assembly GCA_040376425.1). Taxonomy (GTDB): domain Bacteria; phylum Myxococcota_A; class UBA796; order UBA796; family SXON01; genus CAITDR01. The sequence goes on along the minus strand of JBEIQS010000006.1, from coordinate 25,836 downwards.
AGTCGCTTGACACCCGGCTTTTCCCCAGCTACCATGAAGCCCGATGAAGCTCAGGCCTGCTCCGACCTTTTCCTCCTTCCCCCACATCCCCGTGGTTGCAGGTTCTAGGGGTCGAGCGGTTCCATATCGGGAGACCGATGATTCAAGGTAGAAGATCGCGCTGCGATCTGACCGTTGAAACCCCGGTCTCCCGCGTAGGGAGCCGGGGTTTCGTCGTATTTACCCGTGCCCCTGGTCCCTGCCATTCCGACAGACCAGGGTTGGAGATGCTTTTGCCACTGTCACCTTGATGGGTCTACCGATGGAGGTGGACCCCGGAGCCCCGATGATGCCCCAGAGCCCTCCCTACCTCCCTGTCCTTCAGCTTAACGCTGACTATACGCCCAACAAAGTGCTCCGCTGGGAGCGCGCCGTCGAGCTGCTGATGATGGGCAAAGCGGTCACCTGTACGCCCTATCCGGGGCGGTTTGTGCGTTCGCCCAGCCTCGCCATCCCCTGGCCTGCGGTGATCGTGCTGTGCCGCTACAGCAAAGCCAGAGGAAAAGTAGGCCTGTCCGCCCGGAATGTGCTGGCGCGGGATGGCTTCACCTGCCAGTACTGTGGCCTCCCGCCCCGGTTGGTGGGGGGTGCTCCGGATCGTACGGCGTTGACCCTGGATCATGTGGTGCCGCGCGCGCAGGCTCGCGAGGGCAAGGTTTTTCTCCCCTGGTCACGCCGGCAGGTACCGGTGACCTCCTGGGAGAACGTGGTGACGGCTTGTCGGAGCTGCAACCTGCGGAAAGCCGACCGGACTCCGGCAGCGGCCGGTATGACGTTGCGCACCGTGCCCCGCGTGCCCACGCAGGCCGATGGCCTGCGCATCCACCTGGCCCGCTACCCGGAGGTGCCGCCCGAGTGGGACGCATGGCTGCCGGAGAGCTGGCATACCCGCGACCTTCCGCCCTCCGCCAATGGCATCCCCGTGCTTCAAGCGGGGTAGGGGGCGCCCCACGCGGACCCAGCGACGACTCTTGACGCGACAAGTGGCAAGAGCGTGAGGGGAGGGGGATGGAGAGGCGGAGAGAGTGGGTTAACGCTCTCAAGATGCTCACCCTCTTCGCCATCCCCCTCTCCCTGGCTGCCGAGCCCACCTTTGTCTATGACCTGACGGTCAATGGCCAACCGGCTGGCACGCGCACCGTTGAGATCCAATACCTGATGCGCCCGGACGGAGAGCGGCGCATCGTTCAGGTGGTGACCGACCTGAAGCTGGCCTCCGAGGCCTGGAAGGTTCGTGCCACCTCCACGTCTTCCTCCCGGGGGGCCGCCTTTACCGCCTCGGTGGATCGCGGCGGCAAGCTCTCCCAGGTGCAGGGTGTAGAGCAGTTGGAGGGGGGCTGGCGGATGAGTTTCGCAGATGGGAAGGGCACAAAAGAGTATGTCTATGCCCGAAGCGATGCGCGGATCTCCTCACTGGACCTCTATGATCCGGGGCGCTCTTGGCGTCTGGGCGGTGTGGGTCCCTTCGGTATTGTCCTGGCGGAAACAGGGGATGCTGTCGTAGGCAGCCTGGTTGAACCAGTGGAGACGTCCGTCTTGGTGGATGGCGTGCAGATCCCCGTGCGGCGCTACAGCCTGACCGGCACCGGGGGAGTCGCCACCTTCGACCTGGATGTTCAGGGACAGTTGATCCGGTCTGAAATGGGCTTTTTGGGGACCACGGTCGTCTCTACCTTGCGTAAGGTGCCGCCGCTGCGCACCATCGACACCGTACAGACCATTGAAGGTCTGGCGGTGCCCATCCGCAGCGAGGAGCTGTAGGACGCCACGTGGGAGCTCCGGATTTCTATTTTTATTCAAATGGTATTCAAAATCTTTCCATATTGATAGAAAGCGCTTAGACAGGGGGGATGTCTGTCCCTTCGTCGCGCGTGTTCCTCACCAATCGCCTACCGCTTCGATCCGAGCAAAACTACGTTCTTTGTTGGCTTTTGAGTAGTCGGCGCCCCACTTGGAACTACACCTTGCAGCGGGCCGTCGATCAGGCGGTATTGCTCCGTAAGCCGCTGGTGATTCTGGAGGCGGTGGAGCGAGACTATCCCTGGGTCTCGCAGCGGATGCATCAATGTATCATCGACGGAATGCATGATAACTCAAGGCATTTTTCGATGTATCAGGTCCTGTATCACCCCTACGTGGAGCAGGCTCCCGGAGAGGGGCGCGGCCTGGTCGAGGCGTTGGCTGCTGAGGCCTGTCTGGTGGTCACGGATCATTTTCCTTGTTTCTTCCTTCCGAAACTGGTGGCGGCTGCCGCCGCACGGCTTCCCTGCCGGGTGGAGGCGGTGGACAGCAACGGGCTCTTTCCGCTGGGGCTTACGCCATCGGAATTCCCAACCGCCTACGCATTTCGCAGGTTTCTTCAGAAAAATCTCGAAGGCCATCTGGAACAGCTTCCCAAGGAGGATCCGCTTCGGGGGGCGCTGTTGCCGCCGCCTCCAGTGTTGCGCGAGCACCTGCTCCGACGGTGGCCTTCGGCTGTGGCCACGGGAATCTCCAAGGCGTCGCAGGTGATCTCGGACAACGCCGTCCCGCCCGTAGATTTTCCAGGGGGCTTTGTCGCGGGGCAGAAGCGCCTGGATGGCTTTCTGTCGCGCTTGGAGCGCTACGGGGAGGAGCGCAATGATCCAGATGCTGACGTTGCTTCTGGCCTGTCGCCCTATCTGCACTTTGGCCAGGTTTCGGTACACGCGGTCTTTGCCGCTCTGGCCGGAATGGAGGGATGGTCTCCCGAAAAACTCTCCAAGAAGAAGGACGGACATCGGGAAGGCTGGTGGGGAATGTCTGCGGCAGCAGAGGCTTTTCTGGATGAGCTGGTGACATGGCGGGAGCTGGGCTACACCTTCTGCCACCACCGCCCGGACTATGCGGAGTATAGCTCTCTGCCAGATTGGGCTCGTCAGACCTTGGAAAAACACGCATCGGACCCTCGTCCAGTGCTGTATAGCAGGGTGCAGTTGGAGGAGGCCCGCACCCACGACCCTCTGTGGAATGCCGCCCAGCGCCAGCTTCGCCAGGAGGGTCGGATCCACAACTACCTGCGTATGCTCTGGGGAAAAAAGATTCTCCAGTGGAGCGAGAGCCCACAAGTGGCGCTCGAGCACATGATCGAGCTCAACAACCGGTGGGCACTGGATGGGCGAGACCCGAACTCCTACTCGGGGATCTTTTGGACGCTGGGGCGCTTTGACCGGGCCTGGGGGCCGGAGCGACCGATCTTTGGGACCATCCGCTACATGGCCAGCGAGAATACGGCTAAAAAGTGGAGCGTGAACGCCTACCTGCGCCGCTTTGGGGACCGTGGCCTATTTGCCGGCCGGACTGCGTAGCTCGGGCTGCTCTGCCCCCAGCTCTCCCAGAAGGTTCTCCAGCTTCTCTCGGCGCATCTCGGTCATCAACACGGTGGTTCCATCCAGGCTCTGCACGTCGTGCAGGTTTACACCCAGTGGCAGCCCGAAGGCGCGACGGTGGAATAGATCGACCATCCACTCCAGGATTTCCTGCTCGGTCGGTGGCTCCACTGGGAGAGGAGCTTCATTTTCTGAAGCACCTTCCGCGGAGGGCTCCGGTGTCTTGGGCGGGGGAGGACGAAGAGTCGTGCAGACCAGACGGCTGTTGTCGGGGTCCAGCAGGCAGGCGCTCACTGATTCTGTAGTGCCAGATACAGTAACGCGAAAGGCGTTGTTGGCAGAGGTGAATCTCGGAGAGCGTCGAAGTGCGGAGGCGATGTTCTCGGCGAAGGCCCCCCCATCCGACTCGATCCGCGCCGGCAGAGCCAGCCTGACCATCCGGAACACGCCGGGGTGGAGCCGCCAGGCGTCGGTGTAGAGGCGCGCCTGCTCGGTGGGGTCGGGGCTGACTGCGCCCACCAGCGCCTGCACCCGCGCCCGCATCAGCCGATCTCCCACGGGCATCCCTTCCAAGGCCAACAATCCCAGACGCCGTACCTCTTCCTCCTCTCCCTCCCTAAAGGCCACCTCGGCGGCCTGGGCGTGCAGCCATGCCCGCCCCTCGGGAGCGGTTTCTCGCAACTGAGCAGCCTTCAACCCTGCGGAAACCACGCCGGTCCCGAGCACCGGGATCAACCCGCCGTTCAGCCAGGAGGGCGAGGCGAGGCTCTTGTCGCGGTGGGGCATCAGCGTACCCAACAACAGCTCCCGGTCGGACAGTGCGCCCGCTAGTGTCTCTTCGTCTTCCCAGCCGTCCCAGTCCGGCAACCAGGACAGGATCTGTTCGGGAATACGCTTCCAAAGTGGTTTTGCGGCTCGGCGTTCCGCAGCCCGTTCGGCCGCCACCTGGCGTAGGACCAGTCGGATCAGCGCGTGCCCGCCCACAGACTCGATGTTGGTGCTGCTGGTCAGTCCTCGGCGATCGGGGAACTGAATCGCCCGGTTGATCAGCTCCATGCCCTTGTCGCTCTCACCCAGCGCCAGAAGGAAGGTGGCCAGGAAGGCGTCCAGCTCGGCCCGGTCCCCGGCCCGGTAATTGGCGGGCTGGGAGAGCCGGTACTTCTGGGCACCGCGGATCATTTCAAGGGTCTCCTCCGTGCGACCTTCCCGCAGGTACAAGCCCGCCATTCCTTTCCAGGGGTTGGAGACGGAGACTCCGCCGGTCATCGACTCCCGGTAGTACTCCTCGGCCTCTTCGTAGTTGAATACGGCCAACGCCCCCAATGCGGCATTGCTGGCAGCGACGGTGACATCGGCAGCGGAGAGCGTGCGCTCCCAGATCAGAGCCTCTTTACAGGCGTTGTAGCTGTCCTCTCGAGATCCGTGGGTGGCATTCAGCGCACAGAGGGTGTTCAGCCCTGCGGTGCGTTGGCCGCTCTGATCTGAGGCGGCGCCCTGCTCGGCCAGCGCGCGGGACTCCGCCGTGCGACCCGCCTTCATCAGCCCCCATGCCCGTTGGGCGCCGATCGGGGTGGCAACCTCCAGATCATATTGGTCCATATAGGCGAACTGCGCTTCGTGGTCCCCCATCTCCCCGCAGAGCAGGTAGAGCGAGGCCAGGGTGTCGATGTAGATGGTGGTGTTGCCATCGGCGCCGTAGCCATCGCGCTTCCAGATCTCCAGCATCTTTTCGAGGTGGTGTTTGGCTTCCGGGTGTTTGCCTTCCCCGGCCCAGAGGGATTTTCCCAAGCCGTACAGGGCCACCACGGAATCCGGATGCTCGACCAGCCACAGCTCCGACAGGCGCCGGGCGGTGAGATAGCTGCCTTCGCCAACCACTTCCAGGATTCGGCGCTCGCTGATGGTCTCCCCATCCACGTCCATCGTCGGCTCCGCCCGCTTTTCTGCGGGCGGGGGATCCTGAGCATAGAGCAGGGCAAGCAGAGCGAGCATCAGCGCCTCGTCAGCGTGGTCCGTGCGAGTTTTTCCAGCGGGCGCTTCAGGCATGCCGCCACGACGGCTTCGGCTTCTCCGGCCCCGGGTGCCAAAGCCAGGCGGTGCGCCAAGGTATACGGTGCGAGGGCTTCCAGGTCCGACGCATTGACGTAGGTGCGACCCTGGACCAGCGCCCGGGCTTGCAGTGCGGGCACCAGCAGCACCAGCGAGCGGGTCGAGATGCCTTGGAGGCAGCGATCGTCGGTGCGGGTGTTTTCGGCCAGATCCACCAGGGCCTGCCGGATGGGCTGGGCCATGTGGACCTCTTCCTGCACCACCCGGCGCGCCTCGGTGATCTCGGAGCGGGTCACACGCGGAAGGCTGTCCCCGACGCCGGCTTTGACGGCGGCGAGGGTGTTGAGCAGCTCCAGCTCGGCCTGCTTGGAGATGTGGGTCATCCGCACCTTGAAGAGGAAGCGGTCGAGCTGGGCGGCAGGGAGGGGAAAGGTGCCCGCGAGATCGAGTGGATTTTGTGTAGCTATTACAAAAAACAGCTCATCCAGGCGGTGGGTCTTGTTGTCGACGGTGACCTGCTTCTCTGCCATGGCCTCCAGCAGAGCGGACTGCACCTTGGGGGAGGTGCGGTTGATTTCGTCGGCCAGGACGATATGGGCGAAAAGGGGGCCGGGACGAAAGATAAAGCTGTTGTTGTCCGGGTCGAAAATCGTGGAGCCGGTGATGTCGCCTGGCAGCAGGTCGGGGGTGAATTGAATGCGCCGCAGCGCGACAATTTCGTCATGCGGCATGTCGTCGATCAGGCAGTCCCCCAGGGCCTTTGCCAGGGTGGTCTTGCCCGATCCGGGAAAGTCCTCCAAAAGAACGTGCCCGTCGGCCAGCAGGGCCACAATCAAGAGCTCGATCACCGCCTCCCGCCCAATCACCGCCCGGTTCAGGCGTGCGCTCAGGCGCTTCACCACGTCTTGCGTGTGGCGGATTCCAGGGCTCTGCTCTACATTCTCCATTCCTGCTCCTTTACCGGGCCCGGAAGGCGGCGCTGGGGTCCAACCACCCCAGAATCCGCCGCCACAGCGGCCGACGTTGTAGGTTCCGGTTCACGTTGTTGTCTGCCTTGTTCCACAGCCCCGGCGGGATGCGGCGCTCCGTCGGCTTGGCAAGACTGCTTCGAAGGTGCAGCTCGGTCAGCTCCTCAAAGCCATCAATCTGAATTCGTTTGGCAAAAGCCTCCCGGCTCTCTCCAAGCTGCCGTACCATTCCCAGCTCTGCGAGGCGGTCAATCGTTGCCCGGTAGCCCACCCGGCCCAGCGAAGCAGGATCGGCCCACAGCGGGCGCAGTCGGCGCCACAGCTTCCACGCGTAGACGCCCACGGTGGTCGCCATCAGGAGCGCCAGCAAGCCCCAACGGACAATTTGTCCAGCAATTTCAAGTAGTTCGGAGACATTCACCTGGGGACCGCTGTCTTTCTGCGGCTCCTTGCGGGCCTGCTCGGCCAGTCGCTCCACCAGTCCCTGATCCTGCGGCGGGCTCTCCGGGTCCATATTTTTTGCAGGCGCCACGTCCATGATCAGCCAGCCCACCCCCTCCAGGTAGAGCTCGGCCCAGGCATGTGCGTTCTTTCCTGTCAGCATCACTGCCGATCCCTGGCGTTTATCCTCCTCGATCATGTAGCCAGTGCCGATTCGGCTGGGGAGGCCCGCATCCCGAAGCATATAGTTGAGCGCCGTAGCGGCGTGGACGCAGTAGCCCACCCGGTCGCCAAACAAAAAGTCGGCGGCCGGATCTTTACTGTTGACGTACTTCTCCCGGGCTGCGGTGGAGTAGGTCATGTTCTGGCCCAGCCAGAGCTGCATGGCTGTCGCCTGTGCGAAGGGATCCTTCCGAAGCTCGGGAGGGAGTTTCTCCAGGATTTGTGCCGTCAACTCGCCGTAGCGGGGATCGTCGGGATGTTCGAGGTAGTGCGCGCGCTCCTCGGGACTCCAAGAGGGGTCGCCGGCGGGCCGGCCGGAGAGCACTTTTGAACGTTCGTTCAATGCCCGGCTGTAGAAGCGGTAGGAGCGGACGAATTGGCCGGGGTTGGGATTGACCCGTGGCGCATAGGCGAAGGGTGCCTCCAGACCGAAGGGGCCCGGGTGCTCTTCCAACAAGGCGACAATTCCCTGGACCGGGCTGCGCAGCTCGGTTCCCGGCACTTCGGGGAGCTCCGTGCGGCTGCTGGGGAAGGTGGAGGTCCAGTCGCCGTCCATGGGTGAGGGCATCAACCGAGGACCGGTCCATTCCGATAGGATTTCCTGCCGGAAGTACAGGGCATCGTCGGGAGCGTCATAGTCATCGCCGAACACCACAATGGCCACTGGTGGCGGGGGACTTTGGGGTGCTGAGTTGGAGTTCCCGTCGCCCTCTCCCTGTGCATCGGGAGGGGGCTCCTGGTTGTTTTCGCTCTGACCGCCGCCTTCACCCTCCTTGGGGTCTCCCTCGGCGGAGCCATCCTCGGGTGTTGCGTCGCCCTCCTGGTCCTGCTGCCCTTCCTGACTTTGGCCACCGCCCTGCTCGCGGGGTTGTTGGCCGCCCCCCTGTCCGCCCTGCGGTTGTTGGCCGCCCTCCTGCCCACTTTGGGGCTGCTCGCCCCCTTGCTGCCCGCCCTGGGGTTGTTGGCCGCCCTCCTGCCCACTTTGGGGCTGCTCGCCCCCCTGCTGCCCGCCCTGGGGTTGTTGGCCGCCCTCCTGCCCATTTTGGGGCTGTTGTCCACCCTCCTGCCCATTCTGGGGCTGCTCGCCCCCCTGCTGCCCGCCCTGCGGTTGTTGGCCGCCCTCCTGCCCATTTTGGGGTTGCTGTCCGCCCTCCTGCCCACCCTGCGGTTGCTCGCCCCCCTCCTGCCCACCTTGCGGCTGCTGACCTCCTTCCTCGCTGTTCTCAGACGGCTCGCCATCCGCCGATTGTCCGCCGCCCTGGCCCTGGTTTGCATCGCCATCCCCCTCGTCCCCGCCGTTGGGACGGGTGGAAGGCGGCTCCGGGGGAGGCGGAGGGCGCGGCGGTTCTTCCGAGGAGAGGCGAGGTGGTGTCTCCGGGCGCACGAGCTGCACCGAGGAGAGCAGCAGCACCAGCCCACCGATGCCCGGGACCAGCAGCCAGGCACTTCTGGTGATTCGTCCAGGGTGTTCCAGCACCACCAACAGTGCCAGACCTGCGGCCAGCACCGCACCGATCAGGCGCAGTACCCCGGCGGTCTCCAAGCCCCAGCCCCACACCAGATCGGCCAGCCACAGCGGCTGCCCGTAGGCCTGATCGCGGTGGGCTGCGAAGGCCGCCGCCCAACAGAGTGCCAGGATCCCCGTCTCCAAAACACGGGCGCTGGTCCAGCGAGCCCCCAGCGAGCGCAGGCCCGCCGCCGCCACAAAACTGAAGCTACCCCAGCGCAAAATAGTCGCAAGATCCAGGCTTACCACCGGACCCAATAGTCCGGCCAGCAGCGGTGAGCCGGTGAGCAAAGAGGCCAGGCCCGCGCAGAACAGCCAACACAGAGTCAGTCCCGTCAAAAACGGCGCAATGCGAACCCGCTTGACGGACAGCTCGCCCACAAGCAGCCCCGCCCAGCTTGCGAGGAGCGCGGCTGCCAACCCCAGCCCCGAAGCAAAGCCGCCCACCAGCGCGATCACCGCCAGGCTGTGAACCAGCCAGCGGAGCGGATGGCGCAAGGCACGCAACAGCGTCGTCATGCCAGCACCTTGCTGAGCTGGTGCGGGTGGTACAGCTCACCGGTGCGCCGGTCCACCACCAGGATGGTCGTCGAGCATTTTCCAAGCTCCGTCAGTACTTTTCGTAGGTCCGCCGGCGCGGTGCGCAAGGGGCGGGTGGGGTCCGGCACCGGTGGGGGGGCGAGGAGGGGGACCTTTTCGGGGGCGGCGAAACCGTCGGTACAGACAACAAAATCGAGCTGCGGGGGCAGGCCGCTGCCACCCATGGCAGCCTTCACCCCCTCCAGCCAGGGGCCCGGTCGCGGCGGGACGAAGAGCACCGCACGCCGATAATCTCCCCCGGTGCTGGAGAAAAATGCAGATAGACCGCGTGCTCCCTCCCCTAAGGGCACATCGGCGGAGCGGATGATCCGTTCCATCGCATCGGCCGTTGAGGAGGCCGGACCCTCCGAGCCATCGGCGCCAAAGGTCCAGCTTTGTCCCAGGGCTCCCTGCACCGCCACCCGTGCCGCTCCGGCTGCGGGCTCGTCGCCACTTCCGGCCACCAGATAGGCCACGGTGCGCCGGGTGGGGGCCAGCGCACGTTCGGGGTTGCGCACCACCAATTGTCGGCTGCGCCCGTAGACTTTCCACAGCACATAGCGGATGGGATCGCCGGGGGCGTAGGCACGAAGATCCAGCGGATCGCCCACCGGGCTGCCTTCCACCTGGGGAATCGCATCCCCTCCAGACAGCCCCTGCACTACATGCACCCGATCCAGGCGCCCCTTTGCGGGTACAAAGCGCAGATCCCGAAGTTCTTCATGGGGAAAGGTAATGGCGCAGAGCCCAAAGGCGTCGGAGACGGTCAGCAGTCGCCGTATGCCGGCCCAGCTTCCCCGGCGCCGTGCGATCACCCGCTCCGTGTAGTGGCGCCCCTCCACATCCGGAAGCACCTCCACTTCGGCCGGGTACTCCCAGCGCCACTCCAGGTGAAGGAGCGGAATAAACCATGGAAGGTGCAGGGAGAATCCAGTCCGCACCCGCTCGCCCGACTCCGTTTCCAGGGCCCTGCCGGGCCCGCGCGGCAGCCCCCACCACAGCAGGAGGCTGCCCGCAAGTACGGAGACCAGGCAGAGCAGCCACAGCAGCAGCCACACCCCGCCGAAGACCAGAAGCAGACGATCCTGGCGGAGAAGACCGTAAATTCCGAAAATCAGCAGGCCACCGGCCCCAGCCAGGACTCCCGCCGGGCGCAGCGGGAACAGACCCACCAGTCGCCTGAGTACGGGCAGTGGTCCGGGGGGGGCCAGCAATACGGACATCTTTTCAAGCTATCCCGGCTTTTCGCCTTCGTCCGCACGGACCCGGCCTAGAGACACAACCCAAACCAGATCTGCCCCGCCTCTTCCACCACCACACAGCTTTGCCGACCCGGGCAGTGGTCGTTTTGCGGATCACAAAGCTCATAGCAGCGATTATCTACGGTGGAGCAAAGGAGGCCGGGGGCGCAGGCCTCCTCCGCACTCAGGTAGCTACAGGCATCCCCTACGCGCCCATCGCCGCTGGGACCACAGCGGTTTGAGTCGATGTCCATCGGGATACAATTCTGCTGGTAGTATGGATAAGGGCAGTCTTGAAGGTAAAGATCGCAGCTATCCTCTGGGTGGCAGACTGCGCCGGTCAGGGTGGGCATACACCAGCTCTGATCATCGCAGACGCCCGAGGTGGCATAGGCCGGGTTGCACGTGGCGGCACAGCGGTGGGTCCGCGGATTGCAGGCCTGCCCTTCCGGGCATGTATCATCGGATAGACAGGGTTCTACAAGGTCTTCAGTGATACGGATGCTCTTGAAGTCCTCACGCTGATACATGGTGCCATGTATCACAACATGAGACAATGTATCAAGATTGCTTACACGGTCTACGGGCGAACGTGCCAGAATCAGCAGCTCTGCTGGCTGCCCGGCGGACAGCTCGCCACCCGAGAGGCCCAGGACTTGTCGGCTGTCCCAGGTGCTTGCCCGAATCAGATATTCTGGGGAAAAGCCCAGCTCCTCCAATGCTTCCATCTCCAGAATCAGACCGGCGCCGGGCGGCACAAAGGAGTAGCCCGCATCCGAAGCAGGCAGGATGGTCGCCCCCTGTGCACGAAGAAGATCGAGGTTGACCCCCGCATAGATGGCCCAGTCGGCGTTGGCATCTGCCCAGCCCGGCTCCAGTTGATCCGGGTTGCTGCGCCAGTAGATCCAGTCTTGCGCAACACCCTCCGCCAGAATCAGCCCGTCTGGCCGAAGCTCGCCGTCCAAGACGCGCCCCAGGCCCGCAAAGGCTCCGAGTGTGGAGTGGATGGCGCCGGCCTGCACCAGCAGCCGTCCTGAGGCAGAAAGGGCATCGTCAAAGGGGGGATGGGCCAGGATATGAACCCCAGCATCCAGAGCGGCCAAGGCATCTTCTTCGGTATCGATGTGGGCGGCTACTGGCAGGCCGGTGGCGACGATCTCCGGCATGGCCGCCGCCTCCAGGCGCGGCGTGGGCCAGGCGGTGAAGGCAGCATCGGCGTAGACCAGCTTCAGCAGATCGGCGCCGTCGTCCACCAGGGTGTTTGCGTAGTCCCTTGCATTTTCGGAAGTCACAAAGGTGCAGGCGTCGGGATCCGGGAAGGACTCGCAGGGATGGGAGCCGGGTGCGGTGAACATCGGACCGGTGGCCAGGATGTTCGGTCCGAGCACCACGCCGGAAGCAACCTGATCGCGCAGCTCAAAAATACTGGGAGGCCCGCCCAGATCCACCACGGTGGTCACCCCCGCGTAGAGGTTGGCGCGCAGGGCGGCCTCCAGCGGCGGGCTGCCCGTCGGCAGCAGCGCCCCGCTCAATGCCAAATGTACATGCGGATCCACCAGGCCAGGAAGGGCATAGGAGCCCGTAAAATCGTGAACCACGGCGTCTTCTGGCCAGGGACCGCCCGCCGGCCGCACCGCGTAGATCTGGTCTCCAGCCAGGAGCAAGGCCTGCTCCGGCGCGCTTCCCCGGTGGTCGATCAGGTGCAGGTGGTCCAGAACCACCAGGCCCGCGGGCAAGGGCTCCTCGGTGTCGGCCCTGGATTCTCCGGAAGAGTCCCCCGCAGACTCCCGCTTGGACTCCATCCCCGACTCGGGCGGCTCCACAGATCGACAGGCGAGGAGGATCAGCAGCATCGGAGCAGATTAGCCCGACCGGTGACGCACTCCCAGCCGGAAACGATGCGCACCGCGCCGTAGCGGGCTAAAGGACGGTCCGTATGTCTGCCCGCTCCCTCCCCCTGCTGCTTGTCTCCGTTCTGGTCGCCTGTCCAGGACGGCAATCACAGGAAGTCGAGCCGCCGGTAGAAGATGGCCCCAATGCGCCCTACCAGCGCCCGGCAGAGGGGACCATCAAAGACCCTTCCACCAAGCTCTTTTGGAGCCGCTGCGCGCTGGGCCAGGACCTGCTGCAACCCGATTGTGTTGGGGAACCCTCGCTTTTTTATCAGGAGGAGGCGGAAGAGGCCTGCGATACGCTGGTTCTGGCAGGCATGCAGTGGCGCCTGCCCAGCCGCGCCGAGCTGGGAAGCCTGCTGGTTTGCCCGGACGGCAACGCACCTGACCCCGAAAAAGGCTGTGCAGAGCCTCACTATCAGTCCAACTACAACCCTGCTTGGTTCCCCAACGAGGGGCCGGACGCCCGCTATTGGGGCAGCGATGGGGATGGCGAGCGGGGCGTACAGCTCTCTCTGAACAGCGGAGCCGTTACGATGGTTTCCGTGGAAATGGAGCGGGCCAGGGCGCGCTGTGTAGCAGATGGGACGCCGAGAAAGAACACATCCAAAGAAGAGGTGGATGCGACGCTTGTCAACCTGCGGGTGGTCAGTGCGCCGGGGGTCTTTTTGTGGGCAGAGCCCTCCTTGGCCTCGCCCACGGTGGGCAGCCTCGTGGCCGGCCAGCTTGTGGCAGCCGGAGAGCCGGGGGCCACCCTGCTGTACCAGGGTCGGGAGACCCACTTCGTCAAAGTGAAGGGACATCCTGTCGGAGGCTGGACCGTGGATGCGCTCCTGGCCCCGCTGCAGGATGAGGGCGTGGTGGAGGCCATTGATGCGGGGTGGGTGAAGGTTTTACAGGTTGAACCTGGAGAAGGTGGGCGAGAGCGCCTGATCCCGGGCGAGCAGTACCGGCTGGCCGGGAGCCAGGGGCCCCGGGTGAGCCTGGTGCTGCGTTCTGGGTCGGGATTCCGCACGGGGGACGCCGATGTGTGGAACTTCCGATGGATTGAGGCGGAAGAGTTTGTATGTACCCGTCGCATTGCAGAGCTGGGAGATGCGCCCGCGGCGATGGAAGGACTGTGGCCCCGCGACGCGCAGGCCTGCGAGCACTACGAGGTGGAAAAGGTGGTGCCTCCTCCCTTTCCCAAGGCCAAAGAGGTCTGGCGCTTGCACGCGGTGGAGGGGGGCTTCGAGGGCTACCTGGTGGATGGTCGGGCACTGGAAGGGGACAGCCGGCCACTTCGTGCATGGGGAGAGAATTTTGTCGTAGAGCTTCCCGGAGAGCTGCGTGTACTGCGTCGGGAGTCCAAGGAGTTGGAAGTCCTGTGGGAGCGGCGCTGGGACCCGGACGATCCGCAGGCCGTTTCGTGGACAACCGGCGACGATGGAAAGCTGGTCGGCAGCGACGGTAGCACCTGCCGCTGGAAGAGGAGGAGCTATGACTGCGTTGCTCCTTAGCCTGCTCTGGGCCTGCCGAATTGTAGAATCTCCCGAGCCCGAAGCGCCGCCGTCCCCGCCGGTGGATGGCGCCGTTGTGCCCCCCACTTCCGCCGAGGGTGCATCAGAAAAAGAAGCACCTCCGACGGAAGGGCCTGAGGAGGCCTCCGAGAAGAGCGTCGATGTCCTGGGGATGGAGCTTCGGAAAGTGGGCCCCAAGGCCGCACTGATTTGGGCTTCCCCCCGCCTGCGCGGCTCCACCCTGGGGATGCTGCGGCCGGGCCAGTTCCTTTTAGTGGGCACCGAGGGAGTGGAGGTGGAGTGGCGCGGGAAGGCAACCAAGCTGCTCCCGGTCAAAGCGCTGGATCGCGCGGGTTGGATGCTGGCCGAGAGTCTGGTGGCGGTGACCCTGCCGGTTTGGGGCATGGCACTCGCCGGGGCACACGACCCTTTTGAGAATCCGGAAAAGCTATGTGAAACGCTCGCTCCGGTGCCTTGGGCGGGCGGCGAGTTCCGCCTCCTGTCCCGCGCGGGCGGGGATCGGGTGCGCTATGAAGCCGCCTGTGTGGAGACGGCGGAAGACGGAAGCAAGACGCCGGCCACCCGGCAGGGCTTGGTGTCGGCCCTGAATTTTGTGGTGCTGCGGCAGGAGAGCCCGCCACCCGAAGCGCCGGCACCGGTGATCGTGCCGGAGGTGGCCGTCGCGGCCCCCGTCGGAGACTGTGCGACCCCGCTGGCCGGGCTGGAGATCGAAGGGGAGGCATTCCGGGCCGTCTGGCCCAGCGATCCCGCAGTCTGTGGGAGGATGAAGATCGCTGCGATCAAGCTCCCGGACAGCCGGAAGAGCTACAGCGTGGACCTGGAGGGCGGAGTCCACCCGGCCGAGGGCTATCTGATCGACGGAACGTGGGTTGCAAGCAACTTTATCGGCGGGCAGCAGGTCTATCAGGGGCCAGACTATGTGCTGCTTGCTGCGGCGCAGAGTGGCCACCTGAAGGTGGTTCGGGTGGGCACCGCACCGGCCAGTGTGCTGGAAGTGCTCGATCTCCCCGATGTTCCCGGGATGGACGTGATCAAGGCCGACCGACGTGGCAATATCAGTGCCCCTGGCGATCGGCGCTGTGAGTGGCTGCCGGGACGACGCCAATACTATCGTTGCCGATAGGCAAAAAAAGACGGAGCCACGAAGGCTCCGTCTTTTTGAGCAGGTGTACTACTTGGCCTGCTGCAGGTAGCGATACAAAAAGTCCTTGAGGTGGACGCGGGTCAGCTTCAGGGACTCCATCGAGCTGTCGACCATCACTTCGACGCCGTCTTCGATGCGGCAGATGTGCTTGTCCACGTCCTGGTACATCTCGAAGTACTTCTTGAAGTGGGCGTCCGACATCTTGAGTTCGTGGATCTTATCCTTGAACTCGGGAAATTCGTGGGCGAGGTCGTGATGTTCGACGTGCATCAATGGCTCCAGGAGCGAAGGACGGGGAAATCCCGTCCAGAACGCGAGCGAATAACCCGCAGTTCCGGCTCAGGCCTATGACCGGCGTCAGCCTGCCTTGCTTTCGAAGGGAAAGACGACCTGCATCTCCTTCGGAAGGTCCATGATGATTCGATAGTCCGTTTCGTTCAGCACATTCTGGGCGTGAAAGGCATAGATGCCAGGATCCAAACGGTCACGCAAAACGATGAGATAGTCATCCCGCGAGGGGAGAGCCTTCAGATCGAAGGGAATGTCTTCCACCGCAACAAAAAGGTTCACCGTCGCATCCATAGCGCCCAGCACACCTTTCACTTCGGTGTGATCGATAAAATCGAGCTTTGAAAGATGAAGGTTCATCATCGATAGCTCTGCGGATCGCAGCGTCGAGGTGAACACAAATTCCTTCGCTTCGTGGGGGAGGGTGGCATCCGGATACTCCCGGATACCGATGTGGTGCTTCAGCTCAGTGCCGACCATCACCACCTTGGAGGTCTTCAGGTGTACATAGTCTTTGTGGCCCACGCCGTAAAATCCAGGCTTTTCCGGCTCAGGATAGAGCTTGACGTCGATGCGGGGGATCTCTTCTTCTGCACCGCCGATCACCGGCTGGATGGACTTGATGTAGCCGCCTTTGCCCACCATCACCTGGGTCAGCGCCAGTTCTTTGTCCACATTGACCACAAAAAGGCCGCCCCCATCCGTATTATAGCGCTCGACTACGCCCTCCACCACCACGGTGGCGCCACTCAGCGGCTTGCCCCAGACATCGGTCACCCGGCCGGTGAGTGTCTTTTCGTTCGAGCAGGCGATCAGCAGCAACAACAGGCCCATCATCACTCCCACGCGCCCCCTTATCCGGCGGCTCTCATCCTAACTATACCTTGCACCAGCTTCTGTGCTCTGTCCACCCTCTTTCCTTGGTAGCCCCTAGCGGCGCGGCAGCAGCACTTCGCGCAGGGCGCGGAAGTTCGCCGTACCCGTGCGGGAGAGCCGCTCCAGGGTGCGATGCCCGGTACGAGAAAGATCCAAGAGGTTTCCAACCCTTGTGGCAAGAAAACGATTCTGCATCATGGCCGAAGGGTCGGAGGAGCGCTGGCGATCCAGGAGCGCCGCCGCCTCTTCCAGGTTCTGGATGGTGCGCTGCACCAGGCGCAGCTCACGCTCCGTGATCACCCGGGCTACCAGCGACCAGATATCGGTCTCCGCCACAAAAACGCGCTTTCTTCCTGGAAGAGGCAGCCGTCGGACCGCCCCCCAGCTCAGCAGCTCCGTCAGTGACATACTGACGTTGCCGGTGGAAAGACCACTCCGCTCCTCAATATCCTCTGCCGAGAGGGGCTCAGGGGAGAGGTACAGGACTGCCCAGACCTTGCCCAGAGAAGGTTTGAAATTCCAGAACTCCATCAAATCGCCCACCGACTCAGCCACAAGCACCCGGGCCCGGTGCGTGGCGTCTTCGAGGGGGGGTTGGACTTCGGCGTGCATACGGCTCCGCGCTGGACGTTTCTTCCATTTCAGTTAACAGTGAAACTCGTGAAGGTCGACCCGCATGCAGACTGAAATCTCTTCAGCCCCCTCCTTCCCGCCCTCCGAAGTGGTGCGGAGATCGGAATCATCCGGTTTGCACGCTGGGGCTCCGTTGAGCCGTATGGTTCCGCCTGCGCGTGCACTTCTGCTGACCGCCGACGATCTGCGGGGCGCGGAGAAGCGGCTGGCCACCCTGGTTGGCTCCCGGGTGGAGGTGGTGGCGGCCATTGGGGCCTACCTGACCGAGGCGGGCGGGAAGCGACTTCGCCCGATGTTGGCCGCCTTGGGGGCGCGGGCGGTCGGGCTGGAGGGCGATATCTCGGGTCTGATGTGTGTGGGCGAGCTGATCCACCTCGGGTCGCTGCTGCACGACGACGTGGTGGACGAGGGACTGGAGCGTCGGGGGCGCCCCACCGCCCAGCGGGTCTACGGCAATGCGGCGGTGATCCTGACCGGGGACTTCTGTCTGGCCCGTGCCGTGCTGCTGGCCGGGGAAGAGGGGGGCCACCGCGCCGTCACCGAGCTGGGAGCCGCGGTCACGGCCATGGCGGAGGGAGAGGTCCTTCAGCTTCAACGTGCTGGAAACCTGAACACCACGTTGGAGGAGTACCTGGAGATGGTGGACAAGAAGAGTGCCACCCTCATCGCCTGGTGTGCGGCGGCGGGCGCCTGGGCCCGTAGCGACGAAGTCGCCGCTCAGGCCCTGGTTGCATTTGGACGTGGTGTGGGGGTGGCCTTCCAAATCACCGATGATGTCCTTGACTATTCCGGGGCCACCGGAAAGACCCCGGGCCAGGATCTGCGCGAGCGCAAGCTGACGCTGCCGCTGGTCTATGCCATGCAGCGCATCCCAGACCTGCAGGAGAGGTTGGCGGGGAACCCTGATATTCCGGCACTGGTAGACGAGATCCGGGCCTCCGGCGCGCTGGAGGACGCCCTGGCCGACGCCCGCCACCGGGCGGATCGGGCCATTGCCGCACTTTCGGTACTTCCTCCCTCGGACTATCGCGATGCCTTGATGGAGCTTGGGGCCTATCTTGTCGAGCGTGCGGTATGAGTGGGCCGGTCGCCGGGGATCCGGCACGCGCGCCCGCCGTGCGCGACATGTTTGCGCGTATTGCGCCGGGCTATGACCGGGCCAACCGGCTGATGTCGATGGGGATCGACCAGCTCTGGCGGGCCAAGGCCTTGCGGCTGCTGGGCAATGCCAAAGGCGGGGACATGCTGGATCTCTGTGCCGGCACCCTGGATTTTTCCATCGCGCTCAGCCCCCACTCCAAGAGCATCGTCGCCTTGGATTTCTGCGCGCCAATGCTGGAGGTGGGGCGTGCGCGCCTGCCCAACCCTGAAAAGGTGCGGATCATCTGTGCGGATGCGCGCGACATGCCCCTGGAAGACGGAAGTATCGACGGGATTGTGGCCGGTTTTGGCATCCGAAACGTGCCTGAGCCACACCGGGCCGTGGCCGAGTGCCTGCGGGTGCTGCGGCCGGGCGGGGTGATGGTTGTGGTGGACTTCTTTCGGCCGGAAAGCCTGATGGCACGGTTCTTTTCTTCCACCTACAACCGCATCGTGCTGCCGGTGGTGGGCGGACTGGTCACCGGAGATGCCTCGGCCTATCGCTACCTCGCCGAGTCCATGGCCGCCTGGGCCAGCCGCGAGGAGTTTGAGCAGATGTGTACCAAGGCGGGCTTCGCCTCCACCGAGGGAGCCGAGCTGTTTCCGCCGGTGGCGGCCTGGGTACGGGCGATTAAAGCGGATAACACAACAGATAAGGGTGTACGTTGAAAATCGTCCTTGGCATCACCGGGGCTTCGGGTGCCCCCTACGCGGCGCGGGCACTTGAGTTTCTGTCTGGCCCGGCGCGGGAAGCCGGGGTGGAGACGGACGTGGTCTTCACCAAGACTGCGCGGATCGTGTGGAAGGACGA
The DNA here is from genome assembly GCA_040376425.1 of Alphaproteobacteria bacterium. Taxonomy (GTDB): domain Bacteria; phylum Myxococcota_A; class UBA796; order UBA796; family SXON01; genus CAITDR01. Next base: position 7,139 of record JBEIQS010000006.1, on the reverse strand, counting down.
AATCGGCAGTGACCCTGCGGACTATGGGCTTCCACTCTGGAATCCCGGCGACATGACTGCGCCTTTTGCCTCGGGTTCAGCGCTCTATGATGGGATGTTGATCCTGCCCTGCTCGGCGGGGAGCATGGCCCGCATCGCCACCGGTGTGAGTACGGACCTGGTGAGTCGGGCAGCGGACGTGATGCTGAAGGAGCGGCGTCGGCTGGTCATTGTCCTTCGGGAAACTCCTTTTTCGTTGGTCCATGTTCGCAACATGGAGACGCTGATTCTGGCGGGAGCCGTCGTCATGCCGGCCTCGCCATCCTTTTACTCCAAGCCGGCCAGCTTGGAGGCTCTGCTGGATACCGTGGTGGCCCGGGCCATGGATCGTCTGGCCATCCCCAACAACCTGATGCGACGCTGGAAGGGTCTGGAACATGCTTAGTACCACCGAAGTTGAGATCGAGGCCGCAGGTCTGGGTCGGATCCGGGAGAAGGTCGAAGCCGGGGAGCGCCTGACTTTTGAGGATGGGGTCGCCCTCTTCCGCTGTCCCGACCTCACCGCGCTGGGGGCCCTGGCCAACCGGGAGCGGGAGCGCCGGCACGGGGACCTGACCTACTTCAACCGCAACGTTCATGTCAACGCGACGAACGTCTGCGAAGCAACCTGCATCTTCTGCAGCTTCTCGCGACTGAAGACCGGAGACCCGGCAGCCTACACCATGAGCCTGGACGAAGCGGTGGGCCGGGTCAAAGCCCTACGCGGCGAGCTGATCACCGAGGTCCATATTGTAAATGGACTCAACCCGGATCTGCCGTGGGACTACTACCCCGACCTGCTGCGCGGGATCAAGGCTGAGCGTCCAGACATCCACATCAAGGGCTTTACGGCGGTAGAAATCCACTACTTCGCCGAAAAATACGGGATGAGCTACGAGCAGGTGCTGATCAAGCTGCGCGAGGCGGGTCTGGGCTCGCTACCCGGCGGCGGAGCCGAGATTTTCCATCCCCGCGCTCGTAAAAAGCTCTGCGATGACAAAGTAGGTGCCGACGGTTGGCTGGAAGTCCACCGGGTGGCGCACCGGCTGGGGATGCGCTCGAACTGCACCATGCTCTTCGGCAGCATCGAGACCATCGAGGAGCGGGTGGATCATCTGCTACGGCTGCGCAGCCTGCAAGACGAAACAGGTGGTTTCCAGACCTTTATCCCGCTGCGCTTCCACAATGAAAACAACCGTCTGCGTCGCCTACCAGAGGTGACCGGCTACGACTCCCTGCGCACCATGGCGGTGTCCCGGTTGCTGTTGGACAACATCGACCACATCAAGGCCTACTGGGTGATGTTGGGCATCGGGATTGCCCAAAGCTCGCTTTGGTACGGGGTAGACGACATCGATGGCACCGTGCGGGAAGAGCGTATCTACCACATGGCCGGTGCGCGTACGCCGCAGGAAATGACCCGGAAAGAGCTGATTGGGCTGATCCGGCAGGCGGGCCGCATCCCGGTGGAGCGGGACACCCTTTACAATATCGTGGCGGAGGCATGATGCGCAAACCCCTTCGCGTTGCGGCCGTGGGCTACACCAATGCCTGGCCGTTGACCCGCTTCCTGGACCGCGAGCGCTTTGAGGTGATCGAGTGTGTACCCTCCGAAGCCGCCAAAAAGATGCGGTTGGGAGAGGCGGATCTGGGCTTGATCCCGGTGGCGGCCCTGCTCACCGATGGGGACTGGAAGGTGGCCCCCGGCCTGGCCATCGGCTGTGATGGCGAGGTGGCCTCGGTGCTACTCGTGGGGGAAAAGCCACTTTCTGATTGGGATACTGTGGCTCTGGATGGGGAGAGCCGTACCTCGGTGGTGCTCGCACAGATACTGCTCAAAGGGCCGCTGGGTCGCCCGGACATGAAGATTGTGCCGGTAGATGCCGGATCGGGTGCCTTTCACGCGCAGGGTAACACCGGCGCAGTGGTGATCGGCGATGCAGCCATGAACCTGCCGGAGCGCCTGAAGGTACGGATTGACCTGGGGAAAGTCTGGAAAGACTGGACCGGACTGCCCTTTGTCTTTGCCGTTTGGGCCTCGCGGGTGCCGCTGGAGCCAGAGGACGTGGCTGCATTGCGGGCCGCCGCTGAGCGGGGGATGGTGGAGCGTCAGCATGCGCCGGTGCGCGAGCGTGCCTACCTGACCGAAAACATTCGCTATACCCTGGATGATCGTGCCCTGATGGGCTTGCGGCGCTTTGCCGCCCTCGGACATGCCGCCGGGCTGCTGCCGCGCGAGGAATTTTCGCTGATCTCGCCGCCGATGCGGCTGCCACGTTGGGATGTGGAGGCACTGCTGCAGCGGGCGTCGATGGGGGAGCGGCTGAGCCATGCGGAAGGGGTGGTCCTGGCCGAGCGGGCTCCGTTGGACCGGCTCGGGGCCGCCGCCAACCTGCGTCGGCAGGGCATGCACCCAAATGGTGAAGTAGGTTACAGTTTAGTTGGTAACCTCGACTACAGCCATGCCTGCACGGCGGGTTGCTCTTTCTGCTGCTTCCGAAGCCCGGAAGTGGCTTTGGACGAGGCCGCCATCGATGCGCGGCTTGCCGCACTGGAGAAGGCGGGGGCCTCTGGAGTGTTGCTGCAGGGGGGGCTGGATGCCGCGTTGTCCCTGGACTGGCACCTGGCGCTGATCGGCCGGATTCGTGAGCGTACGGGCCTGGCGGTGTTCGGCTATGGACCCGATGAAGTGGTGGATTTGGCAGCTCGTTCCGGGCTCTCCACCGATGTGGTCCTGGATCGGCTAGCCACGGCCGGGCTGGATGGCCTGCCTGGAGCGGGGGCAGAGGTGCTGGTGGACCGGGTTCGCCGGCAGATCGCACCGCGCAAGGCGACGGTCGCGCGGTGGATTTCGGTCTTAGAGGCTGCACATCAGCGTGGTCTGGGTGGGCATGCCAGCCTGTTGGTGGGGGTGGGAGAGAGCCGGGAGGATCAGGTGGAGCACCTGCTGGCCTTGCGGGAGCTGCAGGATCGAAGCGGCGGGTTGACCGGGATCGCGGTGTGGCCCTGGGTGCCGGTGCAGGGGGTGGTGGGCAGTGATGCTTCCGCGACCGGCTGGCTACGGGCGTTGGCACTCAGCAGACTTTTGTTAGATAACGTGAATCACGTACAGGTGGGCTGGCAGGGGCTGGGGCTGGATCTGGCCCAGGCGGGGCTGTGGATGGGGGCGGATGAGGTCAGTCCGGCGCTGTTGGACGGCTCCGCCATCGTCGTGCGGGGCACCGAGGTGGAGACGGTGGCGGAGCTCGAACGGCACTTGAAGGTGGCCGGCTTTCATGCGGTGCGACGCGACTTCTGGAGGGTACATCCCGAAAAAGAGAGCCATGCGCAGCTCTGAGGGGCGGTGGGTCCGGCCGGCCTGGGCTTGGGATGGGCAGCGTTTTTGGAAGCGGCCGTCGGTGGGCTGGGATGAAGACGGGCGCATTTTGGCGATCCGGGAAGATGGATCTGGGGAAGAGGTGGACGGCCTATTGCTGCCCGGGCTGGTGAACGGGCATGTGCACCTGGAGATCGGGGCGCTGGCGACCCTCCCGGGGCGAGGGCTGCTGGCCTGGGTGCAGGAGCTGCGGGCGCGGGGCAGCTTTGGCGCTGCGCAGGCGGGGCGAGCGGTCTATGCCGCGATCAAGCTGGGGACTGCGGCGGTTATCGATGTGGGCAACACCGGTGACTCCGCCCCCGTGGGGAAGGCGGCCGCCTTGCCCGGACTGTACTTTCGGGAGATTCTGGGCATTGATCAACCAGAGATGCCGGATCTGCCGGGCCCCTTGGCACCCCATGCGCCCTATTCCACCCACCCGGGCCGGATCAAGGGCTGTGCCCGGCGCGGCCGCTGGACCATGCACGTGGATGAAGATCCTGAAGAAAGCCGCTTCTTGAGGACCGGGGAAGGGGGCTGGGCGGACTATGTGCGGGCCCTGGGCCGGGACCTGAGTCGGTGGGAAGTGCCCGGCGTGGGCCCCATCGCGCTGCTGCGGCAGCTTGGCGTACTGGGGCCGATGGGGCTGCTGGCCCATGTGACCTGCACGCGGGGTGCGGAGCTGGACTTGCTAGGTCAGAGTGGGGCATGGGTGGTACTATGTCCGAGGTCAAACCTGCATATCACCGGTAGACTGCCGGATGTGCGTGGCATTGTTTCCCGTCGGATCCCCTTCCTGTTGGGCACCGACTCGCTGGCCTCGGTGCCGGACCTGGACCTGCTACAGGAAGCGGCTGTTTTGCGGCAGTCTTTTCCCGATCTGCCGCTGGAGCTGTGGCTGGAAGCGCTGACCAGCCGGGGAGGGGACTGGCTGGGGAAGGGGCTGGGTCGGCTGCTGCCGGGCACGGCGCCGGGCGTCCTGCTGGTGGATGTGCCTGATCCTGAGTTGCTTTTTGACGGTACGGCATGGAAGCGGAGGTGGCTGGCATGTCCCAAAGTCTGACCCGGGCCATTGTGGTGTACGGGAGAATGATCAAGTTCTCCCACTCAATTTTTGCGATGCCCTTCGCTTTGGCCGCGGCGGTGCTGGCCTCCCGGCAGGTGGAGGTGCGCCCCCTTCAGGTGGTGGGCATCGTCCTTTGCATGGTGCTGGCGAGGAGCTGTGCGATGGGCTTCAACCGCATCGTGGATCGCCGCTTCGACGCTGCAAATCCGAGGACGGCGATCCGGGAGATCCCGTCGGGGCAGATGTCCCTGGGGGCTGCCATCGGCATCACCGCGGCGGCCGCGGTCCTCTTTATTGCTGCCTCCTTCCTGCTGAATCCGCTGTGCGGAACCCTGTCCCCGGTCGCGTTGGCGGTGGTCTGCGGCTACTCCTATGCCAAACGCTTTACGTCCCTCGTACATCTATGGCTGGGGGTGGCCCTAGGCCTGGCGCCGGTGGCGGTGTGGATTGCCCTGAAGGGCACGGTGGAAGCGACGCCGCTGTGGATGGCGGGTGCCGTGGCCACCTGGGTGGCGGGTTTTGACATCTTATACAGTTTGCAAGACGAGGAATTTGATCGGAGCCAAGGACTCCACTCCATTCCGGCGCGCCTGGGCCAGGTGGGCGCACTCTGGGTGAGCGGACTGCTGCATGTGGCCACGGCCGCGATGTTGGCCGTGGTGGGTGTGACCGAAGGGGTGGGCCTTCCCTACTGGCTGGGCTGGGCGGCGATCACCGGTGTTTTGGCCTATGAGCACTATCTGGTACGGCCGGGCGATCTCTCTAAGATTGACAAGGCTTTTTTTGATTTGAATGGCTATGTATCACTGGTGTTTCTGCTGGCGGTTTGGTTGGGGTGATGAGAGGGGGAGGTATCACCAAATTGGGTGGGGAAGCTTTAGTTTGGTGATACACAGGCTTTGGCTGGATCGACGTTGACACATGATGGAATGCGTCGCCCAGGCGAGTGGCGGAGGGCATGGGCCCGTACATCGGACACCCAAACACGACCACAACAACGGCCCGGCCTTCCCGTGATACATGATACCCTGTATCACCCCCCAGGCTCCTCACCCCCATGCCCGAACGCCCCGACCTCGACTATGTCGTTCCCATCCTCCAGCGCGAGCTGACCGGACTGCATATTGTCAGCTCGCGCGTGAAGAAGCCCGTGGTGCTCCGCGCACTTTCTCCCATCGAAGGGAAGATCATCGAAATCTCGCGGCTCGCACAGGTGGTGGTGTTCCGTCTGGAAGCGGCAGTGATGGCCATCTCTCCCATGCTGGCCGGGCGCTTTCTGATCTGTGAGCCGGAGAAGAAGGACAGTGCTGACCTGGCGGTGGCCTTTGGCTTGTCGGATGGTCGCGAGCTGCGCTATCGGGACGATGTGCAGATGGGCAAGGTCTACCTGCTTTCTCCTGGCCAGCCGGTGCCGGGATTGGAGCAGGTAGGCGTGGATGTGCTCGGCCCGGGTTGGACACGCGCGCACTTCGCTGCTCTCTGCCGCAGCCGCCGCGACCAGCTCAAGGTCTTTTTGATGGACAAGGCCGCCATCGACGCCATGGGCAATGCCTACGCCGACGAAGTCTGCTGGGAAGCCCAGCTACACCCCAAGCGTGGTGTACGCAAGTTGAGCCCAGAGGAGCAGGAGCGCCTCTTCCTCGCCATCCCCAAAGTCATCGGGGAGGCCGCCGCCACCATTCAGCGCCGTCGGCCTCCACTCGATGAAAAGTTGAGGGACTTCCTGCATGTGCGCGGCAAGGCCGGCCAGCCCTGTGACCGTTGTGGCACCACGCTGCGCACCGTGGGGGTGCATGGCCACGACGCCCACTTCTGCCCCGCCTGCCAGCCCGACACCGAAGCCAAGGGGATGGTGGATTGGCGAAAACTACCCGGTTAGGACGGCTTCATGCTGTATTTTCTTGCGATGATTCTCTTCGGCTGCGAGCTGCTCAATACCAAGCCCTTGGGCACCCGGGATGGCGCCTGCGAGCTGCGACCCATTCGCGGTCAATGCACCGACATCCGGGACTTCTCCGGCCCCACCCTGATCACCTTTCAGAGCCTCTGTGAGACCCTGATCGCTGCGGAAGGCGGCGGCGAATACCTGGAAGGGGAGGTCTGTGATACCACCGGCGCCTGGGGCGGCTGCCAGACCGAAGCGGCAGATGGCTCTCTCCAGACGAACTGGTATTTTCCGGATGACTACGCCACCGTGGACGAGGCCAAGGCCGAGTGCGCCGGGAATCAGCTTTGGGTGGATCCCGCCTGATACATCTGCTGGTGTATCACAAAAATACATGTAGTATCTGTGTTATACGGATACATTGAAAAATGTATCAGCCCGCCAGCGGCAGGTTGAGCGTAAAGCAGGCCCCGGGGCCCCGGCCCAGATCCTGGAGCTCCCCTGCGGTGGGGCGGCGCCACTTCAGCCCCCCCTGCATGGCATCCGCCAGCTTCCGACTGATCGCGAGACCCAAGCCCGTTCCTCGGGTTTTGGTGGTTACAAAGGGCTCGAAGATCCGCTCGCTCAGGTCGACGGGGACGCCGGGGCCGCTGTCGATCACCGTCACCGAGCCCCGATCCACCTCCAGCCGGATTCCGCCGCCCGTATCCCGCGCGTTCTGCAGCAGGTTCACCAGGATCTGGTTGACCATTCCCGGGTCCGCCACCACCAGTCCCGAGCTTCCCGTCAGCTCCGCCTCCACCCCGGAGGCGGTG
>JBEIQS010000088.1:0-23067 GCA_040376425.1 Alphaproteobacteria bacterium | reverse complement strand
TCGGCAAGCAGTGGTGGTTCGCCTTCGAATATCCGGCAGAGGGTGTTGTCACCGCGAACGAGCTGCATGTTCCGCTCGGTCGTCAGGTCAATATCCGCCTCCAGAGTGACAACGTGATTCACTCGCTGTGGGCGCCGCAGATTTTCGCCAAGCGCGACATGGTGCCCGGCAAGGTGAACCAGATCACCTTCAAGGCCACCAAGGCCGGGGAATACCTCGGTCAATGTGCGGAATACTGCGGTGATTCCCACGCCCTGATGCAGTTCCGCGTCTACGTGGACACTCCCGAAGACTTCGCCAAGTGGGTGGAGAAGCAGAAGGAGAACGCCGTGGTTGAGGCAGTGCCCGCGGGCTCTGAAATTGTGAAGGCCAAGTGCGGAAGCTGCCACAGTGTTCGTGGCCTTTCCGAAGTGGCCAACATCGGTCCTGACCTCACGCACATCGGAAGCCGCACTACCATCGCTTCCGGGATTCTCCTGAACAACACGGAGAACCTCAAGAAGTGGATCTCCAATCCTGCCGGCGTGAAGCCCGGTTCAAAAATGATTCAGGTGGCGCTCAGCCCCCAAGAATTGGACAGCGTCGTCTCCTACCTTCAGACCCTCAAGTAGGCTGTAGAGGAATCCCATGGCCAACCCAGCGGTTGCATCCCCTCATCACGCCCCTGCAGCGCACGGCTCCTCTTCGGGCTTGTGGAGCTGGCTCACGACGGTCGATCATAAAAAGATCGGCGTGCTCTACGGCGTGTCCGCACTCTTCTTCTTCGTGATCGGTGGGCTTGAAGCCCTCGTCATCCGCGCGCAGTTGTTCAACGCGAACGCCGCTCTGGTTTCTGCCGAGTGGTACAACGCGATGTTCACCATGCACGGCACCACCATGGTGTTCCTGGTGGTCATGCCCTTGTCGGCGGCCTTCTTCAACTTTTTGGTTCCGCTCCAGATCGGCGCTCGCGACGTGGCCTTCCCCCGTCTCAACGCCTTCAGCTACTGGCTGTTTTTCTGCGGCGCCGTGGTGTTGAACCTGCCCTTCCTTCTCGCGCCCTTTGTGGAGCAGCGGGTGGTGCCGGACGGTGGCTGGTTCGGCTACGTCACCCTGACCGGCAAGACCTACTCTCCGGGCGCGTCCATCGACTTCTGGATCTGTGGCCTTCAGATCCTCGGTATCGCCTCGATGGCGGCGGGCTTCAACTTCATCGTCACCATCCTGAACATGCGCGCGCCGGGGATGAACCTCCTCCGTATGCCCGTGTTCACCTGGATGACCTTTGTGGTGCAGTTCCTGGTGGTGCTCTCCTTCCCCTGCATCACCGTGGCGCTGGTCTTCCTCATGATGGATCGCACCTTTGGAACGCACTTCTACGTGCCCGAAGGTGGTGGTGACCCCATCCTGTGGCAGCACCTCTTCTGGCTCTTCGGACACCCGGAAGTGTACATCCTGATCCTTCCAGCGATGGGTATCGTCTCCGAGATTCTGCCCACCTTTTCCCGGAAGCCCCTGTTCGGCGCGCCCTTCGTCATCTTCTCCGGTATCACCATCGGCCTGTTGGGCTTCGGCGTGTGGGCTCACCACATGTACACCACCGGCATGGGTGCGGCGGCGGACGCGGGCTTCTCCGTGACCACCATGTTGATCGCCATCCCGACGGGCGTGAAGATCTTCAACTGGATGGCCACCCTCTGGGGCGGTCAGATCCGCATGACGACGGCCATGTACTACGCGACGGCTTTCGTCGGTATGTTCACCATGGGCGGTCTCTCCGGCATCATGCACTCGTCGGCCGCGGTGGACCTGCAGCACCAGGACTCCTACTTCGTGGTGGCGCACTTCCACTACGTGCTCTTCGGTGGCGCCATCATGGGGCTGCTCGGCGGAATCTACTTCTGGTTCCCCAAGGTCACCGGCAAGCTGATGGACGAGTCCTCTGGCAAGCTGTCCTTCTGGATCATCCTTGCCGGCTTCAACCTTACCTTCTTCCCCATGCACATCGTAGGGGCCTGGGGTATGCCTCGCCGCACCTGGACCTACCTGGAGGGCCTGGGTTGGGAGTTCGTGAACCGCATGGAGACGGTCGGGGCCTTCACCATCGCTGTGGGTGTCGGACTCTTCCTCATCAACCTGATCCGTTCCACCCGGAACGGGGAAAAGGCTTCGGCCAATCCCTGGGATGCCGCGACCCTGGAGTGGGCGATTCCCTCTCCTCCGCCTGAGCACAACTTCGACAAGACCCTCACGGTCTATTCGGAGCGCCCGGTGTGGGAGAAGAACTACGGTCCCGGTCCCGGCTACTCCGTGCCCGCCGGCGATGAGCACATCCACCTGCCGCCTCCCTCCATCAAGCCCTTCATCAGCTCGGTCGGTGCTGCGCTGATCCTGTTCGGCCTGGTGGTCTACGGCGCCCTGCACAACAACATGGGCGTGGGTGTACTTCCCAGCCTGTCCGTGGTGTTCATCGGCCTCGCTGCTATGCTCTACGGCTTCTACACCTGGCTGATGGAGCCGGGTCACGACTGAATCTTCGGGGGAGGGGAGCCCTTGACGGGTCAACCCTCCCTGTAACGTTCCTCTTCAATGATTTGAAATGGGAGGCGGTTTGTCTGCTGCCGCACACCACGCTCCGACCAGTCTCGGGGTATCTCACTACAAGCTGGCCATGTGGACCTTCCTGGGCTCCGAGTGCTTCTTCTTCGGATCCCTGATCGGCACCTACATGTCCTACCGCGGCAAGAGCATCAACGGACCCTATCCGCTTGATGTGTTCAGCGCGGAGGTCACCTCCATCTCCACCTTCGACCTGTTGCTGTCGTCGTTGTTTATGGCTCTGGCCGTGCACTACGCGAAGCTGGGCGAGATCAACAAGGCCCTTGCCTGGATCGCGGCGACCATCGTGGGCGGTCTCATCTTCCTGGGCTTCCAGGTCTATGAGTTCTCGCACTTCTACCACGAAGGGCTGACCCCCCGGGTGAACCTCTTCGGGGCCACCTTCTTCACGCTGACGGGCTTCCACGGCGCGCACGTGTCGGTAGGCGTGCTTCTGCTGGCCTCGCTGGCCTACTATATGAAGGCGGGCAAGCTGAACGATCCCGGTGAGTCGACGGAGATCATCGGCCTCTACTGGCACTTCGTGGATATCGTCTGGATCGCGATCTTCACCCTCGTCTACCTGCTGGAGTACACCTGATGAGTGCGGCCCACGATAAGCATGAGGACCACGGGAACCCGATTCCCAAGTACCTCCTGACCTTCGTCTTCCTGTTGGTGGCCACGCTGGTGGAGGCGCTTCCCCTGTTCGGTCTGGTGGACATCCCCGCACCCTTTCTTCTTGGCCTTTCGGCAGTGAAGTTTGTGGTGGTTGTGCTGATTTTCATGCACATGCTCGGTGACCACCTGATGTTCTGGCGCGTCTTCTGGATTCCGCTGGGCATGGCGGGCGTGACCGTAGGCGTGCTGATGGCCCTCTTCGACGGCTGGACCCTGTCCTACCAAGAGGTCAAGGGGCAGCGGGATCTGGACGAAGTGGCGGCCTGCTATCGGGCCCGCTACAACGGATCCTGTGCGGCCTGGGTGAAGAGTCCCTTCACCCACAACGAGTACTGCGCGTCGCCGCGCTCCCAGGCGGACGATCCCTGCCAGCCTCTGACCACCTCGATGACCACCACGCTGGCCTACGAGGCGCTTCAGAAGCCGAAGGGTGCGGATCCCCGCTTTGAAGGCTTCGATGCCAAGACCGCGGAAGAGAAGACCGCCATCCTGATGACCGTCGGTGCCGAAGTCTACGGCGCCAACTGTGTCGCCTGCCACGGGGCGGAAGGCAAGGGTCTGGCCGGGGTGTTTCCTCCTCTCGAGGGCGATCCCGTGGCGAACGGTCCTGCGGCGGAGCATATCTCCATCATCCTCAAGGGGATGAACGGCAAGGCGATCAATGGGGTATCCTACAGCTCGGCGATGCCGGCGTGGGCCCAGCTCAGCAACGAGCAGATCGCAGCTGTCTCCACCTACGAGCGGATGTCTTGGGGTAACAAGGGTGACATGGTGGAACCTGCCGCGGTGGCCGCAGCGCGTTAGCAGGCGCAATGCTTTCACTCGCGCTGCTTCTGCGTCTGGCTGAGGCGCATACCGGAATCATTCTCCCCTGGGACAGCGACGAGCTGGACTATGCCCAGGCCCCCCCCGATGCGTGGCAGGTCTTTGACCTCCACGTTTCGGTGCTTTTGGGGGTCGCCCTGTTCACCGGGCTCTACTTCATGGCCATTGGCCCCTGGCGCAAGCGCTACGGCTGGTCGGAAGCGCCGGTGGAAACCTGGCGGCAGGTGTCCTTTGTGATCGGTCAGTTGATCCTGATGATCTCTCTGAACGGTCCCATTCACCACCTGTCGGACTACTACCTCTTTGCGGCCCACATGCTGCAGCACCTCTTCCTGAACCTGCTGTGGGCGCCGCTCACGGTGGTGGCCATGCCGAGCTGGCTGGTGGAGAAGATGTTGGAGATCCGGCCGGTGCGGCGCTTCTCCAACCTGGTGGGTAGCCTGCCCGCCAAGTTTCTGATCTACAATGGGGTGCTGTATTTCTGGCATATCCCGTACATGTACGACTATGCCATCGATAATCATAATGTTCACGTCGTGGAGCACCTGAGCTTCATGGGCACGGCGGTGATCGCCTGGGTGGGGCTGCTCTGTGATGCCCCCTCTCTCCCCCGTCCCCAACCGCTTGCGCAGTTGTTGTACCTCTTCGCGATGACCCTTCCCATGAAGCTTTTGGGGGCCATCATCACGCTCTCGGACAACCTGCTCTACCAGGGCTATGTGCGTGCCCCCCGCATCTGGGGTTTGGACCCGCTCACCGACCAGCACTGGGGGGGGCTGATGATGTGGCTGCCTTCCGGGCTGGTGATGTGGGCGAGTATGGTTTTTGTATTCTCTCGTTGGTGGGAGCAGGAAAAGGCCAGCCAGATTCGTGTGCTGCCCCCGCCGGAGGTGCCCTCATGATCTGGATACTCTTGGCCTGTGGGGGAACCAGCCCCGAAAACCGCCTGCGCTCCGAGGAGCACCAGGATCCGGTGGAGATCAAGACGGAGGCGGGGAAGTATCGGCTGACCTGGCAGAGCCTGCCCAGCCCGGTGCCCATGGGGGAGCTTTTTGTAGTCGAGACTACATTGAAGGATAAGGAAGGAAAACCGGTCGAGAATGGCACGGTGCGTGTGGATGCACGCATGCCCGCGCACGGCCACGGCATGGCCACGCGCCCCTTGGCAGCCCTTCCCACCTGTTCCGAGACCCGCGACGACGCCACCCTTCGTGCCGCGGTGGATGCGGGCAGCCTGCCGGAAGGGTGTAGCTATCCTGGCGGAAAGTACAAGATGGAAGGAATGAAGTTTCATATGCCCGGCGAGTGGACCGTCCGATTTGACGTGACCGGGCCCGCCGGCGTGGACCACGCCGAGCTGCGGTACGCCCTCTGATGGTCTGGCTTCTTCTCGCCTGTGCGGCCGATGGCTGGTCCGAGAAGGAGCTTCGGACGCTGAAGTCGCTCTCGCCGGTCCCCGCCCCGCCGCCGAGCGCGGGAAATTCCGTCGCCGATCGCGCAGACGCCGCCGCATTGGGACAGTTGATCTTCTTTGATCCTAAATTTTCCGCGGATGGCAACGTCTCCTGCTCCACCTGCCACATGCCCGATCGCGCCTTTGCCGATGGCCAGAAGGTGGCCTCGGTGCCGCGTGGCATCGGCACACGGAATGTGCCCACGGTCGAAGGTGCCGCGTGGAACACCTGGTTTTTCTGGGACGGTCGGGCAGACTCTGCCTGGGCTCAAGCCACCGGACCCCTGCTGAACCCCATCGAACACGCCGCCACTCCCGAGCTGGTACGACAGCGGGTCGTGGATCAGTATTCAGAGTCCTTTACCGCGATCTTCGGGGAGATTTCCGAGGATCCCATGCGCGTGCTCGCCCAGGTGGGAAAGGTCATCGAGGCCTACGAGCGTCAGCTCGCCCCTGGCCCCAGCCGCTTTGACCGCTATGTCGCCGCGCTCCCGACGGAGACGGATGCGCTGAGCGTGGGAGAACGGGAGGGGCTTCGGCTCTTTATCGGGGATGCGGGCTGCATCAACTGCCACAACGGCCCCCTGTTCACAGACCGCAGCTTCCACAACATCGGCCTGCCCTATACCGGCGATGGCGGCCGGGTATTTGGCGCCAGCCAGGCCCTTGCCAACCCCATGAATTGCCAGGGGGCCTACTCTGAGACCGACGACTGCCCCGAGCTGCTCTACCTCGACCCCGCTTTTGCCGATTGGCCCGCCGCTTTTAAAACACCTGGCCTGCGGAACGTCAGCCGGACCGCCCCCTACATGCACGACGGCAGCATGGCCACCCTGCAGGAGGTCCTGCTGTTCTACAACCAGCTCCCCGGAGAGGTGCGTGTGGGCCACCGCGAGCTCACCCTGGTGCCCCTGCGCTTCCAGGGCGACGATCTTGCCGCCATCGAGGCCTTTTTGAAGAGCCTGGAGAGCGAAATGGCGCCGGGAACCTGAGCGGCACGATCAGCACTCTGTGACGGTTTCAGATGGCTTTTCCGACATTGAACGGTCGTTCAACGGGGCCCGGACAAAGCGGGCCGCCACCTCCACATGCCCGGTCTGCGGAAACAGGTCCACCGCCTCCCAACGGTCCAGCACCCAGCCCATTGTCTTAAGAAACTGTCCGTCCCTCAGCAGCGAGCTGGGTTTACAGGCCACATACACAATCCGGTCGGCAGGGAGCCCCGCAACAAAGCGCAGCGCATCGGGATGCAGACCCGCACGGGGTGGGTCTACAATGACCACCATCGGGCTCTCCAAGGCCAGCGTGGGGTAGACCGTCTCCACCTTCCCGCAGTGAAATTCCGCCGGGATCCCGTTCCGTTGTGCATTTTCCCGTGCGCTGTCCACCGCACCTGCGTGCAGCTCCACACCGATCAGCCGCCGAAACGCGCGCCCCAGGTACAAGCCCAGCGCCCCCGTTCCACAGTAGAGGTCCAGCAGAAGTGCCCCTTCCCCCGCCAGCTCGCCCACCAGCGCGCACAGGAGCTCCGCGCCCTCCCGGTTGACCTGGAAGAAGGCGTCGGGATCGAGCTGGTAGTCCACCGCCCCGAGCCGCTCCCGAATCGTGCAATCGCCCCAGCTTCGAAGCACCGTTCCGCCCACCGCGTCCGCCGCCGCCTGGCCCAACAGCAGGCGAAGTCCGCTCGCTCCCGCTGCCAACCAGTCGGGCACCCGCTGCTCCATCCAGTCCAGCAGCGCCTCGGGCGCCTCGGCCGCGTGCAGGGTGGCCACCAGCCCTTCGCGGCCCTCACGCAGCACCAGATGCCGCCAAACACCTACATGATCCTTTGGATTCCACATCTCCCATGGGCTTGCCAACACATCCGCACGGATACGTGCGAAGAGCCGGTTCATGGTCGGGGACATCAGCAGGCAGGCATCGCGGTCGATCAAACGTGCAAAGTGACCCGGCGCATGCAGGCCCAGAAAGCGCCCCTCTCGACTCACAGCCTCGGCCATCTCCGCGTCGGTCAGAAAGCGCTGGGTGCCAAAGGAGAATTCCATCTTGGAGCGATAGCCCAGGCCGGCCGCAGCACCCCGCATTGCCCCTTCGGCTGCGCTCAACGGAGACAGAAGTGCCCGGAGCATCGTCAGCTTTTCCTCGCGCTGCCGCTCCAGCGGCATCGACTGCCACTGGCAACCACCACAGAGCGGAAAGGCGGGGCAGGGGGCCACGATCTCGTCTGGTGCCGGTCGGACGCGCTCGCGCACGATGCCGGCGTTACACTTGCCGGACAGCAGCACCTCGCTGCCGGGGACCGCACCGCGGGCGATCCAGCTTCGTCCTTTCTGATCCCGACCGCGGCCCAGGCCATCCTCGTTGAAGCCGGTGATCTGGACCAGGGTGGGGGGGCGTGGGGGGCGCATCCGCCCCTCTATCGTGAAATGCGGCATCGGGGCGGTCGGAAGAGAACTGTTCCTCGTTGCCGTTGCCAACTGCCGGATTTTGATATTGACTTACGTTCTCAAAAAGGCTATGCTGGGGCTATGATCAGCAACCTGGACAATCTGCCCGTTCGCAGTCGCGGACGAATTGTGGAGGTCGGTGGCGAGCGCAGCTTCCGTCGCCGCCTGATGGAGCTGGGCTTTTTGCCGGGGGTGGAGCTGTCTCTTCTGGGGGTCGCGCCGATGGGTGACCCGCTGGATGTGGAGCTTCGCGGCTGCCGCTTCTCGATACGCCGTGCCGAGGCACAGGCCGTCCGCCTGGAGAGGCTCCCGTGACCCCCCGCGTCGCGCTGGCGGGCAACCCCAACACGGGGAAGACCAGCGTGTTCAACCTCCTGACCGGGGCGAATGCGCGGGTGGGCAACTACCCGGGAGTCACCGTGGAGCGGGAGAGCGGGCGTTGGAAGCTGCCCGGGCGGGAGGTCGAGCTGATCGATGTGCCCGGCACCTACTCGCTGGCCGGGCGCAGCCCGGAGGAGCAGGTGGCGGTACGCGCCCTCTTTGGCCTGGACGGCGAGCAGCGGCCACAGGTGGTGGTCCTGGTGTTGGATGCCACTCAGCTCCTTCGGAACCTGTACCTGGCCATGCAGGTGGTGGAGGCGGGCATCCCGGCTGTATTCGCGCTCAACCTGATGGATGTGGCGCGGAAACAGGGTGTCGTGATCGACATTCTCGCCCTGACCGAGCGTTTTGGTGTACCGATTGTGGAGGTCAGCGCCCACACCGGCGAAGGCTTCGCCAAGCTGGCCGAAGTGGTAGAGCGTGTGCTTCTGCATCCTGACGAAGGGCGGGGCATCGTGGGCTGGCGCTATCCCCGCAGCGTGGAGCAGGCCGTTACGCGACTTCTGCCACTTTCGAGCGCCCATTCTCCGGCGGAGGGCCGCGCGCTGGCGCTGTGGACCCTGCTCTCGGTGGGCGAAGAGGATGAGCTCCTCGATGTGCCCACCACCGTGCGCCAGGCGGTGGCGGAAATTCGCACGCAGTTTCCCGCTGCGGATATGGATGCCGAGATTGTGGGCGCTCGATATGCATTTTTGGATGGTCGTCCGCTGGTTCGTACACCTGCGCAACAGCACAGCTTCACTGAGCGGGTGGATGCCTGGGTGCTGCACCCGGTGGCCGGTCTGGTGCTTTTTGTGGCGGTGATGGGCATGCTCTTCCAGGCGCTCTTTTCCTGGAGTGAGCCTGCGATCAACGCGGTGGAAAGCATATTTTCTTGGAGTGGTGCGTGGGTGGCGTCGATGCTGCCTGCGGGCCTGGTGGCTGAGCTGGTGGTAGACGGCCTGATCGGGGGGGTCGGCTCGGTGGTGGTGTTTTTACCACAGATCCTCCTCCTCTTTTTTCTGCTGGGGCTGCTGGAGGACTCCGGCTACATGGCCCGGGTTGCCTACCTTGTGGATCGGGCCATGCGGGCACTTGGACTGCATGGCCGCGCTTTTGTACCGATGTTATCGGGTTATGCCTGTGCCGTGCCAGCGGTCATGGCGACGCGCACGCTGGAGAGTCGTCGCGACCGCCTTCTGACCATGATGGTGGTGCCGCTGATGAGCTGTTCGGCGCGGCTTCCCGTCTATACCCTGATTATCGCCTCGCTTTTCCCCACCGGCACGCTGCTGGGCTTCTTTCCGATTCAGTCGGCGCTGATGGTGGGCATGTACCTGTTCTCCACCGGCACCGCCCTGTTGGCAGCGGGGGTGTTGGGGCGCACCGTTCTGAAGGGCAAACGGATTCCTCTCCTGTTGGAATTGCCGCCCTACCGACTGCCGCGTCTTCGTACGGTGCTCTGGCAGATGTGGATGCGTGCCCGCAGCTTTTTGACGGAAGCGGGCACCGTGATTCTGGCTTGCACGGTGGTGCTGTGGGGCCTCCTGAGCTTCCCGCGCGATGTCACGCTGAGTCGGGACTTCGAAGCTGAGCGCGTGACGATGGTGGCACAAGGTGCGAGCGAGGAGCTTCTGGCTGCGGCGGAGGCGGAGGAGCGTGGGGAGCGCCTCCAGCACAGCTATGCAGGGCGGATGGGCAAAATGATCGAGCCATTGATCGCGCCGCTGGGCTTTGACTGGAAGATCGGCATCGGCCTCGTGGGCGCCTTTGCTGCCCGCGAGGTTTTTGTGAGCACGATGGGTCTGGTCTACGGGGTGGGCGACGACGTCTCCGAGGAATCCGAGCCACTTCGGGAGAAGATGGCTGCCGAGCGCCGCCGCGACGGAAGTGTAGTCTATACGCCGCTGACGGGCCTGTCGCTGATGGTGTTCTTTGCCCTCTCAGCGCAGTGTATGAGCACCCTGGCCGCGGTGCGTCGGGAGGCCAATTCCTGGGGCTGGGCGGCCTTCCTCTTTGTGTACATGACCGCACTGGCCTGGGTGGCCTCGCTGATTGTGTACCAGGGCGGGCGGCTTCTGGGCTGGGGATAGCCTGGCATCACGACGCTGAATGAGGCTTCATTCAGTGAAAGATGGGGGGATAGGCGGAGGAGGGGAGAGCGTTCCTTCTTCCTCCTTTTCTCCCCGGATCCCCGCGCGCAGTGCAAGCATCTGCCCCAGCACCAGCCGGACCTGCGGTGCCTCGGAATTGCGGCCCAACAAGGCTCGGATTCCCAGGCCCTTCCATCCGCCCTGGCTCTGCAGCACCCGCCCCAGCTCGCTCTGTGCCGGCACCCGGTCCAGGGGCAGTAGCACACCCACAGGCAGCTTTCGTCCGCGCTCCAGCAGCCTCTCCGGGAGCGCCGCCCGCAGCTCCACTTCCCCGGGGCCTTCGCCCCAGTAGCGCGTCTCGCCGCTTCCCAGCTCCACCCCCCAGCCGCCCCCTTCCAAGACGCCGACCGGCATCGTCACTGCAATACCTTTGACAGCCGGTGTTCCTGGCGTTCCTGTATACCAATGCAGCAGCACCGGGACGCCCGAAGCGGCATCGCCCACACACCAGGCGGCGGGCGTGTCCACCCCCGCAGCCGGGGACGCGAAGCCCATCGTTGCGCACAAGGAAGAAAATCCAGCGGCAAGCTGGGATTCTTCCCGAGTCCCGGACCACTGCTTGGCGCCGGCACCCGCCAACAGCAGCAGCAGCAGCAGGGCGCCCCCGGCCATCACCCGGCCTTCCTGCAGGGGCTCGGCCATTCAGCGCCCCAGGGCGGCGTCCACCAGACTCTTCTGCTCCTGCGCATGCCGCTTCGGATAGCCGGTGGCAGGTGACGCGGAGGCAACCCGTCCTGCATAGCGCAGGGAGATCCCCGCTTCCAGCAGGGCGAGCGCGATGTGGCTCCAGGCGCCCATGTTCTTGGGCTCCTCCTGACACCAGATCAGCTCGGCGCCCGGATGGTGCGCAAGTTCGGCCCGGATTGCTTCCATCGGCAGCGGATAGAGCTGTTCCAGGCGCAGAATTGCAATGTCCGCGTCATCACGCGCGGCAACCAGGTCGTAGTAGACCTTGCCGGAGCACAGCACCACCCGCTTGGCCCCGCGCCGCGGGTCGCCAATCAGCTCCTGGAAGCGGCCCTCGGCCAGCTCGGCCAGTGTGGACACCGCCTCCGGGCTACGCAGCAGGCTCTTGGGCGTAAAAACAATTAGCGGATCGCGGACTTTCCGCAAAACCTGCCGCCGCAGCAGATGGAAGATCTGAGCGGGTGTAGTGCAGTTTACACATTGGATATTGTCTTCGGCGCAGGCCTGTAAAAAGCGCTCCATCCGCGCGGACGAGTGCTCGGGCCCCTGCCCCTCATAGCCATGCGGCAGGAAGAGCGTGAGGCCGGAGCTGCGGTTCCACTTGGCCTCTCCGGAGACGAGGAAGTTGTCAATGATGATCTGGGCACCATTCACAAAGTCACCGAACTGCGCTTCCCAGATCACCAGAGCGTCGGGATAGTCCAGAGAGTAGCCGTACTCAAAGCCCAGGACACCCGCCTCGGAAAGGCTGCTGTTGTACACCCGGAAGCGGGCGTCACCCAGGTGGTCGAGCGCGCAGTGTTCGTTGCCGTTCTGATAGTCAAACAGCACGGCGTGCCGATGCGAGAAGGTGCCGCGCTTGCAGTCCTGGCCGGACAACCGCACGGGGTGGCCCTCCTGCACCAGGGTCGCGTAGGCCAGCAGCTCACCCGCTGCCCAGTCCAAGGGCTTTTTGCCTGCCGCCTGCTCCTCGCGCAGCTTGAACAGGCGCTGGATCTTGGGGTGCGGCGAAAAGCCGTCCGGAAGGTCATTCAGCGACAGCAGCAGGGAGGAGAGCCGGTCCACCGGGACGGCGGTGACCGCATCGTCCGGCAAATCCGAATGGTAGGATGCCCACAAACCCTGGAAGGCACTGTCTTCCCGCTGTGCCTGCGTGCCGACGCCCTTCAACGCATCGTCCAGGCGTTGGTGGAAGGCCTCCATCATCGCCTCCGCATCTTGACGCGTCAAGATGGAGCGGGCTTCCAGCGAGCGCAGGTACATTTCCCGAACGCCGGGATGGGCGTTGATACGCCGGTACATCAGCGGCTGGGTGAAGGAGGGCTCGTCGGTCTCGTTATGCCCGTGCTTGCGGAAGGCATACATATCGATGACCACGTCGCGCTGGAACTTCTGCCGCCACTCCAGTGCAATGCCGACGATGGTGGCCACTTCTTCGGGATCTTCGCCGTTGATGTGGAAGATGGGGATGCCCAACATCCGCGCCAGATCGGTGCAGTAGGGGGTGGAGCGGCTGTCCTTGGGCGAGGTGGTGAAGCCCACCTGGTTGTTGATGACCAGGTGCACGGTTCCGCCCGTGGCGTAGCCTTCCAGCTCGGCCAGGTTGAACACCTCGGCCACGATACCCTGGCCGATAAAAGCAGCATCCCCGTGGATCAGCAGCGGGAGTGCGGCGCCGCCTCGGTCGTTGACACGATCCTGTTTGGCGCGCACCCGCCCCTCTACTACGGGGTTCACCGCTTCAAGGTGGGAGGGGTTGAAGGCCAGCGACATATGGACCTTATGGCCATCCATCGTCGTGTATTCGGAGGAGTAGCCCAGGTGGTACTTCACGTCGCCGGAGCCCTTGCCCTTGTCCTTCGCACCGGGATCGGCGAACTCGGTCAGCATGGCGCCGGGGGGCTTGCCCAGGATGTTCAGCAGCACGTTGAGGCGGCCGCGGTGGGCCATGCCGATCACCACTTCCCGCACGCCGCGCCGGGCGCCTTCGGTGATGACCCGGTCCAGCAGGGGAATCACCGACTCAGCACCTTCGAGCGAAAAGCGCTTGTTCCCCGTGAATTTGGCGCCCAAGAAGCGCTCGAAGCCATCGGCACGGGTGAGCATCTCCAGGATGCGTACCTGCTCGGCCCGCTGCAGTCCGGGGTTGTGGACCCGCGTTTCAAAACGCTCCTGTAACCAGCGCTTCTGATCGAGCTGGCGCACGTTCATGTACTCCACACCCACACGTCCGCAATAGGCGCGGCGCAGGTGGGCCAGCAGCTCCCGCAGCGGCGCGTGTGCGGGGATGCCGTAGGTGGGGCTGGTGGCCACCACTTGATCCAGATCCGTCTCGGTCAGGCCGTAGTAGGCGGGGTCCAGCTCCGGCTGGGGATCCTCCTTCCGGCTGTGCAGCGGGTCCAGGTCGGCATAGACGTGGCCGTGCACCCGATAGGCATTGATCAACCGGGCAACTTTCGCCTGCCGGTCCGCGGCAGCAAGGTCCGTGCCACCGCCAGATCGAGCGTTGAAGATCGATCGGGTGTCGGGCTGGGGCGCGCGTGCGGAAACCCCGTTGTAGCTCTGAAAAAAGTCCCGTACTACCGGGTCTACGGAAGAGGGATCCCGCTGGTATTGTTCCTGCAGGGCTTCCAGGTAGGCCGCGTTTTCGCCACTCAGCAGACTGTCTGGGTCCATCGACGCCTCAAGAGGGCCCATGTAGCCGATCTGAGCGGCAGGGGGGAGGGGGCTCGCGACGGGATTTGCGATGGGTTAGTCGCAGCCGATGAAGATCACCACCCTGAACCTGAATGGCCTGCGAGCGGCTTCCAAAAAGGGCTTTCGAAGCTGGCTGGAGCGGTGTCAGCCCGATGTACTCTGCCTGCAGGAGGTGCGGGCCGAGCCGTCAGATGCGCCAGAAGGGGTGTTTGATGGCTGGAATGTTCACTGGAACCCGGCGTTGAAGAAGGGCTATGCAGGCACCGCCATTGTCACCCGTAACGAGGGACCCGCAAAGATTGTGCAGGATCTTCCCCGGGTAGGAGAGGAAGGTCGGCTGATCGGCATCTCTCTGCCTGATGTGGATGTGTGGAGCGTCTATGTGCCCTCCGGCAGCTCCGGTGAAGAAAAGCAGGCGTGGAAGATGGAGTTTTTGGGTTGGTTCCGCCCGTGGCTCGATCAGGTGCGGGCCGGTCGCCCGGCGGTGATCTGTGGGGACATCAACATCTGTCATACGCCGCTGGATATCAAAAACGCCAAAGGAAATGAAAAAAATTCGGGCTTCTTGCCGGAGGAGCGGGCGTGGCTCACGAGCCTCTTTGCTTCCGGCTGGTCCGACGCCTTTCGCCAACGTCACCCGGACGCGCAGTTGTACTCCTGGTGGTCCCAGCGCGGCGGCGCCTATGATCGGGATGTGGGTTGGCGCATCGACCAGCACTGGCTGAGCCCCGGCCTGCGGGCGCGCGAGGTGTGGATCGAACGGGACGCTCGCCTGTCGGACCACGCGCCGGTGAATCTGGAATTGGACGGCGTCTGACGGCGTCATCTTCGGATCTTTTGGTTATAAGGGCACATCCGGAGGGGGAATGAGCGAGTGGGTGGTGGGAAGTGGGGTCGGGGGACTCAGCACCGCCTTACATCTGGTGCGGCAATGGCGTCGGGCGCCCGAAGATGCTCGGTTGGATATTCTGATAGAAGAAGCTCCAGTTCGGGAGTGGAGTGAGGCTTCCCCCTTGCGGCCCATGCGGGGCAGCGCTCCCGACGGTAGCCCCCTTCTCCGCGCTGGGGATGTGGAGGGCCTGGAGGGCCTTCGTCGGCTGTCTCAGCAGTGCATTCTGTCCTGGGATCCGCAGGACCCCTCTCCGGGCGGGCCGGGCATCGGCTGTGTTTCCCTCTTGGATCCACAAGACCTGTCGCACGCCCGCACCGACGGGGGCCGCGCCCTGGCACTGCTGCACCAAAAGGGGCCCTCGGCGTGGATGTTAGGGGTGATTCAGGAGCTTCTATCGGTGGGTGTCGGAACCGATGTGCTTCCCTACCTCGATATCTTCTTCAGCCATGACCTGGATGTGGAGCTGCGCCTGGCGCTGATCGGCCTGCTGATTGACCTTCGGAAGCCGGAGCTTCGAGAGGGGAGGGTGCTTGGGAAGGCGCTGCATGCACTTCCCTTTTCGGACTGGTTGGAGCACTACATCGCAGGGGACGCCGTGGTCATGCGCCAGCGCATGGAGGCGGCCAAGCCCCATTGGGAGTGGGCCGCCGGCATGTCGGAGCTGGCCGAGGGCAACCTGGATGCCGGCAGCAAGGGCCACCCCCTTCTGCGCGCCCTGCTGGCCGATGAAACCGAAGTGGCCACGCTGACCCTGGGGCGCGAGCTGGAACGGGTGCTTCGGGAGATCCCTCCTGCCGTGGCCCGATTAGAGGCGGGAAACCTTCAGATCTGGGTCGATCCCCTGGCGCACTTCGGGCCTGACTTTGCGCTCTTGGGTCCGCTCTCCGCCCGTGAGGCACTGAGTCTCCTTGCGGAAGTCTTTGCCGATCCAAAACAAGCGGCGCTGTATCGGGGATCTGTGGGTCTTTCCGAGCAGATGCGTCGCCTTCTGGTACAGCGTGTGGGCGCCGATCCGCGCCTGGCTATCCGCTGGGTGCCCTCCTCCGGATCGCGGAGGATTGGCCTGCGAATTTGGTTTTCTGAGGCTCTTCAGTTCTCTGACCGGGCCGCGGCGCTGTTGGCCGGACCGGGGCTGAGCGGGTTCCCTGGACCTCTGCGATTGTTGCTGGACCGCACGGTCGACCTGGACGGAGAGGATCCATTTGGAACCTCCATTTTTGGTGGAACGGTGTTGGATGCCCTGGGTCAGGTGGATCTGCCCTTTCCCGCATCGGGCGGCTGGCCGGCGCGGGCCGATGCCGGGCTGAAGCCGGCGTTGGCCGCCCAGCAGTGGGAGGAGGCCGGGCGTTGGCTGTTGTGGGGTCTGCTGACACAGCTCGGTGGCATGAACGCGCTGGGCCCGCAGGCGGTGCGTGCGCTCCGCCGGCTGGCGGGGCTGGCCGATCCGGACGGGGTCGGCGCCGAGCTGTCTTCCCACCTGCGCTATCGTTTGGTGGAGCTACCCGAGGGGGAGCTGCTGGGAGCGCAGCGTCGGGCGCGGACCGCCTTTTTGACCCTTCAGGCGGCGGGGTGGCCTGAATGAACCCCGGCGACCAGACGGGGCCCTACACGCTGGAGCGCAGCCTGGGAGAGGGAGGGGCGGCGACGGTCTGGCTGGCCCGTGACTCGAAGCAGAGTCACGTCGCAATGAAGTTCTTCCCCGCTCTGCGATCTTCCGCGGAGGAGTTTCGGAAAGAGGCGGCGGCGATGCGCCAGCGTCACCCCAACCTCGTGGCGCTCTTGGATGCGGGCCTGGCTGGAGATGGCTCGCCCTACCTGGCCATGGAGTATGTCCCCGGCGAGGATCTCCGCACTCTTCTGGAGCAACAAGGCGCGGTCCCGAACCTGGCATTGCCGGTGGCGCTTCAGGTCTTCCGGGCCCTGGACGCGATCCATCGCAACGGAATGGTACACGGTGACATCAAGCCGGAAAATGTGCGACTCCAGGGGGAGCTGGCCAAGGTTGTGGACTTTGGCCGGGCGCGCCTGCGGCATTTGTTTGGAACGTCGCCAATATTTCCGGGCACACCTCCCTACATGTTGCCCTCGCTTTTCCGTGGAGGCTCCCCCACCCCCCGCTCGGATTGTTTTGCAGCCTGGATTATGACCTACGAGTTGGTGAGTGGGGTGCGGCCCTTCACCCAGGGGGGGCTGCGCCAGGCCGACGATGGCGCGCTGCCGCGCTACGCCCCCCTTGCCGATGCGGATCTGGACTTTCTGGTGCGGGCGGGCATAGAGGGCCGGCTGCCCGATGCGCGCACGGCCGAGCTGGCCATTGCCCGCTTCCTGTCCGGCAACCTGATGCTCCCGCTGGCACCACCCCCGCCCCCGCGCGTGGAGGTGCGCTACCTGCAAGAGCTGTCCTTCCAGTTGGAGGGGGGGAAGTCCACGGTCCTTGTGGGCGATCCGGAGGTGGGCCGGACGGTGCTGGAGTCCCTGGACCGGTTGTGGGGGATGGGCGGAGGACGCACGCTTTGGGCGCGTGCCGACTGGATTCCGCCCGGACAGCCCCTGGCGGGTGCGCTTTCGTTGGCCGTGCAGGTGAGCGACTCCCTTCGACAACATGAGCTGGAGGAGGTGGCGGGTGCGCTCGGGCCACTGTCCGGTGTGTTGTCGGCCTACGTGCCGGCGACCCGGGCCTGGCTTTCGGGGAGTAGCCTTCCCGATACCCGACCGACATCCGAACGCGTGAAGTTGGCGTTGCGACGCATGGTGGCCGCATGTCCCCGCCCGCTGCTGGTGCTTGTGGACGGGCTGGATCGCCTGGATGGCGCCAGCCGGCGCTTTTTTACGGCGCTGGTGGCCGAAGGCGAGCTGACCCTGGTGGGTACATCCGCGCCCGGTCAGCCCCATGGGATGCCCCACATCTCCACACTTCCGGCGGTGGAGCACGAACCTCTCTCCGACCGCACCATGCTCAGCGCGGCGGCCTGGGAGCTGCACCGGCGGGCGGTGGTGTTGGGACTGAATTTTGGGGAGCTGCTGGCCCGGGCAACAGGCCAGACACCCGATCAGGTGCGTTTGGCAGGCATGGCGGGAGAAGCGGCGGGGTTGGCCCGCTATTCCGGGGTCGAGTCGATTCCACGCCCGTTGGAGGATGCGGTGCCCTCCGGCCAGGCGGTGGAGTGGTGTCGAGAGGCTGCGCGAAGGTTGGACCCGGAGAAGGAGCCGGTCCTGGTGGCGCGCTATGCACGCCTGGGCGGGGACGCCGAGCGGCTGGGGCAGGTGCTGGACCGGGCGGTAGAGGAAGCGCTGCGCCTGGACCCCGCATTGGCGCTGGAATTGCTGGCCGAAGACCCCCTCCCTTCCACTCCGGAGCGGGTGCTCCGCCACTTCCGCGTGGCGCTCCTGGGCCGGGACCGTGCCACCGCGGAGCGCCTCCTGCAGCGCCTTCGCGAGCTGCCGGGGGTACGGCCGGTAGAGCTGGCTGAGGCGGAATCGGACCTTCTTTTTCAGGATGGGAACATTCCCACCGCGCTCGCCGCTACGAGAAAAGCGGCGGTGGCGATGGGCTATCAGCCGGTAGGTGGGCTGCGTGCGCACCTTGGAGATCTGTGGGCACTGGCACGGGTGTGGATGGGGCGACCGCTGGCCGATGCCGCCGATCCGGCGCGGGCACGGGTGCTGGAGCGCCTGCACGATCTTCATTTTTTGTCCGATAACGTAAGTATGTTACAGTTGCACTCGCTGTGGCGGGCGGCGGCTCCCAGAGACTACCGGGCGCGGGCGATGGGGGTGATCTGGGAGAGTGCCCTGGGGCGCCACGATGCAGCACGGAAGTTGGAAGAGGATCTTCTTGCTGAGGGGGAGGAGGAGCGGAACCCGGTGGCCTCTGCGGTGGTGATCCTTCACCGGGGTATCGCCCGGCTCTGGCGGGGGGAGACGGTGTCGGGCTTTTCCGACGGGGTGGAGGCCTGCGATCGGCTGGTGCGCGTGGGGGATCCCTACCTGGCCGCCCTGGCCGGCAGTCTGGTGTGGACGGCGGGGCTGCACATCGGGGCGGTGGAGACGATGCGTCGGGTGGCCTCGTCGCTGAAGACGCTGGCGGTGCAGACCGGCGACAGCCGGGGGCAGGCCTGGACGGAGGGTGGGGAAGGGGTGATCGCCTGGATGGAAGGGGACTACGACATGGCCGTGGCGCGGATGCGGGCATGGGCGGAGTCGGCCGGGGCGCGGGGCGAAAACAGCGAGGCACTCGCTCGAAAATTGCTCGGGGATATCCTGTTGGATCAAGGAAAATTGGAGGAGGCGGTCCCCGAGCTTCTGAGGACCACCGAGCTGATCCGGCGCTTCCACCTCCAGATGGACTACACCGACGCGGTGTGGGTCTCTCTTGGGGTGGCGAAGGGGCGGCTGGCTCGGAAGGGAAAATCCTTATCTGTCAGTATCTTACGTGGGTTCCATGTGCGCTCATTGTTGCGACGATCGCCGCGGTGGGCTCCGCGGGCGCTGGCGGCCGAGGCCTGGCTTGCCAAGGATGTGAACCGGGCCCACCGGCTGTTGTTGGAGGCCGAAAATGATGCCCGCAGCCGCCGCCAGGAGTGGGATGCGGCGTGGATCCGGCGGCAGCGGGAGTTCTTGGAGCGGGGGTGAGGGGGAAAAGCCCCGCTGCGCACCTGTTCGGAAAAGCCTCCACCGGTTACCCTGCTGGGATGTCGGAAGCTCAGGAAAGCAGCCCGGTGCGGCTGGACAAGTGGCTGTGGGCCGCACGGGCCTTCAAGACCCGGTCGCAGGCTGCGGAGGCCATCGAGGGTGGACACGTCAAGGTCAACGAAGAGTCCACCAAACCTGCCAAACTCGTAAAGCCGGGCGACCGTGTTGAAATCCGAAGAGAGGGCTGGGTACAGATCTGGGAGGTCAAGGGCACCTCGGATGTGCGGGGCCCTGCTGCCGTTGCTCAGAAGTTGTACCTGGACTTGAGTCCCCCCAAACCCGAGCGCCTGCCGCCGGTGGCCCTGCGCGAAGCGGGAGCGGGGCGCCCCACCAAGAAGGAGCGCCGCGTTCTGGAGCGTTTCTGGGCGGGGGATTGAGTGGATAAACCAAGACTTCTGCCGGTGGGCACCCCCTCCGGGCCCGAGCGCCTGTGCGGCGAATTGTTGGGTTTCACCTACAAGGCCGATGCCGGGGGCTTTGCCGTGGCCCGCCTGGCGCTGCCGGATGACTCGGTGGTGGCGGTGGTGGGTGTGCTGGCCCACCTGCAGCCCGGCCAGCAGGTGCAGCTCACCGGCGGCTGGGAGAGCAGCGCCCGCTTCGGACGGCAACTGCGGGTGGATTCAGTACTTGTAGAAGATCCCCGCACCCGTTTTGGCCTGGAGCGCTACCTCTCCAATGCCGTGGACGGCATCGGCCCCGAGCTGGCCCACCGCATCGTCGAACGTTTTGGCCTGGAGACGCTCCAGATCCTCCGCGAAGATCCCGAGCGCCTCCTCGAAGTCCCCGGAATCTCCAAAAAAAAGCTCGAAAAGATCAGCATCAAGCGGGAAGAGCTGGAGAGTGCGCAGCAGTTGGAGGTCAGCCTCCGCGCCTTTGGCCTCACCTCTTCCCAGGTGCGGAAGGTGGCCGAACGTTTTGGCAAGGATGCGCCTGCGGTGGTGATCCGCTCGCCCTACCGACTGACCGAGCTGCGCGGAATCGGCTTTCGAACGGCAGATGCCATCGCGCGTGCCAACGGTGTGGATCTGGAAGACCCCGCCCGTGTAGGGGCCGCTATCCGCTATGTGTTGGAGCAGGCAGAAGAGGAGGGCTCCTGCTACCTGCCCGAGGGGCTGGCCGTAGAGCGCCTGGAAAAACTTGAAATCCAACCTTCCACCGCCCGCTTTACCATCGATCGCCTGGTTGGAGAAGGCGGCATCTTCCGCCACCCCGACCCCGAGGACCACCTCCGCCCCCTCTTCCGCCCCACCATGGAGCGCCTCGAAAGTTCCGTGGCCGAGCTGCTGCGTCCCCGCGCATCCACCGACGGTGCAGTCTGGATCGAGCTGGAAAAGGTGGAGCAGCGCGTCGGCATCACCCTGAACGAGGGGCAGCGTGCGGCCGTGCGTATGGCGCTCTCCCATCGCCTCTGCGTGATCACCGGTGGTCCAGGCACAGGTAAAACCACTATCGTGAAAGTGTTGCTGAACGCCGCAGCCATGCGGATGGAGCGCTGGCTCTTGGCCGCTCCCACGGGCCGGGCTGCGCGCCGTCTCACGGAAAGCTGCGGACAACCAGCAAAAACCATTCATCGCCTCTTGGAGTGGAGCCCGCAGATTCCCGGCTTCACCCGGGATCCCTCCAACCCCCTGGAGACGGACGGGCTGCTGTTGGACGAAGCCTCCATGCTCGATCTGCCGCTTCTGGAGTCGGTCTTGGAAGCGCTGCCCGCCAAGGCGCGCCTGGTGCTGGTCGGGGACGTGGACCAGCTTCCGTCCGTGGGCCCCGGTCAGGTGCTTCGGGATCTGATCCACTCCGGCACCCTTCCTGTAGCCAGGCTTACTGAAATATACCGGCAGGCCGCGGACTCCGGCATCGTGCGCAATGCCCACCGCATCAACCGCGGTGAGCTGCCGGTGTCGGCCGAGAAAGAGGAGGGGGTCACCCGCGACTTCTTTGTGCTCTCCAAAGAAGAGGCGAATGAAGCGCAGAAGCTGCTGGTCCAGGTGCTCACCGAGCGCCTGCCTCGGCTGGGCTTTGACCCCAAGGCGGACGTACAGGTGCTGACCCCCATGCACAACGGACCCCTTGGAACGGTCCTTTTGAATCAGCTTTTGCAGGCTGCCCTCAATCCAGAGGGTCAACCCATGAAGCACAAGAGCCGCGAATTCCGCATGGGTGACCGGGTGATCCAGACCCGCAACGACTATGACAACGAAGTTTTTAACGGGGATGTCGGCCGGGTTACCGGCGTGAGTGATGGCGTGCTATCCATCGACTTCGACGGGAGGGCCGTACAGCTCCAAGGCGAGTCCCTGGATGCCTTGGACCTGGCTTACGCCATCTCCATTCACAAGTCCCAAGGTAGTGAATACCCGGCCGTGGTCGCGGTCGTCCACCACAGCCACTTCGTGATGCTGCGTCGGAACCTGATCTACACGGCGGTCACGCGCGCGCGGCGATTCACCTGCCTGATCAGCTCGGGGCGTGGGCTGAAAACAGCAGTAAGTCGCAGTGGCGGCGACGAGCGTTTTACGATGCTTTCGGAGCGACTCCAGGAGGAGCGCCGTTGAGGGCGCCCCTCCCATTGTCAGGAACTACTTCCCGTTGCGGTAGGTAGTCCAGTTGGACTGCATACGGCTGTTCTGACCGGCGGTGAAGTTGGTCATACAGCTATCGTCGGTGTAGTCCATGAAGTTGGTGATGGGATCCACCCCGCCACCACGGCAGGAGTCCTGACCGCTGGGGCATCCGTAGGCGGCCGAGCGCTCGGGCTCGGTGTCGCTCACGCCGTCGCCGGTCTTGTTGCAGCCACCCTGGAAGGTGTGGTACAGGCCCAGCCAGTGGCCCACTTCGTGGGTGGCGGTGTCGCCCAGGTTGTAGGGCGCGGCGGTGCCGCCGGGCAGGCTGGCGTTCAGCAATACCACGCCGTCATCCTTCGGCCGCCCGGAGTAGGAAGAGGGGAAGGTGGCCCAGCCGAGCAGACCGCCGCCCAGGTTGGTGGTGTACAGGTTCAGGTCGTCCGCGGAACCCTGACGCAGCGCGTTCTTCATCTGGGATTCGGTCGCCGTGCCGTAGCCCACGCTGTACCAGGTGCTGTTGGCCGTGGTGTCCGTTCCGGCCAGAACAAACTGGAAGCCGCTGGCGGAATAGGCCGCGTTCAACACGGAAATCTGATCGCTGATCTGCTGAGCGGTCACGCCACCGCTGCCGGTGGAGGAGGTGATCACATGGAAGTACACATTGATGGTCACCGGGGCCCATGCCGCAAAAGCTTCACCCTGCTGCGAACCATCTTCCCGATACTGGAAGGCCGGGAAGGTATTGTTATAGGCCTCCATCACCTCCACCTCTTCGTCCGACAGCTCCAGCGGACAGCGGGCGCCGCTTTCGATAAAGGCCGCCTGGCTGGGGTAGACGTGGCCATTGAGCTCAAAAGTCTCGCCGGGGACATCGTCCTGCACATCGTACAGGTCCACATCGGAACCTGCAGGATTCTCTACGGCGCAGGAAGAGAGGAGGAGAATCAGGGTACTAAGCATGTCTTCTCATTACCGGCATGGAAGGGGATGCGCGGCTGTTCAGAGCATAGCGTAGACTCTGCGCGATGACAAGGCCTAAAAT
>JBEIQS010000332.1:0-4836 GCA_040376425.1 Alphaproteobacteria bacterium | reverse complement strand
TGTGGAGTCCTCCGCTCCTTACCTCCTACGCACCGTGACTTGACGTGTCAACACCCTCTCAGGCGCCTGAAGAGTTCAAAAGTTCCCCTCGCGTTGCACCCGGGCGAGCGCCGGAAAGGGCAGAAAGGAGGGAAATAAGCTCTGAATCGTCCAGATCACGCAAGGCGCGTGCGGCCCGAGCGCCGCAGGCGCCTCCTGGAAAGCACCAAAACTAGGCCGCCCTCTTCCCCGGGCTCGCTCTGGGCCTCTCTGCGCGTGGCTCCACGCCCGACTCCTCCGGCCAGAAGCGGGTGCTCCACTTGCGGAATTCGATAAAAGCTCCTTCGCCGGCCAGCGGGACGGGATTTTCAAGATGTACCCGCCGCTCCCACACCAAGGCATCGGACTGGAAGTCCGACACGCCGATGGCGAGAAAAAGTGGGTCGAGAAGCTCCTCAAATCCCGCTCCGGTCAGCGCGCGCGCCATCTTCGAGGGCAGCCCCTCCCACTGTCGTCGCACCGCCACCATCACCCGCAGACGCGCCTTTCCGTTGCCCAAGGGGTGGATCAGCACAATGTTACGCAGGCGGATGTTGCCCTGCTCCGGGGTGAGCTGGGCCTCGGCCACCACCATCCCCGCGTCCATCGCACGTACGCTCAGCCGGAATGCGCTGTTCACCCAGTTTCCAAGCACGTGAAAGCGCGGGTCGCGCAGCCGTGCCCCCAGCCGCCACCGCACGTCCACGGTCACGCCGAAGCTGCCATCCTCACGCTCTCCGGGCGCCTCTACCACCTGCTCCAAGTCCCAACAGTGGACGGTGCGCAGGTGGGCCAGGTCGGCGATGTTCTCGGCCAACCACAGCGGCGTTGCCACCTTCAGCTCCAGCCCGTCGTTGGTGATCGGAGTGGTCCAACCTTCCCAATCCAGCCTATCCAGAGCCAGCTCTCGGTCGGCCTTGGCCGGGTTGGGTCCAAACCATACCCAAATCATCCCGTAGGCTTCTCGACAGTCCCAGCTTCGGGTGCGCAGGTGGCGCACGCGGCTGGGGTCGTAGTGGGCAGCGGCACCGGCGCAGCGACCGCTGCCGTCAAAGTCCAGCTTGTGGTAGGGGCAGCGCAGTTTTCCCTCGATCACCGCGCCCCCGTGCCCCAGGTGCGCCCCAAAGTGGGGACAGGCGGCGTCCAACACACGGACTTTGCCCGCCTCGTCCCGAAAAGCCACCAATTCCCGCCCCATGTAGGTGAAGGAGGTGGGGCGATCAGCAGCCACTTCCTGGCTGCGCAGCGGCGCAAACCAGCCGTGGACCAGCTCAGGCGGGGCCTGCATGTGCCGGGGCAGCGCGGGCTTTGGGGAGGGACGTGGCGCGGGTTCAGGGAGGGGGGCTGTGGACATGGCGACCTCAGGCGGCGAGCGAGCGAAGGTGAACGGGAAATTCGGCCTTGGGGGGCAGGACCCCGAGTCCGGCGCGGCTCCGGTCCAGCGCCGGCACGGCGGCGCCGCTGCCCCGGAGCTCAAAACGCCGAAGCAGCCCGGCGACGAATTGCTTGATCTCGGTGTTGGCCAGGGCCCGCCCGGGGCACATGCTGACCCCGCCGCCATAGGGCATCAGCGGCATGGCCAGCCGACGCCCGTGCAGCGAAAACACCGGCGGGGCTGCCGTCGCCAGGAAGCGATCCACCTGAAATTGCTCGGGATTTTCGAATATTGCCGGGTTGTGGTGCATCAGGTAGGGGAAGAGACAGACCAGGTCGCCCTGCCGGATGGCATAGGTGGCGCCGGAGTCCAGGGTGATCCGGGTGGGCCGCTGGGCCCGCCGCAGCGTGATGGAGGCGCTGGAGAGGCGCAGGGCTTCGTGGACCGCACTCTGCAGGAGCGGCAGCGCCGCGACGGCAGCGGGGCTGAGCGCGCTCTGCGCGGGGAGCAGTCGGCTCAGCTCGGCCTGCACCGCGGCCAGGGCGGCAGGCTGGGCGACCAGGTGCGCAAGGGTCCAGAAGGTGGCGGGCAGGGTGTTGGCGATGGCGGCCCACAAGAGCGACAGCTCCACCTGGCCGCGGCCGTCAGCAAAGGCGGGATTCTGCGCCTCCAGCCGCTCGGCGACCAGCGAGCTGCCTCCGGGACGGGGCCTTTTCAGGCGATCGCCCAGGCGCTTCCGCGCGCCGGCCACCCCCAACAGGGCCGCAGGCACTCCCGCTGCGAGTAAGGGGAATTCTTTGTCAAAGGCGGAGAAATCTTCGAGGGCGGCGCGGTCTCCTGCACCTTCCCCAAACAGCGTCTCCGCGCCCACCAGGAACATGCCCTCCTGGACCAGGGCGTACAGGTCGCGGGGGCCGCCGTCCTCCAGGCTGTCCAGCCAGTGATCCAGCCGCAGTTGGGCCTGCTCGGTGAGTTTTTGGAGGGGGGGCCCCTTCAGGTGGGCGTCGGTCACCCGCTCCATCGCCTCGGCCTCGGCCCCCTGCAGCTTGCGGTGGCCGAAGGCCTTGGAGGAGATCTCATGCGCCAGCTCGCTGAAGGAGAGATCGCCTTGTAGGCGCAGGATGGCGCCGTGGCTGTGCGGATCCAGCACAAAGGTCATGCGCTGGGTGGCCACCCGGATGGTGAAGACGTCCCCGTGCCGTGCCCGACATTCCGCCAGAAAAGCAGGGGCATCCTTTCCAAAGGGGATGGCAGAGCCCACAAAGGGGGCGCCGCGCACCAGGGGTGGCTCGGCGACGGTCTCGGACGGGGAGGGGAGCTGCACCGGTACCTCGGGGGTGCAGCTTTCCTAGCCGGGTGCCGGCCGCGGCCGGCGGTGGGCAAACATATGTTTGCGTGGGCGGGCGCGGTGCAGCGGTCAGATTCCGGCGCGGGTCGGCGCCTCCATCCGCAGCCCCCAACGTCCCGCTGCTGCGGTCATGGCGGCCACGCACCGATCCGTGGTGGTGAAGGCATCCAGCTCGGCGCGGGTCACCGGATCGCCCGGTCCCCGGTGGCTCATCTCGTACAGCAGGTGGGTGAGGCGAAGCAGCCACTCGCCGGACTCCGGTCCCTCGGCATCGCCCAACCGGTGGGTGTACCAGCCGTTGTCCGGATGCTGCCGGTGCGGCTCCACCAGCCCGCGGCTCACGAGGTTGTCCCCGATCTCCACCGGAAGCGGCAGGTCCAGCCGGCCATCGGGATGCAGGTGTGCCAGCTCCCGCGCGCCCACGTAGATCCCTACCAGGCCGCCCCGCACCCGCACCCGCTGCAGGTCTTCCAAGGCGGCCACGGCCCCCAGAACCGTCCGCGCGCGCGTGCGGACCGACGCCTCCACTGCCGCGGCGGCTTCGTCCAGCGTCAGCACGGTGCCATAGCCGGCGGCCAGCTCTCCCGTAGGCAGCAGCAGCCGCCGCATCCAGTGGATCCCCAGGATCGCCGTGGTGATCGACGCCACCACCAGCCCCAAGTACAACCCGTTGAGCCCAGCGGCGGTGGCCCCCAGATAGGCGCCGGGAATAGCGAACACCAGGCTGCGCAGCGCCGCCAGCCAGGTGGAGCGCAAGGCATTGTCCACGGCGTTGAACACTGCCGAGGCCAGCGCCACGGTGGCGACAAAGGCGTAGCCGACGGGAATGATGCGGAAATAGCCGACCAGCGCGGCTTGAACCTGGGGATCCGTTGAGAACAGGGCGGCCAGCGGCTGTGCAGCCCCGATCAGCACCACCGCGACCACCACGCCCCAGCCCACCACAAACAACACCGCTTCCCGTATTCCCGCTGCCACCCGCTTCCGCAGGTGTGCGCCCCAATTCTGGCCCACGAAGGGCCCCAGCGCCCCCGACAGTGCCATGGGCGCAATCAACGCAAGCGCGTCCACCCGCGCGCCGGTTCCCCAGGCCGCCAACGCTGCCGGCCCCTGCGCTGCAACCAGCCCGGTCAGCAGGGTCAGCGACAGCGGACCCAGCGCATTGGTCATCACCGCCGGCACACCCACACGCAGCACCGAGCGCACCGAGTCGGCCACTTCCGGCAGGCGTGGGCGGCGAAGCTCCAGCAGGCCCGCGGGCCCGCTCAGCGCCCGCATGACCACCAGTAAGCCCACCACGCGTGAGGCCAGCGAGGCCATGGCGGCGCCGCGCAGACCGAAGCCGGGCACCGGACCAAGGCCGAAGATGAACAGGGGATCCAGCACCGCGTTCATCGCCGCACCCATCACCATCACCCGCATGGGGGTGGTCGCATCGCCCACGGCGCGCAGCGCGCCGTTGGCCATCATCGGCACCATCAGGAACACCACGCCGATGAACCAGACCTGCATGTAGGCGGAGATGTGGGGCATCGCGACCTCGTCTGCGCCCAACGCTCGGAACAGCGGGGCATGAAAGGTCCAGCCCACCAGCGCCACCACCACCAGCAGCCCCACCGACAGGCCGAGCGCGTGGGTCACAAGGCGGGCCGCCCGGGCGGCATCACCGGCGCCCACCGCCTGGGAGACGGCGGTCGACATCCCGATCATCAAGCCCAACCCCACGTTCACCATCAGGATCTCGATGGGGAAGGTGAAGGAGAGCGCCGCCAGCTCGGCCGTGCCCAGCCGGGAGATCCAGTAGGCATCCACCAGGTTCACCACGATCATCGCCAGCATGCCGACCGCGCTCGGCACGGCGATGGAGCGGAGGGCGAGCCGGACATCGCCGGTGAGCAGTGCTGCGCGGGTGGAGGCGGCCATAGGACGATGTTACAGGGCTGGCGGAGGTTTTCCACGTGTCTAACCCGATCCGCATCCTGGTTGCCACACTGTTGCTGCTGCTCGCCACACCCGCGTACGCCCAGGATCGCGGCGACCGCCCGTGGCGGCTGGACCTGTCCCTCACTGGAAACCTCTTCTTCGGCAGCTTCAC
>JBEIQS010000171.1:0-12681 GCA_040376425.1 Alphaproteobacteria bacterium | reverse complement strand
GCCTCGGTGGGGCTGCGCAGTCCCAACGATATCCTGGCGATTTCCCTGATGGATCGAGAGGCGGGCCTTCGTCTGGCGCAGCGTTCGCTGGAAAAGCCGATGCGGGCGGAGGCGCCCATAAACAGCGATGACAATATGCTGGTGGAGTACTCCGCCCCCCGCAACCTGCATCGCCACACCTCCGAGGAGAACCTGGAGATGTTGGCCTTCTTTGCGGAGGTTCCCGAAGATGCATGGACGGAGATCGACGACTGGATTTCTCTGGCCCGCACCTACCATGACCGCGATGACATGATCCGCGCCTTGTTGGCTTTGAAGGAGGCGGAAACCCGCGACCCCCAACGCGAGGATGTGCTCACCTGGCGGACCGCCTATCGGCAGGAGCTGGCGGAGCGTCTGGGGCTGATTCCCAAAGCGGAACAACCAGAGGAATAGCCTGATCAAAAAGTCGTGAAATTCCCCCTGAACAAGCTCAGGCGGGGTGCCCCTTTTCAGGGTAGACTTCCACATGCACCTGTTGTTGTTGTTACTCGCCTGCCCGCCCACTTCCACCAAGGGTGACCTGGATGGAGACGGCGTGCTCGACTTTGAGGACTGCGAGCCGGAAGATCCCACCATCTTTGCCGGTGCTCCCGACCTGTGTGATGGTGTGGATAACGACTGCGACCAAACGGTGGATGAGGACGCGGACTTCAACACCTGGTACCGCGATCAGGACGACGACAGCTTCGGCGACCCCTCTCAGCCGCGCACCGAGTGCCGCCGGCCATCCGGATATGTAAAGGACAATACCGATTGCCAGCCCGCCGACCCCACCGGCTACCCCGGGGCAGTGGAGCGATGCGGAAACGTGGACCACGACTGCGACGGCGAAGTCAACGATCCCGACGCAGTGGATCCGCTGCTTTGGTACCCGGATACCGACGAGGACGGCTTCGGAAACCCCCTGGTGATCCCCACCGCGGCCTGTGTGGGCCCCCAGGGCTATGTGGGCAACCTTCTGGACTGCAACGACGACGATCCCGAGATCAACCCGCGGGCACCGGAAATCTGCGACGACGCGGATGTGGATGAGGACTGCGACTTTCTCCCCGATGAAGCGGACGAATGGTTCGCTGAGGGCCAGCAGGCCTTCCCGGATGCGGACGGAGACGGTTTCGGCTCGGACGCCGAGGAGCCCTCCTGGTTTTGCGATGTTCCGGTCGGCTACGTTTCCACGGATACGGACTGCGACGATACCCGCGCCGACATCAACACGGACGGGACCGAAGTCTGCAACGGTCACGACGATGACTGCGAGGGCACCATCGACGAAGGGGCGGTGGATTCGTCGCCCTGGTACCTGGACCGCGACGAAGACGGCTATGGCGATCCAGCGGTTTCTGTACTTTCTTGCCCGGATGTCAGCGGCTACTCCCGCTGGGGTACCGACTGCGACGACCGCAACAACCAGTACCACCCCAGCGCCGACGAGACGAGCTGCGGTAGTCAAGACTACAATTGTGACGGCTTCACCGGCAGCAGCGACAACGACGGCGACGGCTACATCGCCTGCGAAGACTGCAACGATGGGGCGGTTCTGATCAACCCGGCTGCGGAA
Source organism: Alphaproteobacteria bacterium (assembly GCA_040376425.1). GTDB lineage: Bacteria > Myxococcota_A > UBA796 > UBA796 > SXON01 > CAITDR01. The sequence continues at coordinate 11,081 of JBEIQS010000171.1, read as the reverse complement.
GAGATCTGTAACAGCCTCGATGATGACTGCGATAACATTATTGACCTGGATGCGGCGAACGCCCAGACCTGGTACGCAGACCTGGACCTGGATGGCTTCGGCAACCCCAACGTCAGCACGCTGGCCTGTGACCAGCCCTACCTGCATGTGTCCGACAGCAGCGACTGTGACGACGGGGACGACGCCGTACATCCCGGTGTTCCTGAAGACTGCCTGACCAACGCAGACGACGACTGCGATGGCGATGGCAACGAAGAAGGAGCGCTGAACTGCCTGGATTTCTATGCGGACGCCGACGGCGACAGCTACGGCGCGAACATGGTCTGCACCTGTGTGGCGCCCACGGGCTACTCGGCGACCCGCGGTGGAGATTGCGACGATGCCGCCGCAGAGGTGAACCCCGGCGCCGCCGAGTATTGCTCCACCGTAGATCTGGACTGCGACGGTCGGGGAGGGCCCTGCGACATCCTGGTTGCGGAGACGCTCTATTCAGGATCAGGCGGCAATTTCGGCTGGTCGGTGGGCTTCGGTGACTTCAACGGCGATACCGTTCCCGACGTGGCGGTGGGTGCCCCCCTGGCCGATGGGCTCTTCCCCAATGCCGGCACGCTCTATGTTTCCGACGGCTCCGCCCGCGGAAGTCTCGCCAGCATTCTGGAAGATCTCGGGGAGCGCTCCGCAGACGATGCCGGCCAGTCGTTAGCGATGGCGGACGCGAATTCCGACGGCCTGGCAGAGATTGTGGTCGGTGTACCTGGAAGTAACAAGGTGGGCGCCAGCGGCGGCGTGGCCTATATGCTGTTGAGTCCGGTTTCCGGTCGCACCGACCTTTCCACCTCCACCGTGGGCATGGTCGGCCATGCTGCGGGCGACATGGTGGGGGGCTCCGTCGCCTATGTGGGGGACGTGAACACCGATGCCCGTGGAGACTACGCTGCCGGGGGGCGCTATGCCAACGGCGACGGTCGCGACCGTGGGGTCGTCTACCTCTTTGACCGAAGCGCGGGTCCGGGCCTGATCGACATCGGCACCGGCCATACCCAGATCTATGGCGAGGCCGACGGGGACCACCTCAGTGTGACCGGTGAGCTGGGCGATCTGGACGGGGACGGCATCCCAGAGACCGGTGCTGGTGCCCCGGATCATGCGGATGGCGGCGCCCTCTACATCCTGCCCGGACCGGTGGCGGGGGTGATCTCCACCTCTACCGTCTCCTGGAAGCTGACCGGTCCCAGCGGTGGGGATGCGGGCTCGGCCTTCGGCCAGGCCGGCGATGTGGATGGAGACGGTCTGGGGGATCTCTGGGTAGCCGCGCCAGACCACGGGGCGGGGAAGGTCTACCTGGTCCGCGGCGGCACAGGCGCGACATCGCTGTCGCAGTCCTACGCCAGCTTCACGGGGACCACCTCCGGCGACTCCTTTGGCTATACTGGGGCGGGGAACCTGGATCTGGATGGAGATGGCGCGCCGGACCTGCTCGTGGGTGCCCCTAACGTGCGCAGCGCCGGTACCGACGCGGGGATGGTCTACGTCTACACCACGCCGGGCACGGGCACCTACCGAGCGGCAGACGCCACGCTCGCCATTCCCGGCGAAGATCCAGGGGACCTATTGGGCACCTCGCTGATCGCGGTTCCCGACCAGGATGGCGATCAACAGGATGAATTCCTGGTGGGAGCGCCCGCGTGGCGGAACCAGGGGCGGGTCTATCTGGTCTACGGCGGCAACCTCCTTTGACACTGATCTTTCTGTCGCAGTCGCCAGAATCCGGCTATTCGGCTACACTCCTTTCAGAAAGAATCCTCCCGGAGCCCCCATGTTTCTCCTGACGATGCTGGCCTGTATCGAAACCGGAATCTCCGAGGACAAGATCGCCGCCGGTGCAACCTCCTTGGACCCGGACATACTGGTTGATCCAACGGAAATCCTGTTTCCCGTGATGGATATGGGCGACTCGGCCGTGCTCAGCTTCACGGTGACCAACACCGGGGCGGATCGGCTGGACGTGCGGGAGATGTTGGTGACCGGCACCTCCTCCTTCACCATCCTGGACAACTCCGGTCCTTTCTCGCTGGACTTCAAGGAGTCCCGAACCTTCAACGTGACCTTCACCCCGGTGAACCCGGAGGACCACGGCACCGTCTCCATCTACTCCAACGATCCCGGGGACCCCGTTGCCTATGTCGAGCTGTACGGTGGCGCGGCCGTGCCGGAGCTGGTCGTCTCCCCCAATCCCTACAACTTTGGGAAGGTCCTGGAGAATTGCTCAGCACCCGGCACGCTCTACCTGCAGAATGTGGGCGAGGCGAACCTGACGGTGCAGAGCGTGGTGGAGTCTTCTGCTCCCTTCTCCGTGCTGAGCAGCAGCTTCCCCATGTTGATCGCCCCCGCCGAGGTGAAAACGGTCGAGCTGAGCTTTGCGCCTCCCGATGTGGGGCAGCTTCACCAGACCCAGCTCTGGGTGAGCAGCGACAGCATCTTTGGCCCGGTGGCGGTAAACCTCTCCGGCGAGGGCACCAACGACGGCGACATCACCGACGAGTTTGTCCAGGGCGATGGCCCCTGGGATCGCACGGATATCCTGGTCTATGTCGATCAGTCCGGCTCGATGGACGACGACCAGCGCAACCTGGCCAACAACTTCAACCTCCTGGTGCAGGCCCTGGCTACCCTGGCGCTGGATTGGCAGCTCATGGTGAGCACGGCGGACGACGGCTGCCACAATGGGTCCATTCTCAACGCCACCACCCCCAATGCCCAGAGCTCCTTCCTTCAGTCGGTGTCCGGAAACGGCGGCCGCTTCACGGAAGCGGGCCTGACGGTTGCGGCAAATGCCCTGGAGGCCACAGGGCCCGGCCTGTGCAACGCGGGCTTCCTCCGGGAAGACTCCAAGACGATGGTGGTACTGGTCTCCGATGAGCCCGAGCAGTCCACCGTGGCCTGGTCTGAGCAGGTTGCGGCGATGAAGGCGGTCTCTCCCACCACCTCCATCACCTCTATCGTGGGGGAGGTCCCCTACGGCTGCCTCACCGCGGCGGCGGGCACCGGCTACTACGAGGCGACCGTCGCAACCGGAGGCGCCTTCCTCTCCATCTGTTCGCCGGATTGGGGCGACTACTTCCAGACCATCGCGGCCATCGCCGCCACCGGCCAGACCGACACCTTCCCCCTGTCCTCCCGACCGGACCCCAGCACCATCGTGGTGGAGGTGGCCGACGTGCCCACCACCACCGGCTGGAGCTACAACAGCGATGCCAATGCCATCGTCTTTGCGGAGGGATCGGTGCCCGCGCCCAACTCGCGCATCACCGCTACCTACGAGCTGCTGTCGGATTGTTCTGGTTGAGCCTCCCTTCCTCGGCGTGACTCACAGGTGAGTCACGTCGGCACTCAGGGGCAGCGGGCGACCACTTCCAACATACGCGCATCCGTACCATCAAGGCGCAGGGCTCCTTCCGCGAGCGGACGTGCATCCGCACAGTTTCCGTTCTGGTACAGCATCCAGGCGGGCGCGGCCCAGGCCCGCAGCTCGGTGGGGTTGCGATCGCGCCACCGACCGTAGGCGGCAAGGGCCTCGGTCAGACGCCCGGCGCGCTCGTGGATGCTGCCGACATACATCTCCAGATCGGCTGCTTCCGATCCCGCCTTCTGCGCAGCGAGAAAATGTTCAAGCGCGTCCGCATCCCGACGCTGGCGCAGTCTGGCCAGCCCCAGGCCATAGAGCAGGCGCGGATCCTGCGGCGCAATTGCGAGGCCCCGGAGCGCCGCGGCCTCCATCGCGGGAGGATCCCCCTGCCGCAGGCGTAGCAGCACCTCCAACTGAAACCCCTCCGCCGAGCGCGGGTATTCCTTTTGGAGCTGCACGGAAATCGCCAGGGCCTCGGCCTCTGCGCCGGCCCCCAGCGCCAGGCGCCCTTGCTGCACCAGCAGCCCGGAAGTGACCGGAATCTCCGGACTTTTCAGCAGCTCCAGCGCCTCGCTGTAGCGCCCCTGACCGGCCAACACCACCGCGAGTCCATCCCAGGCGCGCCAGAGTCGAGGTTGTTCCTGGAGCAGCGCCCGGTACAGCCCCTCCGCCCGGACAGGATCGGCCTCCGCCTCTGCTGCATACAGCCGGTGCAAAGAGGAGAAGTCACCCTCCGGTAGCTCGCCCGCGCCCTCCATATAGCCCAGCATCCGCAGCTTTTCGGTGCTGTCAAAGGCCGGCAATGGGCGGTCCTTGCAGCCACGGCCCAGCGCGAGTGCCTGGAGGGAGGGGGAGGGGGGCTTGGGTCCCAGCTCTCCCGGATCGGTCAACAGGTCACTTCCAACCGGATGAAGTGGTCCATACCAGCGCTCGGAGCCGGACTGCACCATACAGCGATGGCTCCAGCCGAAGGCCACCGCCGGGTACCAGGTCTCCGCGTAGGCCGCCATCTGTGGCTTGTCGTCCAGAAGGCCGGGGAATTCGCTCTCAAACGGGATCCCCGCCAACCTTGCCAGGGTCCCAGCCACCTGCACCAGGCTCACCGACCCCTCCACCACCCGCCGCGCCCGGGGGGCATCGGGCACCGGCGTAAGTTGAAGGTCTTCGTCAATACCTGCTGGGCGCTCAATCGGTAGCTTACCCGCTTCTTTTGGCGATACCATTGGCCCCGTGTCAAGACCTGGCACCCGTATCAGCAGCGGCACCCTGGTCGCGGCCCGGTGCACCAGCAACCCATGATCGCGCTCGCCATGCTCCCACAGCGACTCCCCGTGGTCGGCCGTGATCACCACCACCACCTCGGCGGGCAAGGCCGACAACAGCGGACCGAGCGCCCGATCCGCCGTCGTCACATCCGCACGGTAGGGATCCCCCTCGACCGCCGGCCACGGGCGGTGCGGATCGTAGAGATGCACCCACATGAAGCGCGGGGAGGGGGTCTGGCTCCACCATGCGAGGGCCGCCGCTACCGTCTTCTCTCCCGATCGTTCGGCATCCTCGCCGCTGGGCGCGTCATAGACCGAAAAACCCGCCGCAATGCCGGTGGAGGGCGCCAATACCGAGGCCGACACAAAGGCGGCGGTCGCCCAGCCCGCCTGCGCGAGCCGGCCGGGCAGCGCAGGGCCCTTCGTCGTAAGAGTGAGTGTGTTATCGCGGGCGCCGTGGTCCCGTGGCCATTGACCCGTCAACAGCGTGGCGTGGGCGGGAAGTGTGGTGGGGGCTGTGGTCACAGCATCCCGGAACAGGATGGCCTGCTGCGCAAATGCGTCAAGGTTTGGTGTCTGTGCGAGCGGATCCCCATAGGCGCCCACCCGATCGGCCCGCAGCGTATCCACCGTGATCAGCACCATATCGGGCTTTGGCGGCGGGGTACAGGCCCAAAGCCACAGCATGGCTCAGGGCGTCGGCTTCTGGAGCTGGATCACCAGCCCGGTGGCGCCGGGCTGGACCACCGCGCTTTTCCCTTCCAAATCGTCGGGAGAGCGCGTGGTTGGGTTGCCGTCCCGATCGATGCGGGCGGTGATGGTCAGGTCGCCGGAAAGGCCGCCTCCCATCGGGCTATCCCCTGGCCCCAGCTTAAACTTCACCGGGAAGCTCTCGACGGGGATGCGCTTGGCAGCCGCAGGTGGGCCCCGGTCCACGCCTGCAGGCCGCGCGAGCACAAAAAGAATGGTTCCCGGGGGCACGGTTGCGGCCAGCTCGGCCGAAATCTGCACCTCCCCCTCCAACCCCGGTCCATCGGCCGCGGGAGCACTGGACGCTCCTTCGGACGGGGGCGCGCCAGAGCTGCCCGCAGCGGGCGGAATCTGCGCCTTTTTCGGCCATCGCGATCAACGGCTCCAGCAGATCCTTCTGGCTGGGATCGGCGGCAATGGCCTGCCGCCACAAAGCAATGGCCAGCGCCTTGTCGCCGTTGCGCAGGTGTAGCAGTCCCCGGTAGGTGAGGGCCTCAATGAACTGAGGGCTGGTCTCCAGCACTTTGTCGAGCACACCCACTGCCATCTCCGTCTCGCCGATGGCCAACAGCACGATCCCCTGGTGGGTACGCGCTTCGGGGTTGGCGGCATCCTGAGCCACAACGGTCTCGGAGATCTTCCAGGCTTCCATCAGCTTGTTCACGCGCAAGAGCGCATGTGCCCAGGCATTCTGAGCAGCCCAGTCCGTGGGGTTGGCCTTGGCCGCACTCTCCAGCATGGCCAGCTCTGCCTCCTGCTCGGGGCTGAGGCCGCCCTCTACCGGCGCAGAGGCCATACCTCCGGCCCCACCGGTCACCGAGCCACCCTCCGCGCGCGGTGCGGTGTTCTGCTGCAGGCCCAGCCAGATGGCGCCTGCAAAGAGCACAACACCGGCCCCCCACGCGGCTCCCACCAACTGCGGGTGCTTGGTGCGGACCAGATCCGGACCCTTGCCGGGGGCGGCCAGCCGCGTCGCCAACTGATCCAGGGCGCGCAAAACCTGTGCCGCCTCCACCTGGAGGCGCTGTTGCTCCGCCTCCCAAGCGGGCGGGTCCATGCGCGACTTCTCCAGCTCCAAGGCTCGGAGTGCCTCGTAGAGCACATCCTTCTGCCGCTCCAGCTCTACCCGCTCGGAGTGTTCCACCGAGGGCAGGGGGGTGCCATTTCGAGTAGTCCAGGCTACAATTGCCCCCCCAACAGCACCGATCACCGCCGCAATAATTCCAGGAATCCAGTCAGTCATTGGCCGGCGGTCTCCTTCCGTACACGCTCCAGGTAGTCGCCCAGCTCGGGGTCGGGCGGCGGAAGACGCGGGGGAGGGGGCGTGCCCCGTCCGCGCAGGTGCATGGCCACGCCGATGCCCGCCACCGTCAGAAACAGCGGGGGCAGCAGCCATACCCACACTGCGAAGCCCTCTTTCTTCGGCTCCAGCAGAATAAAGTCCCCGTAGGAGGCCACAAAATAGGCCGTCACCTGATCACGGTCGTAGCCCAGGGCCACCAGGGCTTTCACCTCGTCACGCATGGCGCGCGCGGACTCGGACGGGCTGGCCTCTACCGAGGAGCCCTGGCAGACCGGACAGCGAATCAAGACCGCGATCTCCTTGGTCTTCTCTTCCAGGGCATCGCCGGAGAGGGCGACACCTGCCGGCTCACCGACCACCGTCCGCGGATCCGGCCCGCCACCCAGGCTGGGCTCTCCCGCAAGCGCCAGGCACACAAACAAAAGGTTCATGAGGCACCCAGGAGCTTCTCAATCATCCCAATCAAATAGGCGCTCGGCAGAGGACCCGCATACTTGTCCAGCACCACACCGTTGCGATCCACAAAAAAGGTCTCCGGTACACCGTACACGCCATAGGCGATGGCGGTCCGCGATCCCATGTCCACCAGGGTGGGGTAGACGGAGCCCGCCGGGCCCAGCCAGTCCCGGATTTTATCTTCTGTATCCTGGTATACAATTCCGTAAAACTGTACCTTCTCCCCGTATCGTTGGGCTGCCTTCTGCAGCAAAGGATGCTCCTGCCGGCAAGGCACACACCAGGTGGCCCAGAAGTTGACCACCGCGGGCTTGCCACCCTTGATGTCCGTCAGTCCCGCCTCGCCGCCGCCCAAGGTGGTCAGGCGGAAGTCCGGCGCGGCCTTTCCGATGAGCGGCGAGTCGATCTTGTTGGGGTTGAAGTCGAAGCCACGCCCCATAAAATAGACCAGTGGCAGGGTGAACGACAGCCCGACTACCAGATACTTCAGGTTCATCCGAGCTCCGCCTGGGTCGCCCCGCTGGAGACCATCACCACCTCTTCGGTGCGGCGGCGGCCCGGCCAGCCCGCGATCAGGCTGCCCAACAGCACCACCCCGGCCCCGGCCCACAGCCAGCCCACACCGGGCGTGTAGTAGGCATGAATGCCTGCTTCTTCCTTGGAGAGGTTCATCAGGCTCAGGTACAGGTCATGGGTGGCGCCCGTACGCACCGCCGGTGTGCCGATGGGACTGCCCATCGCCGGGTAGGTGGTGAGCGCCGGAGAGAGCAAAAAGCTGCTTCCCGTGCCGGAAACCTGCACATCCCCAATCGTCAGGCTGCGGTTGGGCTGTTGTTCAAAGCGGGGCCCCGAGTAGGTCAGCGTGTAGCCCTCAAACTCCGCACTCTCTCCCGGCTTAAGCGTGAATTGCTTGTCCACCCGGTAGGCCGAGGACATGGCGATGGCCAGGATCATCACGATGATGCCCCCGTGGACAATGTAGCCACCGAAGCGACGGCGATTTCGGAAAAAGGCCCGTGGAAGCGCCTGCGCAAAGGGCTCCCGGTAGTCGGACATGCGGCTCTGGATGGGATGGAACAGCTCGCGCAGCGTGACGTGGCCGGAAAAACCCGCACAGGCCAGCGTGGCCAGCGGCCAGGGCTCGCGGAGTCCGAAGGCCAGGCCGATGGCCAGGGCGACCAGCGCGCTGATGGCGGGCGGCAGAAACATCCGTCGGATCTGCTCAGCCGACGGGCGTCCCCAGGGAAGGGACGGTCCAACGCCCATCAAAAACAGAATGACCACGCCCGTGGGCACTGCCATCTGGTTGAAATAGGGCTGCCCGACCGACAGCTTGGTGCCCTTGATGGCTTCGGTGATCAGCGGGAAGGTGGTGCCGATCAGCACGGTGAAGGTGAGCACCACAAAAAGAAGGTTGTTCACCAGGAAAGCCGCTTCCCGGCTTACCACCGCCTTCACCGCACCTTCGCCTTCGATGCGGTCCACGCGCATCGCCAAAAGAACCACACAGGCGAGCAGGTTGATTGCGATGAAGACCAGGAAGGTGGGCCCGATGTCCGACTGAGAGAAGGAGTGCACCGAGTTGAACACGCCGGAGCGGGTCATAAAAGTGCCCAGCAACGTCAACAAAAATGTGGCCACCACCAGCGACAGGGTCCAGCCCTTCATGGAGCCACGCCGACCGGGCAACATCATCGCGTGTAGCGCCGCTGTAGCGGTAAGCCAAGGAAGTAGCGAGGCATTTTCCACTGGATCCCAGGCCCAGTAGCCGCCCCAGCCCAGCACCTCGTAGGCCCACCAGCCGCCCAACACGATGCCGGCGGTCAAAAAGGCCCAGGGGACCAGCAGCCAAAGCCGGAGAGGAGCCATCTGGGTCGCCCCCAATTGACCGCGAAGCAAAGCCCCTACTGCCAGTCCAAATGGAATAGTCATCCCGACGTAGCCCAGATAGAGCGCGGGCGGGTGGATCACCATCAGGATGTGGTTCTGCAACAGCGGGTTGGGGCCCGGACCGTCCAGCGGTACCGGCGAGGGGGAGGGGAGGAAGGGATTGGCCGGTCCGGCCAGCAACAATCCGAAAAAGGTACCCACCAGGCAGAAAACGCCGGTGGCGAAGGGCATGGTCTCGTGGTTTTTGTCCCCATTGAGGACCAGACAGCCAATGATATAGAGGGAAAGAACAAAGCCCCAAAAGAGGATGGAGCCTTCCAGCGAGGACCACAGGCTGACGATGTCGATCCACAGCGGGGTCGCCAGCGAGCCCACCTGGGTGACATACTTCACCGAAAAGTCGTGGGTGATCAAGGCAAACCACATGACACCGGTGGCCAGGATCATACAGGCGCAGAAGCCATAGGCAAAACGCCGCGCCATGCGCCAACCTTCAAGGGAGCGCGAAAATCCAGCCGAAAAGCCGGTGATCATGCCTGCCGCAGCACAGGCCAGCCCCGCGAGCACCAGGGCATTGCCCAGCTCGGCGGTCACTGGCTTCCCTCGGCGAAGAGCTGCTCCATCTCGCGCTTCATCTTCTCCTGATCCACGGCTTCTCCAGGCTTGGGCGCACGATACTCGTTGTCGTGCTTCACCATCATTCGGTTGGAAGTGAACAGCCCGTTGGGGTCCACCGTGCCCTCGACCACCACCCCGATGCCCTCCCGGAACATCTGCGGCGGAATCTCGGTGGTTGACACGTCAACACTTGCAATCCCGTCGCTAAGCTGAAAGCGCAGGGGATTCCCCGGCTTGATCGACCCGGCCACCACCTGACCGCCCAGACGGATCGTCGCCCCCACCGCCTCGCTGCCGTGGGACTTCATCTCCGCCGGGCTCCAGTAGTAGACCAGGTTGTTCCCCATGTTGCCCACCGCAATCCAGGTGAGCGCGCCGCCCGAGAGCAGCAACGTCACAAAAAGGGCGATCTTCCGGTTCATTTCATCTCCTGACGCGCGCGAGCGCTCCGCAGCCAGAGGGTGGTCAGTAGGCCATAGCCCAGCACGACCGCAAAGGTCAGCGCGTAGGCACTCCAGATGTATTCCCAACCGCCGACGATCATCCCCTGCATGGTAGTAGCCCCCGTTGCAGAATATCAACCTGGATTGTCATGATAGTTCACCCAGCTCCGCATCGCGGCGGATGTGGATCAGGCGGTAGTGCCGCGCGATGAACCAGATCGCCAGGAAGAGGAAGGCAAAGGCGTTGATCCGAAGGATGGTCACCATGTCGGAGTCGACGGTGGAGGGCGAGGACTGCATCTGGTGCAGCGACCGCCACCACTTCACCGAGAAGTACACCACCGGCACGTCCACATAGGACACAATCGCCGCAATGGCCGACCAGGTGGCCCGCCGCTCCGGGTCATCCACAAAGGAGCGCAGCGCAGTCACTGCCCCAAAGCTGACCAACATGATGGCCACCGTCGTCAGGCGCGGATCCCAATCCCACCACACTCCCCAGGTGGGACGTGCCCAGATACTCCCCAAAACCGTCAGGAGCACCCCAAAAACCAGGCCCACCTGCGTGGCGGCTTCGCCCAGCACATCCCAGCGCCAGGTGCCCCGCCACAACCAGCCGATGGCACTGATAAATGCCAGGGTGAAGCACAACAAGGTGCTCCAGGCCGCAGGTACGTGCACATAGAGGATGCGCATAACATCGCCCATAAACCGATCCGGCGGGAGTACAAAAAGTCCCTGGTAGGAACCATAGATCAGGAGGCCGAGCCCCAGAGCCCCCACTGCATGTTCCCAGTCCATTCCGCGTGCGGTGGCCATCACTCCTCCATCAAGCGTCCGAACAACAGTCCGCAGACGCTCCAGAAGATCACGTTAAAGGCAAAAAGCAACCCCATCCAGCTTTGGAGCTGGTTCATGGGATCGCCGGTGAGCACCAGCTCGGTGGCCCG
>JBEIQS010000130.1:0-17034 GCA_040376425.1 Alphaproteobacteria bacterium | reverse complement strand
GAGCCGGTGTCCACCACCACGACGCGGTCCACCACGCCCTGCACCGAGCGCAACATTCCCTCCAGAAAGCGCTCTTCGTTGCGGACAATGGTGCACAGGCACAGGCTCATGCGGCGGTGGCCAGCACCATCCCCGAGCCCAGGTGGCGGGGGGAGGACCACCACTCCACGAGGCGCATGCCCGCGCGCTCCAGGGCGTCCTGCAGCGTGCGCCGATCGTAGTAGATCAGGTGGCCTGGCACGCCCCACATGGGGTCGTCATAGCCGGTGACCTGGTGGTAGGGGTGGTCCAGCAGGGGGGTCGAAAGCACAAGCTGGCCGCCGCGACGGAGGCGGGATCGAAGCGTCTGAAGCACCGTATCGGGATGGGTAAGGTGTTCGATCACCTCTAACATCACGATTACATCCCACGATCCTGTGGGGAGATCCTCGGGGACTCGACCCTGTTTCAGATCCAGGCCAAGGCGCTCGCGTCCCCAAGAAGAGGCTTTGGAGGCCAGCTCCAGCCCTTCCACTTCATAGCCCTGCCAGCGCGCGGTGGCCATCAGCAGGCCCCAGGAGGCGCCCAGCTCCAGCAGGCGCCCGCCGCGCTCGTTGCGATGGCGCTGCACACGACCCAGGAGATCTTCGTACTGGCCCAGAATCTGGTGGAGCTGCGAACCGGTGGGCGGGTTGTGGGTCTCCCCCGCCGAATAGGTCTGTTGGTACCAGGCATCCAGGCGCTCCTCCGGTGCGGGGTTGGGTACCCGCACCAGGCCACAGCCGTCGCAACGCAGCCATACTTTGACGGGGTCGATCAGGCCCAGGTGCTTCTGGATGCCGGAGGCATTGCCCACCCAGATGGGCTTGCCCTCGGTCTGACCGCAGGCGGGGCAGGGGACGGTGGGGTCCTGGATGGTCCAGGATTTTGCTCCTCCGCCCTGTAGCTCGGCAAGTACGGGAGAGACCGCTACGGCGGCCCGGAAGAGGGGAATGGCCTCGGAACCGCGCCCCTGGCGGGCCAGGGCTTCGCCCAGGTGGTGCTTCAGAAGTGGGTGATCGGGGAGCTGGGCCAGGGCCTGGCGGGTCAGGCGCTCGGCCTCGGCGGCATCCACCTTCTGGTAGGAGGGGAGGGCCTCCGCGATGATGTTCGGGCCGCTGGCGGCGTCGATCATCTGCCTGAACAGCTCCACTGCATCCGCGTGGCGCCCGGAGGTTTTGAGCGCGCGTGCTTTCTCTAGCAATTCCATAGCGACCTCTGGGGCCTCATCGGACCCGATAGCGACGTCTGAAGGATCTTCCGGTCCGGTCTACCAGCTCTGCTGGCGCAGCTCCACCCGGTGCGCCTCCCCGTCGGTGCTGCGCAGCCAGTGTACTGCGCTCCAGCCCGCCGGCTCTGCCGACAGATCCCGCCACTCCACCACATCCAGCCATTCGATCTCCAAGGTGGTTTTCCAGGTGTTCGGCGGGGAAAGCGACACATAGAGGAGAGCGGCGTTGGGCGCCTGACCGTCTACCGGTGCCAGCATCTCCGCATCCAGCGGCAGCTCCACTTCCTGCCAGGCAGCCGCTTTAGGAAGGGAAAGCTCCACTTCGCGCAGCAGCGTGGACTCGGGATCTTCGGTGGGGTTCAGATCGTCGAAGTAGTACAAGGCCAGGCGGACACTGCCCAGCTCCTGCTCCCCCTGCACCCGATAGCGCAGGCGCACCGCGAAGCGCGCGTCGCCATCCAAGGGCTGCACGCCTTCAGCATCCTGGTAGAGGCGATGTGGCAGTAGTGGCACCCGCGCGATGCTCCGGGCTGACACGCGGTCGGTGTTTCCCCCTTGACGTGTCAAGAGAAGGGAGCCGGTCGGCGAGAGGCGGATGTCGCTGGAGTCCCACGTCCAACCTGGGGTATCCATGTCCTTGCCATCTGCATCGACGTCGTCGAAGTTCCCCAGACCGAAGAGCGACCGGCCCAGCTCCACTCCTTTGGTGGGCACCAGGGAGACGATGGGGGCATTCAGCTCCCGGATGCCCTCCTCGGGCACCTCGACGCGGGTGGCAGGCACATCCTCCAGGTTTTCTGTCAGGCGCGCAGTATTGTGCTCGATCACAAAGCCGGGAGGCTGTGCGTTGGCAGCGCGAGAGCGGAGCACCGTGCGCACCCCCAGATCCACCCCTCGTTGGGCGGTCGCGTCCAGCACGCTTCGATCCCAGAGTTTTTGCAGGGTCGCGCGCGCCAGCCAACCCACGCTGGGGACGGGCCGGTAGGCATCCAGGAAGGTGGGCACCAGGCGGGCCTGGACCAGACTGCCGTCCTCCTCCCACACAGTCCGCAAAAATGCGCTCTGAAAGGTGGAGAGAAAGTCCTGATCGAACAGGAAGTTCCCGGTACTCCAGGCGATCAGCTTGCCGCGGTACCACTCCAGGCCCTGGAGCACATGCGGGTGGTGGCAGACCACCAGATCGGCCCCCGCATCGATGGCGGCATGGGCGGCGTCCTCCACCGCGTCGCCGCGGGCGGGTGCAAATTGATAGCCCATGTGGAGCTGTACTACCACCAGGTCGGCCTCGGCCTGAGCGGAAATAATGGCAGGTACCGCCTTGTCTTCATCCCACTGATTCCCACCACCGTGGCCTCGGCGTGCGACCCAATCCTGTAGTTCCGGATACACTGCGGTGGCAGAAGCCCAAAGCTGGGCCTCCAGGGTTGCCAGCTCCGCGTCGTCGTCGGTACTGCGGGCCAGCTCCCGGATGGCCTCCTCGTAGCTCGCCCAAGCCGACCCGATCCGGCGGTCGGCCACGGGCACCCCAAGTTCGGTCTCTCCCCAGCTTCGAAACTCCCAGATCCACGCCTCTGCCGGGTCCAGATCGGCGGGGGCCTCCGCGTCGTCCAGCGGGTACTGGTCGTTCACATAGTCGCCATCCACCGAGGTCCAGGCCAGCAGCGCCACCTTCATGCCGTCCAGATCCCGGATCAGCGGTGCTGCGGCTTCTTCTTCGTCGATCCCAAGGCCAACATGGCCGATTTCACGACGTTCAAGCTCTTCCAGGGTGGAGAGGATGCCCGGCTCCAGCCAGTCCCTGCCATGGTTGTTGGCGCCACCGGCCACATCCACGGAGAGCTGCTGGAGGGCCGCCAAGCCATCGGGCGGCGTCAACAACAAAAAGCGTTTTCCGGGGTAGGCCTCCTCGTCCGAGAAGTCACCCACCACGGTCTCCAGGTTCACCAGCCGCAGGTCCGCCATCGAAAAAGCAGTCCACAGGTCAGAGACCACGGCGCGCGCGGAAACACCGCCATCGCCGGGCTTCAACAGGGCCTCTCCCTCGGTGGGGGTCACATAGCGGCGCCCCAACATCACGTCGCCGGCGCTGTGAAGCACCCGCCGGGTTCCGCCCGCACTGTCCAAAAGTGTAAGTGGGACTACATCCTGGCTGTCGTCCGGCCCCACCGGCACCGGCTCCGCCAGCTTGCCCGGTGCGCTCACCGTCAGCATCACCGGGCGTAGGAGCGGGCTGATGCGAATCCTGCCGTCGTCATTGGCCTGCCACTCCTGATCGCCCAGGCGGGCAACAGCATTGGGAAGGGCTTTTCCGCCCTCGCCGACCACGTCGATGACCACGGAGTAGGGGCCCGGCGCGCAGGCCAGCAGCAGGGTCCACAACATCAGCGTTTCCGTCCTTTCTTCCACCATTTACGCAGCCAACCACCCTTCTGAAGCTCGGTGAGCTCTCGAAGCACCAGGGCGGCGCGGGGGTGGGAAATTCGTCGGTTGCACAGATCGCGGAACACCAGATCGGACTGTCCACGCCGCCAAACGGCGTGCGCGGGCTCCATCACCCGCTCGATCAGATCCAGCACATGGTCGATGCCTGCCCGGCTATCGCGCCGCACCAGGGCCCCACGCCGCTGCTGGATCCGTTGGTCCAGGCTGGCGACGAGTGCCTTTGCTTCCGGTCGTTCTTCCAGGACCTCACGGGCATGCAAACATGCGATCAGGCTCCAGCCGTCGAAGCGCTGCAATTCCTGGAGGGTATTGCTGCGTACGGCAGCGGAAGGGTCATCCAGGCGCCTCAGTAACTTTTGTAGGGACAACAGGTTCATCCAGTTGTATACCCACTCCAGCCCGGTTCCCTTGATGTTCTGGGCCCCCATTGCTTCCACCACCAGGCCGGGGGGAGAGGCAAGGGAGACCTGGTGCCGCACCATGTCGCCGGAGGCGTGAAGGTCCGCCACCACCGTCAGGTTGGAGCGGGTCAGCTCTGCCCACAATGCACGGAGTGCCTGCTCAGAACCGGCGCTTCCAAGCCGATCCGCGGAACTCTGGAGGCACTTCAGTGCGCGCCATCGCGCAGTGGCCTCGCGCAGGTGGCCGGCCAGGCTCTCCTGCACCTCTTTGCGCTGCCCCGGCTCGCGCAGCACAGGTGTTTCCTCGGCCGCCCACGCGGCAAGTTTGTCGATCGCGGCGCCCAGGGGACCCGCCAGGCGTCGGGCTGCCGCCAGCACCGGTGTCTCCGCAGGGGGGGCCACTCTCAGAGCTTCCACCAGCTCATCCGCCCCCTCCGGGCCCAGTCCGAGCCCCTTCAGGCATGCTCGTGCCAGTGCGCCCGGCTCGCCGATCCGGTGGTAGGCCAGCAGCTCGCCGATCTGTTGGGCCAGCGGGTGCTCGCCCGCACCAAGCGCAATGGTGGGAAGGAATTCAGCAAGTGCTTCCTCTACAAATTGCTGGAAGCCTTGCAGGTTGGAGCCGATCAAGACGTAGCGATGCGCCGGCGCCTCCCGCACCAGGATGCGCGCGAAGACACGGGAGCGTGCGACCCGGTCGTGCCGGTTGTTGACCACCAACACCACCCAGTTGGGCTCGGTGGAGTGAACGGGAGTCACCATACGCCAGCAATTCTGAAAGGAGGCCAGATCGTTTGCCGAGTGCCCGTTGATAAAGCGCATGCGCCGGCCGTCGTAGCGCACCGGCGGCAGCGCCAGCAACGCACCCAGATCGGGCACCACATGGTCGCCGATCAGCACCAGCGCATCCAAGGGGTCGATACCCAGCTCGGTGGCCAGCGCCAAGACCATCGAAATGTTTCGGGGATGCTCACGGTAGGGCAGGCGGGCGCGCAGGTCGGCGGGCAGGCGCTGGCCCTCGCCGTGCCGCACGTGGATAACCTTGCTCTTGCGGGCCTTGGCGGCCCATGTCACCACCGGAACCATATGCTCTTCCGTCGTAATCAGAAGTGCATTTGACGGTGCAAAATTTCCAATAGATTCAGCTACATCCAGCCCGGATGGACCCTGAACGTCCTCGTGGTCAGGGTAGGCGTTGGTGAGGGTGGAGGCGTCATCCTGCACCCACTCCCGCTGCAACAGGTCCACGTAGCGGCTGGCCAGGGCCATACACTCCCACAGGTATACCCGGGCGCCCAGCCGCTTCGCCATGGACAGGGTGTGGGTGTTCTCCCAGATCGTTGCCATATCCAGAGGCCGAAAGAGGAAGATCTCCTCGGCGCGGCTTCCGGGAACGGCATGGAGGAACATGGCCTCGCAGCCGGTGGTTTTGGAGAAGAAGGGGATCCCGAGACCCTCAAAAATAGCCGCTTTCATCCGCTCGGATCCACTCTTCCCGCGCGTACCCCATCCGCCCAGGGCGAGCGGGATGGCGTCGCGATCGTCGCGTATACGGCCACGCACGCTCCAGGTCGAGACCATCAGCAGGACCCCCAACACCACCAACACCACCACCAACTCACCGGCGGTGTTGCGGTAGGGATTGACCAACATGGCCAGGGGGGCCAGAAGCGACAGGAAAAGGTCGGAGACCGGCGGGGCCGCGTGGTCGCCGGAAGGAAGGTGTTTGGTGCGGAATCCCAGATCCTGG
Source organism: Alphaproteobacteria bacterium (assembly GCA_040376425.1). Taxonomy (GTDB): domain Bacteria; phylum Myxococcota_A; class UBA796; order UBA796; family SXON01; genus CAITDR01. Next base: position 11,195 of record JBEIQS010000130.1, on the reverse strand, counting down.
AGGGCCGCCACAAAACGGTTGCGGGTGGAGCGGTCCAGAGAGGCCAGGCTGGCATGCCGAAGCTGATCGAAGCGGGAAAAACCGATGCTGATCGAGAGCCAGGCCCGCAAGCGACGAAAGACATCCGTGGGGGGATGGACCTCGGTGACGCCGCGGGGAGTCACAATCCGAATCACCCCGGCCGTCGCCGCATCCAGGTAGTCCTCTACCGACGGCAGGTAGGGTGCCCAACCCCAATAGGGGGCCGCAAAGACCCGCTGGCCAGGCACCGCGGTGGGCGTGGCCTCGGTCATGCGGCCAGGCGGGATACGAATGGTTCCGCGGGTGACCCGTCCGAGAAGGTGAGGAGCGCCCTGCCGTTTGGTGGGAGAGCGATGGCGCAGCTCGTGCAGCACCCGCCACAGGCGGGCCTGGCGGTGGTCCCCCCGGTTCACGCGGATCACCGGTCCACGAAGTTCGATGTCGTAGCCCAGGTCCTCGGCCGCGATGGGGGTCAGCGTTTGGGCAATCTCCAGCGGGTCCCGGCCCTTCAGCAGGAGCGAGGCGCTGTCGCCCGGCGGCAGGTCCACCAGCTCGCGCGGCGGGGCGGGTAGCAGCATGCGGGCAAGGGCAAGGGCCGCCCGGTCCCCAAGCACCGGGTCGTTGCCATCCCGCGCAGCCTCCAGTGCCTGGAGCACAGAGGGCGGGGGTGTCTGGCCATCCCAGGCCTCTCCCAGTCCGTCGGCGGCACGGCGGGCCACATTGCGCACATCCTTCAGGCGGCGCACCGTTGCATCGCAATACCGTTGGTTTCTTGGAGAAGCCGCCGCGATCAAGAGTGTAACCTCGGCCCGGATCTCCTCTTCTTCGTCCTCCGCCAGGGCCAGCATCAGGCTTTCCGAGGCGCTGTCCTCTTGGCGACTCAGGGCATTGACCAGGGCCATCCGCACGGTCTGGCTGGGATCGTGAATGCTGGTCCGAACCACCTCGGGGCCCAGCCAGCTCAGCGCGGTTTCCACCGCACGGGCCCGAACCAGAAAGTGATCGTGCTCTGTCCGTGGAACCAACAGACTGCATAGCCGATGATAGCCGTCCTCCTCCATATAGGGGAGCAGGCCGACGGCGATTCGCGCAGAGAGGGGATCGGAGGCGTGGGAGTACAGGCGCTCCAACAGCGCGTGGGCCAGCTTTTCCTGCGGAGCCTGCCAGGTGCGGTGGGGCACCACGGACAGTTGCGCCACGGATGAGCGGGCGGCGGCCCGGCGGGTGGCGGCGCGGGGCTCATCGGCCAGCAGCCGGAGCAGGTGCGCCCAGATCGGATGGTCGGGCGTAGGCGCGGGCGTCGGGATGCCCAAACACTCGGCCAGCAGCTCTAAACGAAGGCCCAATGCCCCGACCTCCTCGGCAATCCGCTCGCCGAGGGTGTCTCCGTCCATCCAGCGGCCGATGGCCCGCTGGTCCAGCCAGCGCTGGTAGGGCGAGCTCACCGTACGATCGATGTGCTTCTTCAGCACCTGCTTCCAAGTCCGCCGGTTGGAGCTGGTCGCCAAGGCCCGCTCCAGCTCCTGGCGGGTCGCCATCAGCTCGTCCCGGCGAGCCAGGAGCTGCTCCATGGTGGAGGCGACGCGATCCAGCCAGCCCGGCTCTTCGGGCGATCCCAGTCCCGCCCCCAACTCCTCTACTTCGGGCGTGAACAACCGCTCCATCAGCGGCGAAATCCGCTGCCCAAGTGCCTTTCCGGCTGCAGTTTTGGGGCCTTCCCGCTTGGGAATGGCATCGTTCAGCCCCCGCCGGGAGCCGGTAGGGAGAAAGATCCCGCTCATGGCCGCCACTCCAGGCTCGACGAGAAAGGCAGAGTATCGGGAAGAAGGTCATCCAAGCCGCGTTCGTCGCTCCACCAATAGGAAAGCTCGATACTCCCCTGAAGGCTGGCGCGCACGGGCAGCCAGGCGAGGTTGCCGCCGATGCCGATGCGGTTCCTACGGTCGATCCAAGGGTACCAGCCGGCGCTCCCCTCGAACTTCATGTCCCACCAGGACTCGATGCGGTTGCTATCCTTGATCCAACCCTTGATTCCGGCGCTTGCGCCCAGGAGGATCCAGGGGGGCAACAGCAAGCGGCCGGAGAAGGTGGCGTCCAGACTGTCCGGGGACCAGGGCGCGGGGTTGGTGGTCAGGCCCACCAGCGCCTCCACCCGGGACTCCCGCGCCGGCAGCAACCGCGCCGCAACCGTGGGCCGCAGGGAGAAGGGGTGTGTGGCGGCAAAGCTGTTCCAGGCATCGGGGTCTACCGCACCCAAGCGGTCGGGTGAGCCGGTCACGAAGAAGTTGCTTTCGATGCCGGGGATCAGGTCGAGAAGGGGATGGGCCCGAAAGAAGGCACGGGAGCCGAGGCGGAGCTTGCCCGTCCAGGAGCCCAACCCGGGCTGCCAGAAGGTGGAGAGGTTGGCCGTCAGCTCAAGCGGGTCGGCCTGATAGAGTGCCCGGGTGGACAGTCCCACGGTGGCCGGGCCCGCGCGCATCCGGCCCGTAAGCTCCGCCATTCCCCAGAGTGGAAGCCCATCAAAGCGGCGGGTGACGCCTGCGGAGAGGCCGGTGTAGCGGTCGTGGCTGGGCAGTCGTCCGATCACCCGGTCCACCCGGGACAGCTCACCGTAGATGGTCGGGGCCGTGCCTCGGGTGGGGAGCTGAGGCCGGCGGCCGGGCAGGAGGGTGTCCGCAAAGGGGTCGGCGGCCCCGCCGAGACTGGTGGGCGCCGGGATGGTGCTGCTGCTCCTGGTCTCCCGCAGGCGCATGGCCGGCTCGGGGAGCGCGACAGACATGCTGACGGTGGCCGGTGCATCCGTCAAGATCGTGACCGAAACGGGCCCCCGACCAACCACAGGAACCAGCCACGCATCCCCTACCTGTACGGAAGGAACCTGCACATTGTCCACCAGCGCATAGGGGATCCCCTCGCCGGAGAGCTTCAAAATCTGAACCACCCCCGGCGCCGCCAGGGTGAAGCGCAGCGGGCGTCGGGGCGCGACCGCCCAGGCATCCACCATCATCCGCGCCCGCACCGGCTTGCCGGCCTGCTCCACCCGCAGCGCGACCGCATGGCCCGGCCCCACCGGCCCTACCCGCAGCCAGCGTGCGCGGGAAGAGATGCGAAAGACCTGCCCTTCCGGTACTTCCAACGTACTCTGTACGCCATCTTCCACAATGGGCACCACACAGGGGGTCGGCGCCTCGGCGCCCGCCTGCTCGTCGCGGCAGACCAGCTCTATCGTGGAGCCACCACGGGACGGAAGCTCGGTGTTGCTGCGCAGATCGTCGCGAAGTACCAAATACTCGCCCGGCGTCCAGCTCAGCCCGAGCATCGCCTCGCGAATCTGACCGGGCAGCGACGGGGGTAGACTGCGCTCCCGCTCTTCGCGGCGGGTGCCTGCCCCATCGGCGGGGAAGGGGACGGACATCCACCCGACCTGCGACAGGGCCCGGCTGCGCAGCTCCGCGCCCGCTTCGCCGGCCTGCAAGCTGTAGAGCAGGGCCATCAAGGGGCGGCCACTTTCCAGCTCCATCACGCCGGCCGGCAGCCAGGCGCCGATGGCCGACAGACCTTCCGGCGTGATCGGTCCGGACAGCCCCGCACCCGCATAGGCTGCGGCAGGGCTCACTGCCCCCAGCGCACTGCTGCTGGGGATCCAGGGGGCGGTCAACAGGTTGCGGGCGCGCACCTTGGCTTCCGGGCTACTGGCCGAATCTCCGAGGACCCGCTGCAGGTCCCGGCGTGCCGCCCCGGTCTGACCCAAGGAGCTGAGGAGGGTGGAGCGGAGGATCAGGACTTCCGAGAGGCTCTCGGGCACCACACAGGCCGCCGGCCCCGCTCGCCCATCCAGAGCACTGGAGAGGCTGCGCAAGCAGGCCAGACGCTGCTCCACCGGTGCGTTGGTAAGCTCTGATACCGATTCGAGCAAATTTTCTGTATCTTCCGATACAGAATCATCCGATGTCTCGGCATCCGGCAGAAGGGGAGAGGCGGGCAGCTCCCAGCCCGGCGGCAGCTCCGAGATCGGGCGTCGCCAGGACAGGTGGGCCTGCAACTGGCTGTCCCCACGGAGGCTGATCACCGAGCTTCCTGCCGGAATCTCCAGGTTGATCATTCCGTCTTCACCTTCCAGGTGGATCCGACGCTTCCCGCCGGGGCCCAGGTCCAGCTCCGCATCCCCCGGCCCACCGCTCAGGCGCAGCAGCACCTCGGTACCCCACTCGGCGCCCGGGACCACCCAGCGGGTCGGAAGGGGCGCATAGGAGAGCAGGCGTACGGTGCGTCCGGCGTCCGGCGCCACCTCGGGATCCACTAGGCGCAGGTTGCCTTCCTGCACCCGAAGGGAGTGATCTCCGTGTTCCAGGCCGATCTCCAGCGGAAGCCCCGCCAGACTGCTGTCCACTTCGTAGGGCAGGCCATTCAGAAGGAAGCGGACGGGCCCCTCGGAGGCCAGGCGAAGGAGCGGAACCCGACCGGGTCCCACTGTCGGCATCTTAAGGAGGATGATAGTGCCGGAATCCAGAAGGCGCTGACGCAGTCCCGGTCCCGGTCCCTCCTCCAACTGCCAGCGCAGCGGCACGTTCGGGTCCGCCATCGGGGCGCTGGACCAAAGTGTCCAGTCCGCGAGCGACAACAGTGCCTCCGCGCGGTCCGCCGCCCCCATGGCCTGCAAGGCGGCCAACCCGCGACTGCGCAGGGGTGGGGGATTCAGTGCGTCCAACCAGCGTCCGAAGGCCGCCGGGTCGGCATGCCGTGCCAGCAGCGACGTGTAGGGCAACAGCAGGGCCGAGTCGATGGCCCGCTCCCGATCCCAGCGTGAAAGCAGGGCGAGTGCGGTCGGAACATGGTTTTCCGGCAGGGCCGCCGGCACATCCAGCCCCAGCGAAACCTGAAGCGTGGCGATGAGCGGCGAGGCGGTCACCGGCTCGGGCAGGCTCTCCAGGCTGCGCTTTGCGCCTGCCTGATCCCAAAGCAGAGAACGGCGGAAGACCTCCGCAATGCCCTCGGTGGCGCGGGACAGCACCCGCAGCGGATCGGCCAGCGCCGGTCGACGGTTCCAGAGTCGCGCGGCGCCCAACAGATCTGCGTCCGCACGAAGCACCAGGCTGTGCGAGCCCGGGGGAACCACCACCCGATACTTTTGGGAGATGCTCACCGGGACCCCGTCCGCACTCAGCCGGGGTACGGGCTCTCCAGGCGGTTTGGGGAAGAAGGACCACACCTTTTCGGGTGGCACCACCGCCCCCACGGTGCGCACCAGCGTACGCTGCTGCAGCAGACCGTCTCCCCAAATGGAGACGGTGGCGGAGATGCTATCCAAAGGAACGGGAAGGCGAAGCTCCCATTCCACGACTGCGGGCCCCTCCACCTCCAGCGTCCAGTCCTGCCCGGCGGGCAGAAGTCCGCCTCCCTTGGGCGCTGCCGGGTCGGTGGGCCCCGGCGCAGGCAGCGCCTCCAGCCCGTGATCCGGTCGGGCGAGGCTGCGCAGGCCCTCCAGGCGCAAGGTTGCGGCCGCCACGGCCATACTCTCCGCGAGCTGCAGGTCGGTGCCGGCTTCCAGAAGGTCGGAGCGCAGCGTGTTGGCTTCGGCATAGACGCCGCGGGCCCGGCTGGAATCCAAACGCAGGAGCGGATCGCCCTTGGGGCGGCGCGCCAGATCGAGCTGACGCCCCAGCGCATCCTCCAGGCGGCTCCATGTGGCGGCGTCGATCTCGTCCAACCCCACCTCTACCCGCAAAGAGAGGAAGGAGGAAGAGGAGATTTTCAGGGTGCGCTTGTGCAGCGTGGCGGGCAACACCCACTGCTCCTCCCCAATCTGCTCCAGCCCCAGCTCGACATGCAGCGCGCCGCCCACATCCTCCACCCGTGGCGCCGTGCGACCCGTCAGGCGCAGGGAGGAGGCTGCCGGCAGGATGACCGTAGCACTTTGCTCGGGTTCCAGGCGGATGTTGCCGTAGACCGTCTTGTCGTCGACGCTCAGTGGCGCAGGCTCCCAGCCGGCCCGAGCCAGGCCCAAAAGAAGGAGGAACAAGCTCATGGGCTCTGCTCCTGCCAGTTGATCCAGGTGTTCCGGGAGGAGCCACGTCCGTGGGTGGAGGTGAAGCGTACCCACAGGTTCCGGCCTTCAACCACCTGAAAACGGATGGTATGGGGGCCCGGTGCCAGGTCCGGCTCTACCGGTACCCGCACCGACCCGAGCGTGCCCACCCGGCTACCCACCTCGTCCATCCAGCGCGCTTTCTCTGGACGCGTCAAGAGCTCGACGATGGAGCTGGGACGCGAAAAAGAGGAGAAAGCGGCCGGAATAAATGCTGGTTCACCGCCGTCGATCGCCCAGGAAATCAGGGCCCGGCTAAGGTTCCCGTAGAGGAAGGCATGCACCACCGCGGAGTCGCCGGGTTCCGTGACGATACGCACGTCCATCGGCTGCGTGAAGGACCAAACGCGGCGAATTGTCTCCCGACCGCCCGAGCCGGGCGCATTCACCCACCAACGCCCCGGTGCCTCCACCCGCAGGTTGTGCTCCCCGGGCGCCAGGTCGTCCAGGGAGATCCGGCCTGCGGGTACCACCACCGGGAAGCGCCGTACTTCCAGGTCATCTGCGAAAACACGAACTTCCTGGCCGATTTCATCAACAGGCACTTGCCACGTCAAGATTGCGCCCCGCTCCGGTGCGCGGATTCGGGCGGGCAGTGCGGTGCGATCGCCGGGTCCGAAAGCCCGCGTGGCGTCGCGGGGATCTTCCGCCAAAGCGCGCTCCAGCGGGCGGGTGAGCGGCTCCAGGGTGTATTCGCGAACCACTGCCCGGGCCTCGCCATCCTGCCCGGTGGCCCGGCCGCGCTCTTCTTCACTCCGGGGTTCGATGCGAATGATGGCGTCCACGCGCGTGGTCTGCTCGGCCGATGTAAGCGGATCCAGGTTGGAAGGCCAGATTGTTGCCCAGGCATCCATGTCGTAGGGTACGTAGCGCCCACGTACATTCAGCGGCGGCAGCTCGGTAAAACCGGCCAGATGGCGGGGAGGGGCATCCGGGGGATCGTAGATGGCCAGTGCCAGATCGGTGGGCGCATCGGCCCGGGCGGTGACGGAGCGGGTCTCCGGCAACAACCGAATCCACATGGAGGTGGGCTCGGAAGGCCAGGCCAGGTGACTGGGGGCCTGCCGATAGCGCTCGTAGCGGGAGGCGGGGGCCGACATGGGCAAATCGGAGCGACGGATCACCGTTCCCTGCTCGTCCCGCTCTTCGATCGACACCGTCGCGCCTGCGGACTCCGAGGGCCGAGGCACGGGAAAACGGGCGGTCACCCGCAGCACATTGGGGCCGCTCACGATCGCATCGATCGGCAGTTGCTCTGGTCCGGTGCGCCACATGGGCAAGCCCGCCACATCCGGAGCCAGGAGCATGCCGCCCTCGGCGAGCGGTGTGGTGTTGGGATGGCCCCACACCGCGATCTGGCGAGGATCCAACTGCTCCACCTTGGTGAAAACGGGCATTGTAGTCGTCGTATCATCGGGCCGGAACGCGTGAACACTCACGATGGTGTCCCTCGCTGCCTCGATGGACCAGCTCCCCTCATCCCCGGAACCACAGCTTTCAAACTGGGTGTCGACCGCGTTCGCCTCGACGTTGAAGGGCAGCACCACGCAGCGCACCGTCATGTCTTCTGGGCCACGCAGGCGGAGGCGGGCCGGGCCGCGCAGATTCCAGGCGACCGCCTGACCGGGGCGCAGCGGATTTTCGTCGAAGGTGGCCTCTTCCCAGCTTTCCCGGAAGTCCGTGATTCGGAGCGAGAGCATGTCGAAGTCGCGCCCTTCGACCCCGACCGGGGCCAGGCGCTGCCAGCGCGAGAGCAGATCGCTGTCCTGCTCGCGCAGACTCAGCACCTGCCAGGGCAGGGCGGTGGTGTTTGCGGCCGAGGCGCGCTGCATCGGAAAGGGCAGCGCGTGGTGCAATTGCTGAACTTCGCCAGGAAGTCTTGGCAGCTCCTCCCAGCCGCGAATCACCACGCGGTCATCGGAGATGGTGCGCAGGTGGACCTGAGTGACGCCCTTCAGCTCATCAAAATCGACGAAAAGATCCTGAAGATCGGTGGCGATTCGATCGTTCTCTAAAAGTAGCGAGCTGGCCTGCCCGTCCACGGCATCACCCGTCCTGGACTCGCGTGTGCGCAACCACAAGGGCCAGCGTCGCAGCGTATTGCCATCCTCGTCCTTTGCCAGCACCTCCATCCCATAGACCCACGAGGTGCGACCACGATCTTCCACCGGGGGTGGCAGTACCATGGCCGAAGAAAGCCGCAGGCGCCGTGTCTGGGCCCGAACCGGAAAAACGACCGCCTTGTCGGGCATCAACTCGACCAGAAGCACCCGCTCCGCGGCGAGCATCGCCAGGGGCCCGGTCAGGCGCGGCACACTGGTCCAGGCCACCCAACCCAGGACCAGGATGCTCAGCCAGCCCAAAAGGGGGAACAGCAGCCGATCGGTATCCGCGCCGGCGGGAGTCGGCCTCATGGATTCAGGGCCTCCTGTTCGGCAAGGAGGCGGCTCAGGGTGGGCTCATACCAGGCACGAACCCGGTGGGCTACGTACACCGTAGCATAACGACGATCGATAAGAGTTGTGGAGAGACGACGCCGAACATTGGCGGGATCCCGGAAGCCGATCTGCCGCACGGTGGCAGTGTAGGGCGTCACCGTGGCCCCCTGGTTCAACAGCGGGCGAAGGGCATCCTGGATCCAGGGAAGTACGCCAATTTCTGCGGCCCAAGCATCTTCGCTGACCACCACCATATCGGCCTCTGCGTGGCTGGGCGGATGCCAGGGACGCAGACCGAGCACCTGTGTGTCTTCCGCGGGGAGAGACAGCAGCACACGGCGGAAGAGAAGGTTGTAGAAGGCGCCTGCGGCCATTGCGGTGTGCTCCACCTCGTCGGGGCGACTGCAACGGGCGAGCAGCGCACGCGCATTCGACTGCTCCCACAGGTCCCAGGCCATCGCCAGCGTATCGCGCTCGGTGCAGGCGTCGGGAACCTCAATCACCCGGGAGGTACCACCCTCGCGCATGATCGCCACCCAAGCCGGCCTCCCCTCGCCAGGGATACTGCCCAACGCGCGGAACGCTACACCATCCGACGCTTTTCCTTCGTAGACCCGCAGGCCCAAACGCTCCGCCAGACCGGCCGCCATCCGGACGGCGTCGGGGCTGCCGTCGCCGAGGACCGGATCCAGCAGGGCCACATCTGCCAAGGTGGGCTGGATGCTGTCTGCGGGGGACGGAAGTGCGGTCCGAATCTCGTCCTGGGAGACCACCGCCAAAAGACCCGGCCACGGCCGGGGATCTTTCCCAAAAACCAGGGCTGCCAGAGCGATCGCTTCGGTCCGGGAAAGCACGAGGCTGGCTTCACCCGGCGCCTCCTGGGTCAGGTAGGGGCTCAGGCTCTGGATACCGTCGGCCAGCGTGGCACCGCCGGCCAGCGCGGCCTTGCTATCCCCCAAAGACAGGCTGATCGTGCCGACTCCTTCGGCGCGGATGGCCCGCAACAGGGCGGGGGTGGGCCAACGCAGGAGGTTGTCCGGCCTGATCAGCAGGGCACTGGCGCCCAGCTTTTCGCGCAGGGCCAACCCGGCCAGCAGGGCCATCGGCTGCCGACTGGTGGGCGGAACCACCACGGCCAGCGGCGTCCCCGGCCGCAAGGCCAGTGCGCCACGTCCGGTTGCGGACCAACTCAGGCTTTCCGAAAGGATAGACTCGGAGCCCACGATGTCCAAGTTCATATCGGCTGGAATCGACGGTTCTTCTCCCCGAAGAAGGGCGCGGGCGGCCGCTTCGTGGCGATCGGAGCGCAGGTCCAGGTGCAGGGGGGCGTCGGTGCGCATGGGCGCGTTGGCCAGCGCGATCAGCGGGTCGGTCACAACCAGGGGGGTGCTGAAGCGGGGCGTGATTCCCGGGTTCAGAACAGCCAGACTGATGGAGATCGCCGTCGCCACGGCCGCGCCACCGAAGGAGACCCACAGCGCGGGAATCATCACCCGGATAGTATCGCCCGCACGCCAGCAACGAATTGCCAGCAGGGAAGACATGATGTAGCCGATGCCCAGAATGTGCGAGACGCGGACTTCCGGCAGGTAGATCGGCAGAACATGGGACAGCGCAATCTGGAGCAGATATTCCAGGATGAAGCACAATACCAGGGGCCGCGAGCCGGTGAAGTTGATAGAGCGGAAGCCGGGAAAGGACAGGAGGAGGTGCATGGCCGCCGTAAGCACCAACACTTCCAGCACCGTGCCCACAATCTGCACCGGGGTAAGCCACGCGATGGCCAGCAGGCCGGGCACCACGATGCCACCGTAGTCCCAGCCGTAGCGCAAACGAGCACGCGATGCGATCCAGGAGCCCACCAGAAGGATGATCCAAACCCGAGGGTTCTCGGCCAATTGCTGACGAAGGTCCTCGTGGTCCAACTGGAAGAGGGACAGGGTCAGGTTGGTGTTGGGCATGACCACCCAGTTCAACACCGCCCAGGTCAGTGCGGTCGGTACCGCCACCTGAGGCACCCCGCGCACCACACCGGCCCGGCAGAGCGTGTAGGCGACGAGGGGGACCAGCACCAAGCCTACGCTGTTCAGACTGCCAAGAAGTCCAGGATTATCCGGCGCAACCATCGCCTCCAGCCAACCCCACTCCACGACCAGGCGCACGGCGGTGCTCAGCACCACCACGAGGAAAAATTGGTCGCGCCCGAAAAAGCGGCTCCAAAGGCCCCACCGCGCCGAGAGGTCCGACAGCAGCCAGGCCAGAACGGCGGTGATCACGGCCTCGGCGATGGTCACGCCTGCCGCTACCGGGTCCACCAGGTACACCGCAGCCAAAAGGCCGGGTACCACCAGTCCGGAAAAGGGCCAGCCGATGGTCTCCTGGAGGGCAAAAAGCCACAAGACTCCCACCAACACCGTGGTGAGGATTGCGGTCTCTCCCGTTTCTGGAAACAGCGGCAGGTACATCAGGGAGAACCCCTATACCCGAACCCGCACGCGCTGGGACCAAGCTTAAGCTTCGCTTTTGCGCCAAAGCAGCTACCGGTCACGCTGTACTTGAAAACGGCTCTCTTTGAGAACTTCCGCAAGGAAAAAAGATAGGAAATAGTAGAGATATTTCTGACGACTCTGACCGATTGGAAAGAGCTGACT
>JBEIQS010000423.1:0-2657 GCA_040376425.1 Alphaproteobacteria bacterium | reverse complement strand
GATCACCTGGTCTTTCTGGCCCTCAATCGTGAACTCTCCACCTCCCTGGCCAAAAGCAAAGGACTGCCGGCGCGAGGCGGAATCTCCGCCTGCGTCTTGAGTGGGGACCGCGCGCATGGTGCGCTGTTTCGGCGCTGCCAGGGTATTGACACGTCCACGCATCTGCTCCGCCAGATCGGTGATGGCCTGGCTTTGCCGAATCATCTCCTCCATCATCTGGTTGGCAGCACGACCCTGTCCCTGACCCATGTCGTCGGAGCGCTGAGGGGTGAAGGCGTTGATCTCGTTTACGGCGGCCGTACCCAGGCGGCGGATCTCGACGCGGCAGTCCCGATAATAGCCGCGTACCTGCCTTTTGACGCCTGCTGCCACCCCAGCGATCCGACCGGCGTAGCGGGAAATCTCCATCCGCGCCAGAGCGGCGCGTCCCTCGGTCCGTTGTACGGAGCGTACCTGGGCCAGACGCAAGTCCGTGGCCACACGGCTCAGGCGTGTACGAATCCGGTCGTGGTGTTCATCTGGAGGAAGGCCGGTTTTTTTGATATAGGCCGCGAGGCGTTTGGCCTGGAGCTTGGGCGGCTCGGCTACCACTGCAGCGACGATTCCCCCCAGACGCGCAGGAGGCGGAAATTGAATAGGTTTTTCCAGGGGATTGGAGCCGGCACGACCGTTGTCGGCGGCGGGTGTCAGCGCGGTGGGGCTGCCGGTGCCGGGTGCCGGGCCACCGCCGGAAGGGCCACCGGTTCCGCCTCCCCCCTCCGGAGTGGCCGTTCCTCCTGTGGAATCTCCGGCGGAATCCCCGGTCGAATCTCCGGACGAATCTCCCTCCCCACCCGCCGGACCACCCTCGGTGGGTGCAGCATCCGAAGCCGAAGAATCGCTGCTTTCTTCCTCTCCACCCTGTGCTCCCTGGCCGGCGCCAGCCGGATGGCCCGGTCCGGTACGGGGCGCTGCATCTCCGTCGCCGGTGTGCGGGGCGGCATCGGAAGTGTCAGAACTGTTTGAATCGGAAGTAGAAGAGGGAGGAGGAGGAAGCGACGTGTTTGTCGTCTCCGGGGGGGGCTCGCAGACGGGCGCGGTGGTGGTCATGTACACCGGCATTCCCGACGTTGCGCCAGGGGAATAGCTGGTGTTCGGAGAATCCGTCTCCGACGACCACGGCCCAGGGCTGTAGACCGGCTCGCCTGCCATCCGCCTCGGTGGCCCGCGAGTAAGGGCTCCCGGGCACTCTCTTCTAACTGTCAGAGAGCACCGCGTGCGGGCCCTTCCGTATTTTTGCTTCCCGTCGCTGGTCGGAGCTGTGGTTAAAGGAGCCCGATGGACCTTGACCCCACCCTGCTGCTGGAGCCCACGCGGCCATATTCGGTAATCCAGACTACAATGCGATCCTTGGGCTGGGAGGAGCTACCCCCGGACGTCGGGACGGCGCCGGTGTTGCCGGGAGAGCCCGAAGCCTCCCGGTGGTGTTGGCCGGGTGGCAGGCCGTTGCTGGGCTATCGCTACCAGCCTCTCTCCCGAATGCGGGTGTTGGAGGCGGGCGAGGCCACTCCACGGCAGCGCGAGAACATCCAGGCCGCACTGGGGATGAAGACCCCGCCCATCGACCTGTTGCGGTCCAAGGACCCCCGGCAGATTTTGTTAGGGATCGCTGCGCTGGGAGCCACCGAAGCCCTGGAGGCCCGCCCCTTGCTGGCCAAGCTGGAGAAGCACCCCGAAGCGCTGGTTCGGCAGGCGGCCGCCCAGACCGGGGCGGAGCTGGAACAGCGCGCAAAGGCCAGGGATCAAGTCTTGCTGGGACTGGCGTGGATGGCGTCGCAGGCGCTGCCCCTGCTCAGCGCGCTGGCTCAGGGAGCGGATAGCAGGGAGGTTCAGCCCGAAGATGAGGATCTACCGCTGGTCTTTGCCTCAGAGGTGGTGGAAACAGTGCGTGCGGGCTACGCGCCGATCTGGGAGGATCCTCCCAATTTGGGTACGCGCTATACGCAGGTGTCGGCCCACGCCGCGCCGGCTGGACTGTTGCGGGGGCCCAACCACCTGTCCTGGGAGTTCCCAGGGGGGTATCGGGAGATCGCCGGCTTTTTGGAGCCCGGCCGCACCTGGCTGTGTTGGCACTACCACGATCCGGGAGGAGTGGGCATCACCTATGACGGTCTGGTGTGGCAGGGAAAGCGCTGGATCTGGTTCCCAAAACCCTGGCGAATTCTGGATCGCTTTTTGATGGCGCGGGGGATTTTGTAGAGGCCCCAGCGAAAGGGGCGGCCGTCGGCCGGGGTATTTCCAATTGGAAATACCCCGTCGAGACGGCGTCCAGATCGAGCGGGGGTACCACAACGCCCGGGTTGTCCTCGCTTAAGGGCCGCCCGAACGCGAGGGGGAAGCTCCTTCAGTTTCAAGCTTGTGGCATTGGCGGCGCTCATGGCAGGCTCCACTCTGAAGCGAATCATGCCAGGGAGTTGAGCCAACGCCGAGCTGCCCGTACGCGCGCGGCGGAAGTCACGACGCGGTGAATGAGTACGAGGGGCTTGTCGCCGTAGCCGCGCTGCACCGGGCGGTGGGCGAGGCCGACTGGGAGCCCGCAGCGGGCGCGGGTGGGCCGCAGGCCATCGTTCCGGAGCGACTGCTCGCGCGGACGCCGTGACGTGGCCCGACCGATCCTG
>JBEIQS010000444.1:0-2243 GCA_040376425.1 Alphaproteobacteria bacterium | reverse complement strand
TGCAGAAACCGTGCCAGGAAATTCCGGGCGTTGGACTTCGGCCCGAGCGACGGTCTGACGAACATCGTCCATCCCTTCCGTCAGGTCATCGTCAGCGGGAGAGCGTCAAGGACCTGCCAGCAACTTTTTTCCTCGGTCTTGACAAGCCTGGACCAGGTGTTTCGGCTCCCGTCCGCTGCCAAACACCGCCCCGGAAGGCCCAGATTGCCACGCGCACCCCTGGACCCATGCCGCCCTTCCGCCGCACCTGCTCCACGGTCAGCTCCGGCAGGTCGATCCTCGGATTCATCCCTGACTTTCTCCGCTGCCCCGGAACCGTCTCCGTTACGGAAAAAGAAACTCTCCCAAATCATACCGCCCGCCTCGGTCGTGTTGGGGTCGGCGAGGAGGTAGTGGCGGAGCGGCGCACAGCACCCCGATAGCATCGTCACGCTTTCGGGGCAGCCGCGCCAACGGGTGACGCGGGTGAACGGATGAGGCTGATTTTTCGTGAACCGTACATTCCCGCAAGCTACTCTTCAGGCGCCTGAAGAGTTCAAAAGCTCGGCTCGCCGGTCGCGAGCATGCCACCCCAAAGGCGCCTGCGGCGCTCGGGCCGCACGCGCCTGGCGCAGATGTGGAGAGTGCAGGGCTTATCCCCCCACCCTTCCCCCTCAGTAGTTAGACCGCGCCTCCAAAGCTGCTTTCGCCGCGCGATACTCGCTCAAAAAGCGCTCCACCCGCTCCGCAGCGCCCTCCACCCGGTCGATGGCGCCGATGCCCTGGCCGCAACCCCAGATGTCCCGCCAGGCTTTGGTCGCCGAGGCGCCGCTGGAGCCGAAGTTCATCGTCTTCAGATCGCCCTTGGGCAGGTTGTCCGGGTCCAAGCCGGCCTGCACGATGCTCTGCCGCAGGTAGTTGCCGTGGACCCCGGTGAACAGGTCGGAGTACACGATGTCGGCCGCCCGGCCCTCGACGATGCCATTTTTGTAAGCATCGGAGGCGTTTGCCTCGGCCGTCGCGATGAAGGCCGAGCCGACGTAGGCCAGATCGGCGCCCATCGCCTGCGCCGCCAGGATCGCCGCCCCGTTGGCGATGGAGCCGGCCAGGGCCAGTGGCCCCTCCCACCAAGCCCGGATCTCCTGGACCAGCGCAAAAGGGGAGGTGGTTCCTGCATGGCCACCGGCACCGGCCGCGACGGCGATCAGCCCGTCCGCACCCTTTTCGACGGCTTTTCGCGCAAACCGGTCGTTGATGATGTCGTGCAGGGTGATGCCCCCCCAGCCGTGCACGGCCTGGTTCAGGTCCTCCCGCGCCCCCAGCGAGGTGATGACCACCGGCACTTTCCACTTGGCGCAGGTGGCAAGGTCGGCCTCCAGACGGTCGTTGGATTTGTGTACGATCTGGTTCACCGCAAAGGGAGCGGCGGGCCGATCGGGAAAGGCACGGTCGTGGGCGGCCAGCTCCTCGGTGATCCGGTGCAGCCACTCGTCCAGCATCGCCTGCGGCCGGGCATTCAGCGCAGGAAAAGCACCGATAATCCCTGCTTTACACTGGGCGATCACCAGATCGGGGTTGGAGATGATGAACAGCGGCGCGCCGATCATCGGCAGCCGCAGGCGGTTCTGAAACAGGGGGGGCATGCTCATGGCCGTGTTGTATCCCGACGGCGGGGGCGTCGCTTCCCCCTCTTCCGCAACCGCGATAGAGCTCCTTCGCTTCCCGAGCCATAGACAGTCCGATGCCGACGTTGAACGAAAAACCCCTTCCCCGCCGCGCCTTCAGCGCCTATCCCGGCCGTCGCCCGGTCGTGTTTCTGCACGGCCGCGGCGAAGCCCCCGATCGCCATGTGGGGGCCATCGTCCAGCAGCGTTGTCCTCCCAAAAAGCTCTTTGCACCGGTGATGGACGACCGCCTTCTGTCGCGGCCCTTCGCGGAGCAGGTGGCCGATGCCCGCCGCTGCCTGCGCACTGCCAAAGCCCTGATCGGACACCACTGGGGCGCATGGCTGCTTCTGGCGGCGGCCCTGGAGGCGGAGGAGGCGGGAGAGCCGATTCCCCCTATGCTTTTGTTGGCGTCTCCGCTGGGGGTGGGCATCCTGCCAGGCGATCCGCCCATGGGCTACATCCCGCCGCGATCGGCCAAGATCATGCGGGCACTTACGGGCACCGGTCGGGCGCCGATGCAGGCGCGCCTCGTTTTTGTACATGGCACTCAAGATCCGCACGTCTACCTGGCGTCGGCGCAGACGGTGGCGGCGTCGG
>JBEIQS010000017.1:0-51243 GCA_040376425.1 Alphaproteobacteria bacterium | reverse complement strand
CAGTGCCGGTACTTCCAAGGGGAAAAGCAGGAGGGGAAGCAGTACTTCTCCCGACCGCACGCGCGCCGCAAGCAGCCCGTACAGCGTACCCGGCGCCGAGATCCCGGCCGCCCCCAAGAAGATCACCCCGATCATCATCGGAAGACCCAGCTTGAAGCTGACATCGTACAGCACCACCATCGCCGGAATCAGCGCCACCCCCAGCAGCAGAAGCAGCAGCAGGTTGGCCAGCGACTTCCCGATAAAAATCGCGAAGGGCTCCGCCGGAATCAGGCGCAGGCCTTCCAGCGCCCGATTCTGAACCTCATAGCGGAAGGACTCGGTGAGGGCCAGGGTGGAGCAAAGCAGGATCCCCAACCATAGATAGCCGGAGGCATTCGCCCGCAGCTTCACCGTGTCCGGGCCCGCCGCAAAGGAAAAGAGCAGCAGCGAGGTGACGCCGAAGGCCAGCACCGCGGCCACACGTGCGCGGGTGCGCCAGGCCAGCAGCAGGTCCTTGCGCAATACCTCGAAGATGGCTTGTGGAAGGGGCAGCATTACTCCTCCCCGCCGGGATCCGCCACCGACGCGGCCAGCGCCGCTGGGCCTTCCCAGGCCAGCTTGCCATCCACGAGCTGGATGGCCCGATCACAGAGTGCGCCCACCCGCCGCACTTGATGGGTTGCCACAATCAGCGTGGTACCCGCCGCACGGAAGCGTCGGAACAGGCTATCCATCATCTGGCCACCCGCAGGATCGAGCTGCCCATAGGGCTCATCCAACAGCACCAGATCCGGACGTTTCCACAAGAGACGCGCCAGTGCCAGCCGCTTGCGCATGCCCGCCGAAAAGGTGCGCACCAGATCGTCGCGACGCTGCTCCAGTCCCACCTCGGCCAGAACGGCCAGAGGATCCACCTCTTTTCTCGGGAGCATTCGCACCAGCAGGCTCAGGTTCTCCCAGGCGCTCAGATCGTCATACAGATAGTCCGCGTGGGAGACCAGCGCGGAGCGTGCCGCGGCTTCCGGGCCCGGAGGGGCCCCAAAGAGCTGAATCTTGCCCGCCGAAGGCAGCCATGCCTGCGAAATCAGACGGAGGAGGGTTGTTTTTCCTGACCCGTTGTTGCCCACCACCATCAGGAGCTGGCCCTTGGGAACTTCCAGGTCCACGCCCTTCAGGGTCCAGCGACTGCCCTGCCGACGGCCCAAACGTGCGAGGGCCACCACGGGTGCGGAGTCTGCGGGGGCGGGGTCTGGGGCCATTGGCGGGCCCCCTTAACCCGTTGGCACCGGCCCGGTTGCGGCAGGCAACCGGAGACAGAAGAAGATACAAGGCGCGACGTATGGAAAGCCCGCTGTTCCACATCGCCTTGCTGGAGCCCGAGATCCCGCAGAATACGGGGAATATCGGGAGACTTTGCCTGGCCACCGGGGCCCGCCTCCACCTGATTCACCCCCTGGGTTTTCAGACGGACGAGAAGGCGGTGCGCCGCGCCGGCCTGGACTATTGGAAGCAAGTGGATGTAGTGGAGCATACCGACTTGGCGGCATTTCTGGACTGGGCCGGCGAGCGCCCCATCCACGCCCTGTCCTCGCACCCCGGCCCCGTGTACACCCGTATTCCGCACGTTCCCGACGGGATCTACCTCTTTGGACGCGAATCCAAGGGGCTCCCACGTGACCTGGTGGCGCGGTTGGGCTCCTATCGAATCCCCATGGTGGGGCCCACCCGGTCCATCAACCTCTCGAACGCGGCGGCGGTGGTGGCCTACGCGGCCCTTGAGCAGCTACGCCCTGACCTTTACCGGTGACCATGTACGCAGTCATCCTCGCGGGGGGCCGTGGCACCCGCTTCTGGCCCCTGTCCCGCAAGCGCCTGCCCAAGCAATGTCTGGCCCTCGACGGGGGCCCCACCCTGATCCAGGCCACGCTACAGCGCCTGCTCCCGGACATCCCCCCCGAGCGGGTCCTGGTGATCACCGGGCCGGACATGGTAGAGGCCATTGCCGCGCAGCTTCCGCAGCTTCCTACCGAAAATCTGCTGGTGGAGCCCTCCGGACGGAACACCGCCCCCTGCATTGCCTGGGCCTGCTGGGAGGTGACACGCCGGGGAGGGGATCATTTTGTGGTGCTGCCCGCCGACCACCACATCGGCGACGAGCCCGCCTTCCGCGCGGCCCTGCGCGAAGCCGCCGGCATCGCCATGTCCGGCGCACTGGTGACCCTGGGCATCCGCCCCACGCGGCCGGAAACCGGCTTTGGATGGATCGAAGCCGGCGACGCTGACGCGCTGGGGGGCCTGCCGGTGCGGCGTTTTGTGGAGAAGCCACCGCGGGTGGTGGCCGAGCGGCTGCTCAGCGAGGGGCGCTGCCTGTGGAACGCGGGCATGTTTGTGTGGCGGACAGATGTCTTGCGCCAGAATATTCGAAGCTTTTTGAAGGGTTGTGAGGCATTCCTTGAGAAGTTGGAGGAAGGTGCCGCGCTGGCCGATGTGTGGGGTCTGACCGAGGCCACCTCGGTGGACTACGGCATCCTGGAGCATGCGGCCGGGGTGCGCACCCTTCCGGTGGACTTCGGCTGGTCGGATGTGGGGAGCTGGCCGGTGTTGGCCGAGCTGCTGCCCGATCAGGGCTGGGGTAGCGGGGTGGCCGATCCGGTGGTGGCAGTGGAGGCCCGGGGAAACCTGCTCCATGCCCCGGGCAAGCTGGTGGCGCTGTTGGGGGTCGAGAACCTGGTGGTGGTGGACCGACCGGACGTGCTGTTGGTGGCGGACAAGTCCCGATCCCAGGATGTCCGTGCGCTGATAGAGGAGCTTGAGCGCCGGGGATTGAGCCTCTATACCTGAAATTGATCTGCAAAAGGGCTGTGAAGAGGGCCGCATGCGTGCGCAACGGCCGGAAATCCGCTAAAATGCCGCCATGCTCATGCTCGCCCTGCTTGCCTGTTCTCCCGAGATCACCCTCACGCCGGTGACCGACATCTGCCAGGATGTGGACCTGGACAACCTGGGCGATCCTCAGCTCCTTTCCGAAGGTACGGACCCCTTGGTGGTCTACCTGAAGCCCTTTGTCACCTCCTCTGGCTTGGAGTTCGACCCCACTTTTGCCACCGAAGGGCGCGAGCTGCGGATCTACCAGGACTGGGCAGGCACCCCGGGCGATGCGGACTTCTGCTACCAGCCCACGGTAGAGCTGGGGGGCGTGCAAGGAAAGCTGGAAGTACGCTGGTATCTGACGCCGGAAGATGCGTCCCCCTACGCCACGATTGAAGTGAAGGGTGGCTAGCGGGCCACCGCGCGCGCTGATCGCCGGAATCACCGGCCAGGATGGCTCCTACCTCGCGGAGATCTTGCTCGCACAGGGCTGGGAGGTGCATGGGCTGGTGCGCCGCAGCTCTTCCGACGCACTTGGCCGGATTCGGCACCTGCTCCCAGCCCTTCACCTGCACTCCGGCGATCTGACCGACCTGTCCAGCCTGCTGAGCCTGGTGGGGCGCCTGCGCCCTGAGCAGCTCTACAACCTCGCCGCGCAGTCCTCGGTGCCGCAAAGCTTCGCACAGCCCTTGGCCACGCTGCAGATCACCGGCGTGGGAGCGGCGAATGTGCTGGAAGCCGTGCGCTTGACCAGTCCCGACACCAAGGTCTACCAGGCGGGCTCTTCCGAAATGTTCGGCAATGCGGTGCAGAGCCCGCAGCATGAAAACACCCCGTTCTCGCCTGCTTCTCCCTATGCGGTGGCAAAGGTGCAGGCCCAGCTCATGGCCCGGCACTATCGGGAGCGCGGGATGTTTGTCGTCGCGGGAATCTTGTTCAACCACGAGTCTCCGCGCCGGGGCGAGGAGTTTGTCACGCGGAAGATTGCCAAGGCGGTGGCGCGGATCCATCGGGGTGAACAGACCACGATCTCCCTGGGTAACCTGGAGGCTCGTCGCGACTGGGGCTGGGCCCCGGACTACGTGGAGGCCATGGTGGCGATGATGGCGCAACCCGAGCCGAAGGACTATGTGGTTGCGACGGGGCAGTCCTGGTCGGTTCGGCAATTTGCTGAACAAAGTCTGGCACTTATCGGTCGATCCTTCGATGATTGCGTGAGGGTGGATCCGGCGCTGATCCGGCCCGCCGACATTGCTGCCCTGGTGGGCGATGCCGGGCTGGCGCGACGGGAGCTGGGCTGGAAGCCGACCGTGGACTTCGCCGGGCTGGTGGAGCGGATGGTGCGCGCCGAGGTGGATGCGTGCGCAACCTGATCACCGGGGCGGGGGGCTTTGCGGGGCGCCATCTGGTGGCGCAGCTCCGGGCTGCAGGGGAGGAGGTCTATGCGGCAGGCCACAATACGGAGATCTCCCTCGATTTTCGCGTGGCGGAACATGTAGAGGAGCTGCTGGCTCAGCTACGACCGCAGCGGGTGTACCACCTGGCGGGCACCTCCTCAGTGGCGGAGGTGGCGCGGGCCTCTGACCTGGGTACCGACAATATCCTGCGTCCGGCCTCCAACCTGATCGCATCCATGCAGCGGCAGGTGCCGACGGCGCGACTGCTGCTGGTCAGCACCTGCCATGTGTACGGCAGGCCGGAGGAGCTGCCGATCACCGAGGATCATCCTCTGAGACCGGTGGATCTCTACGGCTCCGCCCGGGCTTCGGTGGAGTATCTGGTGCGGGATGTGATCCGGCGGGGGCTGGATGTGGTGATTGCACGCGCCTTTCACCACACCGGTCCAGGGCAGGATCGTCGCTTTGCCCTGGCCAATTGGGCAGCCCAGGCGGCGGAGGGCAGCCGTGAGATCGCGGTGGGCGACCTGAGCCTGCGCCGGGACTATTGCGATGTACGCGATGTGGTGGCGGGCTACCACCTGCTGGCAGCCCGCGGGCAGCGGGGAGAGGCGTACAACCTGTGCTCTGGGGAAGCACCGACATTGGCGGCTCTGTTTGCGGAGCTGGTTGGGCCGGACGTGCAGGCTCGGCGTGACGACGGTCGGCTGCGCCGGGGGGAGGTGCTGGAGCTGCGGGGGGATCCCGGTCGGGCGGAAGCACTGGGTTGGCAGCGGCGTTTTCCGATGACGCAGACCCTCGCAGACCTGCGGCACTCCTTTCGCAAGGGGCACTGAGTCGCCCCGACGGCGCCCGGGCCTCGGGCCCGCGCGCCTGTGCGGATCTGGACGATCCTCTGCCTTATTTCCCCCCTTCTTCTTCTGCTTCTCCCATCATCACCGCGAGCTTCAGGCCCACTTCTTCCCACTCAGAGGCCGGGTCGGAGTGGACGACAATGGCGCCGCCGGCACCGGCGCGGAGCTGTCCGTCGGTGATCTCGGCGGTGCGGATAGCGACGGAAAGATGAGCCTGGTCCTTCGCTAAATAGCCGATGGCACCGGTATAGACACCGCGACAGCGTTGCTCCAGCCCTTCCAGAATCGCGACGGTCCGATGTTTGGGCGCGCCGGTCACCGAGCCCCCGGGGAAGGTGGCGGAGAGCACATCGGCAAGATCCAGGCCCCCTTTCAGGCGGGCCTCGATCACCGAGGAGGTGTGCATCACGGTGGGGTGCCGGTTCAAGGCCCGCATCGTCGGCACCTGAACACTGTTCGGCTGGGCCACGCGTGCGAAGTCATTGCGTAGAAGGTCGGTGATCATCAGTAACTCAGCCCTGTCTTTTTCGCTGCTCAGCAGCTCTTGCGCCAGGGCCTGATCGGCATCAGGATCGGCCGCACGACCGCGGGTTCCCTTGATGGGCTGAGTGCGCAGCCTGCCCTCCTTCAGCTCCAGGAACAGCTCCGGCGAGCTGGAGGCCATCGCGCCCTCGGGAAGCTGTAGGTAGCAGCCATAGCGGGCCGGGCTGTGCGACCGCAGCCACAGGTAGTAGCCCAGGGGATCAGGGCAGGGGGCCGAGGCTTCGAGGCTGAGGCAGGCCTCGTAGGTATCTCCCATCCTGAGATTCACCGTTATGCTATCGATTTCAGAGAGATAGGTAGACTTTGTTCGATTCCGCTTGAAAGATTTCAGAGCCTGTGGGCGTCGGGATAGGTGAAGTGCTTGGGGGCGGATCTCAGCCCCTTCGCCAAACTGATAGAGCTGCCGACGGGTGTGATCAAAAACAAGCCCCTGCTCCACCTGGAGCAGCGCAAGCTCCGGCAGCTCGCCGGCCCCGGGCACCTGCACCAGCGGCAGCCCCACGTGCCGTCCCCAGGAATAGCCGATATAGCCGTATAAACCTGGGCCATAGGGCAGGGGACCGCTGTGGGGCCGCAGCGCCTCGTGCAACCCGGCCGGGTCGAGGTTCCGCAGCAGCCGTGCCGCGGGGGCCAGCACCGAATATCCTGCCGGATCATCCAGCCAAATCCAGGCGGCAGAGTCCGCCATCGCGCCCAGGAAGGCTACAGGCTCCTGCCAGGGCAACAAACGGGGCAGGGGATTCGGGTCTTTTTCAGGATCGAGCGTCTCTTCTCGCGCAGGGGGGAGGGCCGCGAGAGTCCGTGTTTTTTTCGCAATCCTCCGCGCCATGTCCACAAAGTTTCCCAACATCCGCCTGCCTTCTGGCGTGGCGATGGACTCGGGATGAAACTGTACCCCCCACCAAGGCCGGTCCCGGTGCCGCAGCCCCATGATCAGCCCATCACCGCTGTGGGCATTGGCCACGAGCGCGGCGGGTAGCGCGGTCACCACCAGGGAGTGATAGCGGGTGGCTGGAGTCAGACTGGGGATCCCCTCAAAAATGCCGGAACCATCATGAAAAATCGGCTCAGCGCGCCCGTGCACCGGCTCTGGGGCCAAGTCCACCGCGCCGCCACAGGCCAGCGCCAGACCCTGGTGGCCCAGGCAGACCCCCAGCACCGGCAGCTCAGGAAACACCTCAAAGACTGTGGCGCAAATCCCGAAATCTGCTGGATTTTTTGGGTCACCGGGCCCCGGAGAGATCACGACGGCATCCGGGGCCAGCGCGAGCAGCTCCTCTCGGCTGAGCGCGTCGTTCCGGCGCACGCACAGCTCTACACCCGCGATGGCTTCCAGCAGGTGGGCCAGGATCCAGGCGTAGGAATCGTAGTTGTCGAGCAGCAGCAGGCGGAGGGAGTTCCCTCCGCGTGGATCAGAAGACGTCCAGGAAGATGCCATACAGCCCGGTCTCGTCCAAAGGAGCGATCTCCACTACGCGGGGGCTCAACGAAACACCGGGAATAATCTCGGTACTTCCCAGATCGAAGGACAGCGCGCCGCCCGCCAGCAGGCCCACCATGCCGCCCACGATGTCGGTCAGCTTCTCCGCCACCTCTTCCCGGTCCACGTCTTCCGCGCCGTAGTAGGTGACCCATGCCTTGGGCATGTTTATGTCAGCGCCCACTTCGGTACCATCCAGCTTCAGATCCACGGTGGCAAACACGGTTGCTTCCAGCCAGGGATCACAGGCCGAGCCATCCAACACCGCCACCTTCACCTGCAGGTCGGGCAGATAGGCGCGGGCCAGGGTGCCGTCGGTGCCGGCCACCATCCGCACCACCCGCGCGTCGCCGGTCTTGGCGCTCAGGCACCAGCCACCGATCTCGTCGGGAACCTGATCGCCGCCGGGAAGCTGCCGGAATGCACCACCGATGATCTCGGCGTAGCTGCCCTCCAGGTTCATGTCGATGTTCAGGAAGTCCGCGAGGATGCCATCCATCAGCGTGTTGAACATGCCCTCGTGGACCGCCGCGCCAAGCTGGTAGGCCGCGCCGGAGGGTGTGGTTGCGGGAAGAGTGGGCATTCCATCCGGCATACTGTCGGCAGCGGGGGTGTCGATGCCCACGGTCAGGCCCAGGCCAACGCCATCGGTGGTGGTCGCAACTTCGACCAGCTTGGCCGACAGCGCTGATCCCATCAGATCCAGCTCAAAGGCGAAGGGACCGCCCAGCTCGAAGGCGCCGACGGTGGACAGGATCAGGTCGCCGAGCATCCCGATGCCACCGGTGACCAGATCCAGCACCGGCTCCACCACGTAGTCCATGATCCAGCCGGGCAGGTCGATGCCCAGAATGGCGATGTTGATATCCGAAACATCCAGCGAAATTGAGGTGATCGCGGCGGAAAGCATCGCATCTTCAGAGAGTGTAGGCTGGATGCCGACACCCGCAGTGATCGTGGAGATACTCGCTTCCATGGGGAAGGAGTAGGCATTGAGCACGGTGACATCGAAGCTTAAGGTCAGGTTGTTCGCCGTGACCAGCGCCCCCACCTCACCGTCGGCCGGGTACAGATCCACCGAGCTGGGGTCCAGGCTGGCACCGGTTTGAGCCACATCCAGGTAGTCGGTGTCGATGGTGGGGATGATGCCCTGCAGCATCGACGCGATGCCCAGGCCATCCACCAGCCCCGCAACCATGGGCTCCAAGGCGTCCAAGCCGGAGGGGCTCAACAGCGCCTGCACCGCGCCAGGATCGTAGGGCTTGGGATCCACGCTGTCGAAGACCGGCACCAGCACCCGCTGCTCTTCCTCGCGCACATGCGCTTGGACGTCCACCACCATCGCCCTGTCGTCGAAGGGGAGCGAGGCCGAGAAATTCCCCTCCTTCGACACGGTGGCGCCAACCCCATTGATGGTGACCGCCGCATAGGGCGGGCTGACCGTACCGGTGACTTCTACAGGACCATCCCCCAGAAACTCACCATAGCTGGGACTGGTCACCGTAAGCGCCAACGGCTCCGGCTCGATGGTCTTCTCCACCAGTCCATATTCGTTGCAGGCAAAGAGGGTGAGCAACAGCATAAGGGAACTCCAGGCGCACGCAGTATAGCTCAAGCGCAGGGCTGCGTGGGTAAACCAAGCGGGCCACCTCCAAAAAATCTGGTTAGAGATTCCCTGTGAACCGCGCACGAAAGGCACTCTGGTCCGCGTTGCTCTTCCTCTCCGTTCTGGGCTGCGGGGAGCTGTTCTTCCGCGTCTATGTCCCCGTACAGGATCGCCCGGAGATTCAGCTCGACTTTGATGCCGAGCTGCTCTGGCGCCTGCCCGCGGACAAGCTGAAAGATCCCCGCTACCAGGTGAATGCGCTGGGCATGCGGGGGCCGGAAATTGCTCCAAAGAATGGGAAGCTTCGCCTTCTAAGTCTCGGAGATTCTTCGGTTTTTGGGGACCTTGTTGCCTATGATCAGATCTTCACCTCGGTGGCGGCCCGGCAGATCCCCACGCTGGAGGCGGCGGTAGGGGGCATTCCCGGCTATTCCTCGTTGCAGGCGCGGATGTGGTTGGAGCGTATCGCGCCCACCGTCCAGCCGGATATCCTGCTCATTGGCACCATGTGGAGTGATGCGGCACAGGGGGGCGAGTCGGACGCCCAGCGCCAGGCCCGGTTGGAGGCCACCTATGGCGCGTGGAAGCCCTATACGAAGCTGCTCCAGGCCCCCGCGCAGCACTCCGCCTTCTTCGCGTGGAGCCGCAACCGCCTGCACAACCTGTTGGAGACGCGGCAGCAGAAGGTGGGCTGGATCACCGATGCCTCCGTCGCTGACCCGCCCTCGCCTGATGGGAAAAAAGCCCGCGTTTCGATTGAGGACTACCCGAAAAACCTGGAGGCTTTGGTACGGCGGGCACGGGAGCTCAACGCCCGCCCGGTGCTGCTGCTTTTGCCCCATCCTCTGGATGATCAGGGCCAGGACCTGCCCCCACGCTACCAGGCCTACCGCGACGCAATGCGCGCCCTGGCGGCTGCTGAGACGCTACCTTTGGTGGATGGAGAAGCCTGGTTTGAGGCCCATCCCTGCGACCCGCGGGGCTTCCGGGAGGGCACCGATCCCGCTACAGGGGCCTGCACCCGCTTCGCGGACCAGATCCATCCCAACGCCGCAGGTCATGCGGAGCTGGGCGACGCGCTGGTGCAGACCCTCAGCGCAGATCCGCAGCTTCGCGCGCTGCTGAAGCTCTAAGCTCTTGACCCGTCAAGGCCCGAAGTAGAAGCGCCCGCCGATGCCGATGTCGAAGAGGAAGGAGGTCTCGGGGAGGATGCGCATGCCCGGTCCCACCTCCAGAAAACCCTCCACCGGCACATTTTTATGGTGGAGCTGCATGCCGATGGGCACCCGCACGCCCAGGTAGGCGTCGTCCTTCTGCAACAGACCGGTACCTTTGCTACCGTCCCCGACGGAAAATCGTGGACCAACGCCAATGTAGACGGGGAAGTTGATGTCCTCCCAGTCGGGTGTGCGCAGGCGGGTCAGGGTCCACAGAACATCCCCCTGGACCAGGAAGGCGCCCTTGTCGAAGCTCCAGGCCACCGCCGCATCGAACCAGATCGGGGACTTGGCAGAAGGGCGCCAGGCCATCGTGAGCCCGGTGGGAATGCCCAGCACCAAGCCCAGGCCGAAGCCGGAGGGATCGCGATGCAGCATCGCCGGGCCCTCAGGCGAGGGCTCCTCGGCGATCACCGTGGGCTCCGATTCGGGCTGGAGGGTGCCGGAAGCATCGCGCTCGGCCAGCAGGAGAGGGAAAAGCGACAGGATCATTCGGGCCCCGGGGGACGCTCCAGCTCCTGGAGCAGACGCTCGTCTTGATACACCAGAATGAGGCTCCGGAGCACGGGCGCAATCTTGGAATCCGACATAAACCCCGACCAATGCGGGTCTTTCACGATCAAGCGTAGTTGAAAGCCTTGACGGAGGGCCTCCAAAAGGTGCGCATGAAAGGCCTCGGGCTCACTGCGGCGCCCGGCGATGTCCGCCAGACGAAAGTGGCCCGCCCACTGGTTTGGGGCCAGCCGGGCGACCTCGACAAAATCCGCCTCGGCCTCGGTCAGCTTCCCACGCGCCAGCAGGATCTCGCCGCGGTCATAGCGCGCGGCCACCATCAACGGGTCCAGGCGAAGAGTCTGGTTCAAGGCCACCAAGGCCCGATCTTCGTTCCCGGAGAGCCGCCAGGCAAGGCCCACCTCATAGGCGATTCGGGCGTCCTCGTCCACACTGCGGTACCAGCGCTCAGCCAGATCCTCCGCCGCCTCCGCCCCTTGTTGCTGCCCGACCTCGGCGACCGCAGCCGCCGCCCCCGCCATCAGCTCGTCGCGATAGCCGGGGATCGGCCGCTCAGCCTGCACCAGCAGCGGAAGCAGCAGCCACAACAACTATGCGTTCCGACGGCGACGCAGTGCAAGCCCAGCCAGAACCAGCACTCCCAGGCCACTGGTCCCCGGCGACGAGGAACAACCGCAGGTGGACTCCAGGATGATGCCGGACTCTTTGCCACCGGGCCCCACGCCATCGCCCAAGCCGGTGCCGATGTCGGCATTCCGACCTTCTTCCGCACCTTCCAGGGTAGTGGAGCCATTGCCCACAAAGACCGCGTAGTAGGCGGTGCCCACAAAGGTGTCGGAGGCGGTGACCAGACTGCCGGCGGTCACGTCGCCCTCAAAGACCACCTCGCCATCCTGCGCGTTCTCAGGGAATTTCTCCTCGCCGCGCACCACCACCGCCTTGGCAAAGGCCTCGGGTTGGGTCCAGCTCAGCACCACCTCGCCATCCTGGTCGTCAGAGGCGTCAAAGTCCTCCACCAGGATGGTGGGCTGTCCGTCGGCGGGCTCGTACACGCAGATGTCGTCGATGTTCCAACCACCGGTTTCAAAGCCGCTATCGCTCTGGATCTCCCAGCCAATGGTAAGGGGAGATGCGACGCCATCCAGCACCAAGGTGTGCAATACCCAGTCGGTATCGGTGGTGTGCTCGTCGCCCACATCGCGCGAGCTGGCGTGGTTGTTCCACACCTCGGTCTCGTTGGCGAAAATGCGCGCCTGGTCGTACAGGCCATCCTCCACATTCAGCCAGCGGCGATACTGTACAACCACGCGCGGGGCGCCGCCGGTCTCCACCGGGACGCTGCTCAGGCGGTTGCGGATGTTGGGCTGGTAGGAGCCGTTGTACTGGCCACCACCCAGGTCATTGCCCCAGAATTTCCGTCCGGTGAAGCCGATGCTCGGATCACCCGAGAGGGCGGAGGAGGTGCCGTAGATCCAGTCGTCCGCGCCTTCCTGATCGGTGCCGTCCAAGAGTGCGTGGGTAAAGCCCCCATCCCCGGCCTCGAAGTCTTCACACCAAAGCTCTTTCAGCTCGCCCACATAGAAGGTGTAGGGAGCCCATTCGCCGCTGGTGGGGAGCTGCACACTTCCGCCGCTGGAGACCCCCTCAATCCAGTAGCGAACCACCGTGCCGTCAGGAAGTCCGGGGATCTCTCCCTGGAAGTCCGCGTCGGAGCTGCTCAACTCTACTTCGGACCAATTGGTGCCGTCGGTACTCCAGTGCACCACCACCCGATCCAGCGCGGCGTCGCCACATTGGGGCGCCAGGTTCAAAACCCCACCTTCAAAGCGGATTGCAGTGAGAGCCGGCTGGTTCTTCAGGGCGACGTGATCCAGCGACAGGGTGCTGCCGCCACCGCCGGCGGGGCCCAAGCCATGCGCGCCAAAAGCCTCAATGATTTCGCACACATGAGGCGTACCGTCGCTCAGATCGTTGTTGTCGTCGTCTGCGGACAGGAAGTCATCAAAAACGCTGTCGTAGGTATTGTTTGCCTTGATACCATCTACAAAAAGCTGCGACACGGCCCGCCAGCCGTCTCCCTTGTCCACATAGCGGGTCTCGCCATAGCGATCCTGCATAATCCCCAGCAGGTCCCACATCGCCCCGCCGAAGATCAGACCGTTGGAGTGGACATACTGGTCATTCTCTACAAAATCATCAGGGTAGACCTGATCGCGATCCACCCGGCGGATCCCGCTTCCGTCGGGCGTGAAGTAGGGGGCGATGATCGGGTCCAGCGTCTGAAGAAAGGAACTTACATCGCCGATACCTTCAGAGATACTGCCATCCGGCCAGGCGTTGCGCGGCACCGAATTGTAGTGCAGCCCGTGGCCCCACTCGTGGTAGTTCACGTCGGCGATGCGGCCGGTATTGTTACAGCCACCACCTTCCTGGAAGAAGTTGACGGATTCCCCGTCATAGTAGGCGTTGCATACATCGCTCAAGTTCACGTTGGAAGTAAACGATGTGGTGATCAGGGCCGAGCTGGGGTTGAAGTCCATCAGCCAGGTCCGCACCTGGTGCAGGAAGTAGTAGGAGTCGATCTCCGCCTGGGTGGCGTCCTCGGTGGTCCAGGTGGGCGATCCAGCGCTGAAGCTGAGGCTGCCATCGCGACCGGCCTCGTTGTTGACCGTCAGCCAATCTCCGCTCAGCTCCATGCTCCAGGTCTGCCCATCTGTCGCGGTAAAGGTGCCATCTTCGCCGGCCTGCGCACTGCCGCCGCCGTCGCCACTCAGGTTCAGCAGCGGCATGGGCGAGGTGGTGTAGTCCCCAGTCGGGTAGCGGGTGTCATGGGTTCCGTAGACCGTGCCGGAGAAGAAGCGGTATTCGTTGAACCAGGCCCGTAGCTTGCCACTGTGGGCGTCCAGAAAGTGGACGAAGCGCCCCAGGGGTTTTTCGGACTCAGCGCGGGTCATCCAGCACAAAACCAGCCGAAGTTCGCCATTCTCCTCGACCGGCAGGTAGATGGGACGCGCATCCAAGGCCTGGTAGGCGTTCAGCCCGATGGGGCCCTGGGTCGCTGCCAGTGCCATGGCCTGCTCTGCCGAAAACTCCGTCGACGGCGCGGCATCGAAGCCGGGGTAGGTGTTCGCCCCGAAGTGCATCAGCCTCCCGCCGCGGATGGTCGCGCGAAAGCCGCCGCCCCATACAGGTACGCCCTGAATCTCCCGATCAAAGAGCACATACCAGGCATCCAACGCCTCATCATAGGATGCGTAGCGCAGCTTCAGAAATTTGTCGCTGACCCCAACCATCTGGGGATAGCGCTGGAAGAAGCGGCGCATCGCCGACTCGACCGCCGCCTCGCTCGGCAGGGCACCCAGGTCGATGGAGGGGCCGCGGGCCTGATAGGGAGTCCCGGTGCGCTCATCAAAAGAGGCGGTCCATCCATGACCTTCGCCCGCCAAGAAGTCCTGCCAGGCATCTCCGTGGCGGAGTTGGGTCTGGATGCCCTCATTCCGCAACTGTACCCGTGCAGGCGCGACGGGATCCCCATAGGAGGGAGGCAGCAGCGCGTGGCTGAAAGGCAGGCTCAGGTGAAGAAGGACAAGCAGCACAGCGTACTCCGGGTTCGGTCAGGGCTATGATGCCGAAGCTATACGCCATCCGCAGCAATCTGGCCCGATTGTACAGATTCCTTACAATCGCCGTGGTCGTGGGCACAATCGCATGTACCGGTGACAAAACGATACGACCGCTGCCGGAGCTCCCACCCAAAATTTCTGACCGCCAGGCGCCCCTCCGCGAGGCCCGACCCGCCAAAGAATTCACCATCGCCTGGACCGCGGAGCTGCGGGGGGAGGTGGAGCCCTGCGGCTGCCCCACGGTGCCCTATGGCGGCCTGGCGCGCCGGGAGCGCCTGCTGGAGCAGCTTCGTCGCGACGATCAACCCGTTTTTGTGTTGGATGCAGGCTCGATGCTGGTGAAAGGACAGAATAGCCGCGATCAGCTCCGCCGTCCTGAGCGGGCGCGTTTTCTGCTGCAAAGTATGCAGGAGCTGGGGCTGGACGCCTGGGCGCCGTCGCCGGTAGACTTGCAGCCAGGGGGGATCGACTTTCTGAAGGGGAGCGGCGCTCTTTCCGCGAATTGGGTCGATACACAGGGCAAGCCGGTGCTGCCAGGAGCCACCGTTCTGGAGCGGGGGGGGGTTCGCCTGGGGGTCTTGGGCCTCTCCGAGGCCGGGGAACAGCCGGTTCGGGAGAGCATCGCTGCACTGAAAACGGAGATGGAAGGCAAAGAAGCAGACGCATGGGTGCTGCTGTCCAACCTCCTCCCCGCCCAGCGCAAGGCGGTGGCTGAGGGGGTGCCGGGCCTGGGGGCGGTGCTTTCGGTGCGCGGCGACAGCACGGACGCACCCGAGCGCACCGCCGGGGCGCCCATTCTGGAAGTGTCGGATCGTGGCCGCTATGTTTCGGTATTGAGGGTGATGATCGGCGCGGCACCCGGCCCCTGGGAGGTGGAGGAGCAGGAGGGGGACTGGGCCCGCTATGCCACCACCCGCCGCCTGGGGCTGACGGCTGAGGGTGCCAACAAGGTAGATTTTGAGCGACGAATCCGCGAGCAACAGGCCCTTCTGCGCGACAAGGTCGCGGGCCGATCCGTGGTGGTGACCTACGATGTGGCGCTGGGCAGCGAGCTGGATGGCGAGGCCGCGCTAGGCCCGGCGATCAACCGCTTCAAAGCGCAGGCGCGAGAGGCCGCGGCCATTGCGGCCACCGAAGTGGCCCCGGAGCGGCCCTACCAGACTGCAGCCGGCTGCATGAAGTGCCACCAGGACCGTTTTGCTGCTTGGACCTTTGATCCCCACGCTAAGGCTTGGGATGCGCTGCTGGAGCGGGAAGCCACCGCCAACCCCGAGTGCCTGCCCTGCCACACCACCGGCTACGGCGAGCCCGGCGGCTTCGGAGAAGCCACCTTCGCCAATACCAGTCGTTACAAAGCCGTTCAATGCGAAGCCTGCCACGGCGCGATGGGCGCACACCCGGAAGATGGCAAGGCCCATCCTGCTCCATCCGCAGGCCAGTGCATCAGTTGTCACGACGCCGCCAACAGCCCCTCCTTTGACATTTCTACCTATCTCCGCCGAATCTCCTGCACCATGGTCTCTCAGAAGGACCGGGTGGGCGGGGGAGGGGGAGCAGGGAGCACGCCGCCACGTTAGGGGGCCGCATGTCTGGTCCCTGGCGCGGTCGGCTTCTTGTGGTGGCAGTGATCCTTTTGGCGGGCTTTCCCGCCTGGATCAACGTGGCGAAAAAGCTGGAGACCCTGCCGGAGCGGGTGGAGCGAATGAAGGGCGCCGCCAACGTTGTGAAGCAGAAGGGTCAGAGTATTGCCAGGGTGAAGCTGCTTCCTCCCGCTACCGGCTCAGCACCGCCGGCCACCGGCGAGGACGCCATGCCCCGCATCCAGCGCAACCTGGACGACGCCACCCCCGAAATTCAGGCCTGCCTCCAAAAATGGCAGGACGAAGAAGTCACCTTCTCCGGCACCACCACCATCGAAGTGATGGTGGGGCCTGCCGGCGTCACTCAGCTTGCCCTCCTGGGACACCATGTGGTTCCGGCCCCCGCCGGTCACTGTCTGACCAAGCTGCTCTGGGGCCTGTCCTGGCCCGTCGCCGACCCTGCGGTGGTGGTCACCCGCTCCTTTGCACGGGTGATGTTGGGAGAGTCGGTGTCCACAACGCCGGGCCCCACAGCAGCCCCGACCGAAATTCCCGCCACCAACCCGGCGTCTCCACCAACTGTAGTCCCCACTACACCTTCATCCCCGGCACCCTGAGCATCTACCAGGTCGCCAGGAACTTCTCCACCTCTTCCCGCTCCAAAAGGCCGGAAGAAAGTTCCAGACACTCGCCACAGACATCCACCTGACGCTTGGCGGGCCCCACATACCGGTACAGGCCACGCGCTTCGAAGTGGGTGCGCCCGCAGAGATCACAGGAGGCGTGGTCGGGCGCGGGAATCGCCCGGCGCTGCGGCAGAATGGCAGTCACGCAGACATTGCAGAGCACCGCGCGGGTGCCGGCCATCAGGTGGGTACACTCTCCGCCATTGGTCCGCCCGCAGGCCGAGCAATGTACATCCTTGCCCTCGGACACCGGCCGCGGCTCCACCCGAAGTGCGGGCGGGGTCACCGAGGAGAGCAGGCGCTCCAGGATCGGGGTGGTGCCCTTCTCCTGCGCCCGCTTCATCAGCGCGCGGCCCGCATCAGCCTCGCCAAACATCATCTTGGCCGCATTTACGGCCACCCCCAGCTCCGGATCGGCCTGGCCGCTCCAGGCCTCCAGCAGCGCCCGCGCACCCCGGCTGCGGCGCGAGGCAATCGCCAGCAGCAACACGGCCTGGTAGGCCCGGGCATGTTCGCGCTCGGCTTCGATGGCGCGCCGATGGGCATTGAGATCCGTCGCGTTCCCCCGGCGTTCCACGGCTGCCCGCTGCACATCCTCCAGGGTCACATTCAGCCCGGCCGTCAATGCGGGCTCGGGGATCGAGGCCGCGGCCGCCAGGGCATTGCGCGCCAGGGCCAGCGAAAAGCTGCGCCCCGCCTCGCGAAGTCGAGAGGCCACCTGATCCGCCACATGGCCTGCGGCCATCGAGCAGGCCGCCTCCCACAGGGAGAAGCGCAGCGCTTCGTCATCACACAGGTCGATCGCCGACATCACTGCAGTCACCGACGAGGGACCGATGGCCCGCAGCTCGTCCACCAGGATGTGGATGCGCTTGCGGGTAAAGGCCCGCGGCGCGTTCTCTCCCGCACCGAAGGGCAGGCGATCGTGGTTAGAAACCTCTGCAATCAGGGCCTTTTGGAGCCAGGCAACATCCCCCAACTGCCGACGGGTGCGCACCAACTCCAGGTAGGCGGGCATGTCCTCCGGGTGGTCGTGCAGGGTGTCCTTGAACACCCGAATGGCCTCTGCAGGCAGCTTTTCTTCCAAAAAGGTGCAGCCGATGGTGTGCCGGGCCGCCATCAGGTGTGGGTCCAGGAGCAGGGCGCGCTCGCAGGCCTCGCGCGCCTTGTCCAGCTCGCCCAGGTTCAGGTAGGCCAGGCCCACCTGTGCCAGCGTACCCGCATCGTCCCCGTGCTCGTCCAGGTAGTGCCGATAGTGCTGGATCGCGTTCTTGTACTTGCCAAAGCCGAAAGCCACCTGACCCAGGTACTTGCGGGCCAGGGTGGCGTACTTGGGGTTCTCCCGCAGGCGTACAAAGAGCTTTTCTGCCTCGGCCCAGCGACCGGTTTGCAGGCAGAGCAGGCCGAGATCGCGCATCAGGGGGTGAAGCAGGTCGGTGGGCGGGGAGAGCTTCAGCGCCTGCACCATATGGTACTGTGCATTCTCTACCAGGCGATTTTCACCGGTACGACGTGCCACTTCCGACAACGTACGTCCCAACAACAGGTGTGCTTCCCACGAGCCCGGCGCGCCACGCACGGCCAATTCCAGGTGCTTGAGCGCGGTGGTACGGTCGCCCTGGCCCCGGTACATCGCGCCGAGTGCCATGTGCAGATCGGGGCGGGTGGCATCCTGTTTCAGAGCTTCGTCCAGGTATTTCTGAGCGGACTCGGGACGATCCATACCCACCAACGCGGTGCCGGCCATGATCAGCGCATCAGCAGACTCGGCGTCGTCCTGCATGATGCGCCGGGCCACCGCCAGGGC
The DNA here is from genome assembly GCA_040376425.1 of Alphaproteobacteria bacterium. Taxonomy (GTDB): domain Bacteria; phylum Myxococcota_A; class UBA796; order UBA796; family SXON01; genus CAITDR01. The sequence continues at coordinate 33,087 of JBEIQS010000017.1, read as the reverse complement.
AGCAGAACATTGGGCCTCGCCACCCCCGTGATAGAGGCCACGAGACAGGTAGATCCTCCCCAACTCCAGCCGAGCCTCCTTATCATCGGGGGCCTCGGCAAGGCGGGCTTCGAGTCGCGCGGCAGACCAGTCCAGCTTCTGGTGCGGATACAAGCACACTCCACAGGGCGTCGCGTGTTTAACCCGATTTTGCCGCATGTCGCCCCCATCGTGCCCTTCTTTCCATGCCGTCGCATGGGTATCCTTCCGGGCGCTTACCGGTTAAGTGGGCGCCCCTGTGGAGTCTGCACCATGTCTCAGTGGCCCGAGCTGAAACCCCCTCCCGAGCTGGAGGCCGATGTCCTCGCCTTCTGGAAGCAGCAGCAGATCTTTGCAAAAAGCTTGGAGAAAGGCGAGGGACGCCCCTCCTTTGTCTTCTATGAGGGGCCTCCCACCGCCAACGGCATGCCGCACAACGGCCATGTGCTGACCCGCGTGATCAAGGACCTTCTTCCCCGCTATAAGACCATGCGGGGCTACCAGGTGGACCGCAAGGCGGGCTGGGACACCCACGGGCTGCCGGTGGAGGTGGAGGTGGAGAAGGAGCTGGGCATCCACGGGCGCGAGGAGATCGAGCGCTACGGGGTGGAGCCCTTCACCGCCCGCTGCATCGACTCGGTATTCCGCTATACATCCGAGTGGGAAGAGCTGACGACGCGCATCGGCTTTTGGGTGGACCTGGAAAAAGCCTACGTCACCTACCACCGCTCCTATGTGGAGAGTGTGTGGTGGGCCCTGGCACAGCTTTTCGAAAAAGGTCTGTTGTACCAGGGCCATAAGGTGGTGTGGTGGTGGCCGCAGGGCGGCACCGCGCTGTCCTCCGGGGAAGTGGGCGAGGGCTACCGCAGCGTAGATGATCCGGCGGCCACCGTGCGTTTTCGCCTGAAGAACCCGGAAAAGCTTGGGTTCGACGGGCCGATCAGCTTTCTGGCCTGGACCACAACTCCCTGGACCCTGCCCAGCAACGTGGCCCTGGCCGTCGCGGCCGACGAAGACTACGCCATCGTGCTGCGCGAAGGCGAGCGGGTGATCCTGGCACAGGCGCTGCTGGAGCCCCTGGGCGGCGAGGTGGAGCGCGTCGTCAAAGGATCGGAGCTGGTGGGCCTGCACTACGAGCCCTTGTACGATTTTGAAGCCCATCCTGTAGAGGGGGGACGCGCCTGGGAGGTGGTTGCGGGGCATCATGTAACCCTGGCTACAGGAACCGGGATTGTCCATATCGCCCCTGCCTTTGGCGAAGACGACTTCCAGATCATGAAGAACCAGGGTCTGGGCTTCCTGCAGCTCATCGACCCGGCGGGACGCTTCAAGCCGGCAACCGGCGCCTTCGAAGGCAAGTTCTGCAAGGACGCCGACAAGGACATCACCCGCGACTTGAAGGAGCGCGGCCTGCTCTTTAAAATGGAGAGCTACCGCCACGACTATCCCTTCTGTCCCCGTGCGGATGCCGATCCCTTGATCCAGTACGCCCGCCCGGCCTGGTTCATCCGCACCACGGCGCTGAAGGCCGCGGCGCTGGCGAACAATGCCGAGGTGGGCTGGTACCCGGAGACCATCCAGAACGGCCGCTTCGGCGACTTCCTCCGCAACAATGTGGACTGGGCCCTGTCGCGCGAGCGCTACTGGGGCACGCCGCTGCCCATCTGGGAGTGCCGGGACGAGGGGGGCTGCGGACATCGCACCGCCGTCGCCAGCCGCGCCGAGATCCTCGCACAGAATCCCAAAGCCTTTGACGATATGGTAGACGGGGAGGGGAAGCCGGTCAACGAGCACCTCCAGGTCCACAAGCCCTGGATCGACCGGGTCACCCTGCCCTGTACACGCTGCGGCGCCACCATGCGCCGGGTGACCGAGGTGATCGACTGCTGGTTTGACTCCGGCTGTATGCCCTTTGCGCAGTGGGGCTTCCCCCACCAGGAGGGCAGCGTCGCGGCGCTTCAAAAGGCATTTCCGGCCGACTTTATCTCGGAAGCCATCGATCAGACCCGCGGCTGGTTCTACTCGCTGCTGATGGTGTCCACCCTGGTCTTCGATGCGGAAACCCGCCACCGCTACGGGCTCACCACCGAGGAATATCCGCGTCCCTACCGGAAATGCATCGTACTGGGCCATGTCTGCGATGCCGACGGGAAGAAGGAGTCCAAGTCCAAGGGCAACTACACCTCGCCGGATCTGGTGCTCCGTGGCTTCATGAAGGTGCGGGTGGTGGCAGATCCCAGCCTGAGACCGGGCCAATTGGGCATGAAGGGCCCGCAGGTGAAGTCGCTGGGGCTGGACCCCGCCGAGCGGATGCGCCTGGAGGCCGAAAAGGGCGTCCTCAGCCTGGAAGTGGTGGTCCGCCCGGTGAAGGGCAAGGACACGGTCCACATGAACCCGGACGATATCGCCGCCTTCGATGTGGGCGAGATGGCGCTGATCAAGCCGCCTTTCCCGCCGCCCGGGGCCGACGCCTTCCGCTGGCTCTTTTACGCCTCCAACGCGCCGTGGACCAACACCCGCATCTCGCTCAAGGCCATCCTGGAGGGTCAACGCGAATTTCTGATGCGCTTGCGGAACGTGCACCAGTTCTTCGTCCTCAATGGCGAGGGCTTCGAGCCCACCGATATCCAGTCTGATCAGGTACTTGACCAGTGGATCCTCCATGAACTCCAGGAATTGACCCGCAAGGTCACGGAAGGATTGGATAATTATCAGATCTACGAGAGCGCACGGGCCATCAACGACTTTGTGGACGGTCTCTCCAACTGGTACCTGCGCCGCAGCCGCGACCGCTTCGGGGAAGACCCTGCGGCCGCCAACACCCTGTACCATGTACTGCTTCAGCTCTCGCAGATCATCGCTCCTTTTGTGCCTTTTCAGGCCGAAGCGATGTACCAGTCCTTGCGACGGGGTGGGCCGGAGTCGGTGCACCTCTGCGACTGGCCGGCGGTGAACACCGCGCTGCTGCGCCCGGAGCTGGCCCAGAATATGGCGCTGATTCGCGAGCTTTGCAGCCTGGGATTGTCGGCCCGCGCGCTGGTGGGCGTGCGGGTGCGCCAGCCTCTCGCCGCCGCCGAGCTGATCCTCGCCCAGCCCCAGCTTGCCGCCGGGCTCACCGACCTGCTGCCGCTGCTGAAGGAAGAGTTGAACGTACGCCAGCTCCACTTCTCGGAGCAGCCGGAGAATTTCGTCCACTTCAAGGTCAAGCCGGACTTCAAAGTACTGGGGAAGAAGCTTGGTAAAGACATGAAGGCCTGCCAGCAGGCACTGCTGGGGATGGACGGGGCCACGGTGCGCAACGCGGTGCTGGGCGGGGGCCTGCGCCTGGATCTGCCCGGTGGCAGCTACACCCTCACCTCCGAAGAGGTCCTGGTGGCAGTAGAGCCCAAAGCGGGCTTCCAGGCTGCTGGATCGTCGGTGGCGGTGGTTGCACTGCATGCGACGCTGGACGAAGACCTGCGCATGGAGGGCCTCAGCCGCGAGCTGATCTCGCGGGTGCAGGCGGTGCGCAAGCAGCTTGGCCTTCGCTACGCCGATCCCATCCGCCTTTTTGTGCAGCGGGATGACTTCACCGGGCCGATGTTGGCCCAGTACGGCAACGCTATCGCGTCGGCCACGGGCGCGACCTGGGCCGAGGCCGCCGAAGGGGTGGAGCAGGATGCCGCTGTGGAGGGCCACGTGGCCTGGTTCACCGTGGCGCGCGCCTGATGGAGCTGCCCACCCTGCCGGAAGAGGTGATGGACCGCCTCTCGCTGGTGGGGCAGGTGCGTTTTACGGCCTGGAAGGGCGGCGAGCCCGTGGTGGTGAGCGCGCCGGTGGCTCCCCTCCACCGGCAATTGTTTGTACTGGTGAACAAAAATGGGGCCATTGAAGACGCCCTGATGCAGGATGGCCGGGCCGAGCTTTGGGTGGAGCAGAAAGAGCCACCCTGGCAGATCCGCGTGGTGGGGCGAGCGGTCGCAGGTCGCGACGCGGGCGCCGATCCCCGCCGCTCTGAGCTGCTCCACTGGCTTCCCGAAGGGTCGCGCGCCCAAAATCTACTTGCAATACGTTTTTTTCCTGAAACGGTGGACTACCATGTGGGCGGCGCGCGCCGCGCCTCTGGCCCGGTGCCGGGCTCGGCGCTGCCCTCCGAGCTGACGCGCTGGAGCCGGATGGTGGTGCGTGGCCACCTGGGCTGGCTGCCGGTATTGGCAGCCATCACCTGGGGCGGGATTCTGGCCTGGGTACCGCACGAGCTGCGCAACCTGCTGGTGCTGTGCCTGATGTTGATCCTTGCGATCACCCTTTTCAGCGGCGTGGCGCTGCTGGGGCGCTACGGCGAGTTCCTGCGCTGGCGGGAGGGGACGCTGCGCGAAGACGGCGTGGCCGAGCTGCTGGCCGCCTGGCAGCCCCCCCGGCGCGTGCGCGATCTGGGCGCGGGCTTGGTGGTCGCGGGCCTGGTGCTGGTGGGAATTGTGGCGCTGGTGATGCCCGCTCCGGTGCCCCTTACCGTCCTGCTGGCAAGCGGGATTGGCGTCTATGGGCCTGTGCATGTGGTACGGTATCTGGGGCGGCACACCGATGCCGCTGTGGAGGTTTGATGCAGGTCGTCCTGAAGGGCTCCAGCCCGGCCACCCTCGCTGCGGGAATTCTCCTGCTGTCCAAAGCGCGCAGTTTCGGGCAGAGAATCCAGGTGGAAATCCTGGGAGATCCAGAGGATATCGGGGTGGTACAGGGACCGGCGTTGCTGTACTCGGTGCCCCTGGCCTCCTGCGGGGTGGGTCGGGAGCTGGGCCACGGTGCCACAGTGATTGTGCCGGGCCCCCGTGAAGATCCGCTCGCCATCTCTCTTTCGAACGGGGGCGGCTCCGAGTGGTTCTTGGTGGATCGGATGGGGCTGGGGCTGCACCCGGCCACACAGGCACTGGTGGCGCTGCGCCGCGATCCCCGCACCCGCGCCCGCTGGCTGGGCCAGCAAGTGGTACGCGGTATCGAATTGCTGGGAGGAACGCCGGACGTGGCGGTTCTGGACCTGCTCTTTGGGGCGCCCGTCGCACCGCTGACCCGCCTTTCGGTCGCCCTGCGCGCCGCGCGGTTGATGTCGGGCACCCGCGGCGAAGCGGTCACCCGCTTTTTCGGGGAGGAGGGGGAGGGGCCCCTGGGCCGGCTGCGGCCGGAAGCGCGCGAGTCTGTGGATGCCTGCCTGCGCACCGTGGAGCAGCTCTCTATCGAGGATGGCGGCCGCTACCGCCCGCTGGCCGACGCGCTGCTGGAGATCCTGGCCCACCTGTCAGAGCTGCCCGCACACTCCATGCTGTCGCCGCTGGACCCGGTGCTGGATGCGGTGGCCTTCGGCTTGGGACGCGCGATGGGCGCCACCGCCGGGCGCTCCGAGGCCCAATTGGGCCTGCTGGACACCTACCGCTTCCTGGGCGGGAAGTTCACCACCAGCGCGCACCACCCGGTGGAGCTGCCTGCAGATCCGCCGCCGCCGGTCACCGACCGGCTGGGGCGGCTGCGCTGGTTCTGCTCCCACGTGGACATTGCCGCCAAGCGTACGGAAAAGCTGTGGCGCGATCTGGTGGATCCGCCGCAGTAGGCGAGGGGAGTACACAGACACCGGCGCGGTGGCGGCCCTCGACACGTCAAGAGCCGCCCCGACCTTCGCACTACTTCTTCGCTTTCCCCTTGCCGAGTTTGCCAACAGCCTTTTCGGCCTGCTTCAGTGCCGCATCGGCCAGCTCGTCGCCGTGCTCACGAATGAGGCCTTCAGCCACATTCTCCAGCGCGTTGAGGATGACTTTACCGGGCTTGACGGGCCGGGTGCCCGGCTTCTTTCCGCCGGGCGAGCCGGGGGCCTTGATCTGTACCTCGCCCAAGCGGGCCATGATCAGATCACTCTCCACCGGCCGGCTGGTCATCATCACCCGGAACTCCCCGCCCTGCTCCAGGAAGAAGTTGTCCAGGTTCCGAAGCCAGGTGGGGAGCCACTCGGGGTTGGGCATAATGCCAGGATTCCCGCCGCCCGGCGTGAGCTGCGGCGCGTCAATGGTCGGCCCCTTGGGACAGGGGATGCTCGATTTTTTGCAATTTACAATAATTACGGTGGCAGTAGTGAGATTCAGTGTTTCAGCCATGTTCGCTCCTATAAGAAATTCTATTCCTGTCACCCGTACAACGCAAGGCCACGACGGAAAAGGGCGGGCTTGGGATTTTCGAGATAGAACGGGTCCGTGTCCGACCCCTTTGCCACCTATCCGGTGGTGGATGAGCCCGCTGCGGTTCCGGTCCACGACCCCATCGGCCTGGAGCGCTATCAGTTCCTCCGCTTTTTGAGCCAGGGGGGCATGGGCGAGGTCTGGCTGGTGGAGGATCAGCGCCTGCACTGCCAGGTGGCCATGAAGGTGGTGGGCCAGGCAGTTCGCAACTCCTCCGCTGCTATCCTCCGTTTTCAGGAGGAGGCGCAGATCACCGCCCAGCTTTCGCATCCCGCCATCATCCCGATCCACGACCTGGGTACCCTGGCCGACGGCCGGGCCTACTACACCATGCCGGTGGTGGGGGGCCCGCGCCTTGCCGATGCGATCGAAGGCTGGCACCGCAGCGGCGACCACTCCGGTTGGACCCTGCATCGTCTGGTGGACAGCTTTCGAACGGTCTGCGAAGCGATCGCGTACGCCCACTCCCGCTCCGTGATCCACCGGGATCTGAAGCCGGGTAATGTGATGGTGGGCTCCCACGGCGAGGTCCTGGTTCTGGACTGGGGCCTGGCCAAAATCTGGACACGTCAAGAGGAGCGCGGTTGGGAGGAGGAGGAGGCACCGATCACCAGTGATCGAGCCTCGATCCCCGCCTTTCAGACACGCGCCGGTTCGGTTTTCGGCACCATGGCCTACATGGCCCCCGAGCAGGCCCTGGGCGAAGGCCATCGGGCCGGCCCGCCCGCGGATGTGTACGCCCTAGGCGTGATGCTGTGGGAGATACTGCTGGGGCGCGTGCCGCCGCGCGTCGAGCTGGAGCCTCTGCCCGAAATTCCAGCCGGGCCACACGCGGTGCCCGAGCTGTTGGATCTGGCCCGCAGCGCCCTGCAGCGTGCTCCCGAATCCAGGATCTCCGCAGCAGATTTCGCCGGGGCCCTCCAATCCTATCTGGGAGGCGCCGAACGCCGCGACCAGGCCATGAAATTGGTGGTGCAAGCCCGCCGCCTCCAGCGGGAGGAGGCCACCCTGCGGCGGGACGCCGAGGCCCACTGGCAGCAGGCCGAGGCCCTGCTTTCGCGAACCCGCCCCTTGGATCCGATCGAAAAAAAGCGCCCCGCCTGGGAAAAACAGGACCTGGCGACCCGCAGCAGCCGCGAGGCGGATCTGGCCCACCTGGAGGTGCAGCGTCTGTTGGGGGCGGCCCTGTTGCAGGCCCCCGATCTGGTAGAAGCCCACGATGACCTTGCAGAGTTCTACCATCAGGAACACGTGCAGGCCGAGGCGGCAGGCGACCATGCGACTGCCTTGCGCGCCGAGCGCCTGCTGGCGGGGCACGACCGTGGCCGCTTCCGCGCTTACCTGGCGGGGAATGGCGCGGTGACCCTGCACACCGAGCCCTCGGGGGCACGGGTGAACCTGTACCGCTATGTGGAGCAGGATCGGCATCTGGTGCCGGTTTTTGCCCGAGATCTCGGCCCGACCCCCCTGCAGGCGGTGGAGCTGCCGATGGGAAGCTGGTTGCTGCGCATCCAGGCGCCCGGGCGGGCAACAGTAGAGTATCCTGTTTATGTTCGTCGATTGGAGCACTGGGACGGCTGCCCCCCTCACTCCACTACCCCCTATCCGATCTACCTCCCTTTTCCGGAGGAACTGGGCCCCAACGACTGCTACGTGCCAGCCGGATGGTTTCACGCCGGTGGGGATCCTGAAGCCATCTACTCCTGGCCGGCCCGCCGCTACTGGCTGGAGGCCTTTGTGATGCAGCGCTTTCCGGTGAGCCATGGAGACTGGCTGGCCTGGCTGAACAGCCTCTGGCAGCGGGAGGGGGAGGCCCGAGCGCTGCCCCATGTGCCGCGGGACCGTTCGATCCGACCGGAGGATGTAAAGGAGGGCTATGGAAGGACAGAAGCGGGCTTCCAGTTGGTTCCCGATGCCGACGGAGAGGTTTGGAACCCGGACTACCCGGTCTTCCGCGTGGATCACCACGATGCCCGAGCCTTTGCCGCCGACCTGAGCCGCCAAAGCGGACTCCCGTGGCGCCTGCCCCGAGATCTGGAGTGGGAGAAGGCGGCGCGAGGCGTGGATGCGCGGCTCTATCCCTGGGGAAACACCCTGGATCTCACCTTCAGCCGCTCGCTGGACAGCGGCAGCCAGGGCCCCGCCCCGGCACTCCCGCACGAGCACCCGATGGACACCAGCCCCTACGGGGTGCGACACCTCGGGGGGAACATGCGCTGCTGGTGCGCCGACCCCGCCACCCCCGAACCCTTTCCCGAGGGGCCACTTCCGCCGCTTTCTTCCGCGCCCGCCGCCTTGTACTGGAATCGAGGCGGAACCTGGACCGCCCACCCCCGCGGCGGAAGGGGCGCACGCCGCCATGGCGACGCCTTCCAGGATCGCATTGTTGACTTAGGAGTTCGCCTGGTCAGAACAATCGGATTCTGATGCTATCTTGACAGGTCAAGACCCGGCACCCACAGCACTTTCGCGTGCTCCCCGGGCCCAGTCGCTCAGGCTGTGAAGATCCGGGAAATGCTGCACCCCCTCGATGTCGGCAGGCGCTCCCGCTCCGCCCACCACCACAGCCACCTCGGCAGGCAGGCGGCTCCGCAGTGCATTCAGCAACCAACGGCTGTCCTGCGGCGAGGCCACCGCCGAAACCGAGACCATCAGCGCCTTGGCACCCACCTGCCGTATACAGGCCTCTATATCAGAAACTGGCGTATCTCCACCCAGATAGACGATTCTCCAGTCCTGTGCGGCCAGAACCGACGCCACAAGGTGCAGGCCCAGGTGGTGTCGTTCGCCGGGTAGCGCCGCACAGACCGCCGTCGGCCCCCGCGACAGGTCGCTCATGCGCCGCCACTGTCCGGCCAGGAAGTCTCTCAGGTGCTCAGTCGCAAAGTGTTCCTGGTACGGGAGGATCTTGCCTCCCTGCCAGGCGCAGCCAATCGCCCCCAAAAAAGGCGCGGCCCGGTCTTCCAAAAAAGACACCATGCCCAGGCGCGCCAGCTCGGTGGACAATGCCGCCTCCAGCATGTCCCCGTCCAACTTCTGGACGGCCTCCATCATCGGCGTGGTGTCGGTCATGTAGGGACCTTCCGACACCGCAGGAGCAGGCAAGCCGACAACCTCACCCATAAGCGTCTGAAGCTCGGCCACCGAAGCCCTCATAATCTGGCCGGGCCGATGCCCTTTATCCAACGCCCGTGCAACCATCCGTAGGCGATGCACCTCCGCGGTGTCGTAGATGCGCTGGCCCCCTTCGGTGCGCGCCGGCGTCGGCACGCCGTAGCGACGCTCCCAGGTGCGCAGAGTGTTGACCGGTACGCCCGTCGCCTTGGAAAGTGCACCGATGCCCATGCCAATGTCAGACATCATGCCCCCACTTTGCAGGTGCCGGTTTCACAACCGCTTCGCCCCGTCCAGGCGAGGCGATTGCGCGCAAAGACCCCATAGGCCTGGTCCAACATCCACGCTACACCCGGCAGACGGGTGGCTGCGACCACCGGTGCCAGCCCCACTGCGCTGTAGAGTTGTCGAAAGACCTCAACTCCACTGACCCAGCTTCCATCCGCCATTTTTCCGTGAATACTGCCCATCAGCGTTTCATAGTCTTTTCCGATAGAACCCACAGAAAAATCGATGGATGTGATGTCAGTAAACTGAATCGCCTTACGACGATCCAAGCGCTTGAGCATCGCGATCTCGCGCACGCACAACGGACAATCGCCGTCGAAGAAGACTTCGAATGGGGCCATCATGAATCCCTCTATTCAAAATCTATTCACTTCCGAGGCAGTCGGCCAGCCCTCAAGCGACGGGATGTTGAAAATGAGGAGGCTCCGCCGACTCCTTGGTCGCCGCAGGTCGCGGGGCACCCGGGCCGGCCGCCACCGGCCCCACACTCAGCCCACGGCGCAACAGCCACCGCCAAGCCAGGTTCTTGATCGGAGGCGCCAACAGCCGCCTCACCGGCCCCACAAAGAGCAGCAGCCCGACCACATCGCTCAGGTAGCCGGGGGTGATCAGGAGCACGGCGCCCACCAGGACCAGTCCCGCCTCAACCAGCTTGTCCGCCGGCGGAATTCCCTGCCGAAGCCCGTCAAAAATCTCGCGAATCACCTGGAAACCTGCCCGCTTCCCGAGCCAGCTCCCCACCACCCCGGCCAGCACCAGCATCATCACCGTCTGCCAGGCGCCCACCTGCTCGCCCACGCGGATGATCAGCCACAACTCGATGGCCGGTAGCACCGTGAACATCAAAAAAAGTACGATCGATGTCATGTTCTCTTTGCCTCCTGCCACCAGGCATCCAACACTTCCGCACCCGCCTGCTCCATCGGCACGCCCTGCGCTTGCGCAAGGAGCTCCACCTTCCGAAAGCGGCCCTCAAAGCGTGCATTCGCCTCTCTCAGCGCATCCTCTCCCGACACTCCGATGTGCCGCCCCAGGGAAGAGGCGGCCAGCAGAAAGTCTCCATACTCATGGCGGATACGGCTCGGGTCGCCACTCTCCAGTGCCTCCCGAAGCTCCGCCTCCTCCTCCCGCAACTTGCTAAACACGCCCTCGCGGTCCGGCCAGTCAAAGCCCACATATGCGACCTTTTCTCCCACGCGATGGGCCCGCTGCAGGGCGGGAAGATCCCGGGGAACGCCGTCCACCCGGGAGCCGGTCCGGCGGGCCGCTTTGCGCGCCTCCCATACCCCCGGCCCACCCGGAAGGCTGGGATCGGCGAATACATGGGGATGGCGCTGGATCATCTTCTCGGTGACCCCGGCGGCAACCTGCTCAATGTCAAAGTCGCCCTTTTCCTCCGCCAGACGGGCGTGAAAAAAGATCTGAAACAGCAAATCCCCCAGCTCCTCCTGGATGGCCACCGGCTCCTGCCGATCGATCGCTTCCAGAGCTTCAAAGAGCTCTTCCATCAAATAGGGCCGCATGGAGAGGGCATCCTGCTGCCGATCCCAAGGACAGTCGCTCCGCAGTCTCGCCACCAAGCCCCGCAGGGCGTCCAAGGACACGATACATCTCCAGAAGTGATAGTCTTAACGGAACCCGCCGCGCCGTGCCGGAGACTGCTTGAGCAACGAGACCCTTCCCGCCCCCTTTGCCCACTACACCCTGCTGGAAAAAATCGCCGTGGGCGGTATGGCCGAGGTTTTTCGGGCCCGCATCCAGGGGGCGATGGGCTTTGAAAAAACCCTCGTCATCAAGCGCATGCTGGACACCCTGGCCCAGGACGACGAGTTCAAGCAGCTCTTTATGGCGGAAGCGCGGATTGCAGCAGCGCTGTCCCATGTGAACATTGTGCAGGTCTTCGAGCTGGGCCAGGAGGGCCCGTTTTTGTACATCGCCATGGAGCATGTGCATGGAATGGACCTGGCTCGGCTTGTACAGAAGACCAGAACCATGGGAGATTTTCCCCTCCCTCTCGCGCTTTTTATCATCTGCGAAGTGTTGAAGGCGCTGGCTTTCGCCCACTCCGCCGCAGACGCCGAGGGGCATCCGCTCTATCTGGTGCACTGTGACATCTCTCCCCAGAACATGCTTTTGTCCTTTGCGGGAGAGGTGAAGCTCACCGACTTCGGGATTTCGCGCGCGGCTTTCCAGCGCGGTCCTCAAGACGTGATTCGTGGAAAATACGCCTACATGAGCCCAGAGCAGGTGGAAGGCCGGGCACTGGATGGGCGCTCCGACCTCTTCAGCCTGGGCACAGTGCTGTACGAGTTGGTCACCGGAAAACGCCTGTTCAAGGCAAAGACCCGCGAAGAGACCATGGCGCGGGTCCGCCGCGCGGAGGTGCCCAGCCCCCGCGCCCACCGGCCGGAGATCTCCGAGGATCTGGAAGCCGTGATGTTGAAGGCACTGGATCGGCACCCCAACGGGCGCTACGCCGATGCCGCAGAGATGATGGAGGCGATCACCCAGGTGGTGCTTCGTGAGGGATTGCGCGCTACCAACCACGATCTTTCGGTGTATCTGCGCTCGGTAGAGACGGCGACGGTGACCGAAAAGGCGCCGGAGTCCCGGCCTGCCCCCCGCCCTCTTCGCGGGCCGGCCCCCGTGGCCGTGGTGGTGATGGCCGTAGAGGCGTCACTGCCGCCCCGTGCCATCGCATCGCCACGGAGCACGCTCGGCGTCCTCAGCCAGGAATGGGGCGGACTCTTGGCGGAAGCGGGGGGAGAGATTTGGGAGAGTGGGGAAGGCGCGGCGCTGGTGATCTGGACCGCGGGGCAGGGCCTGCGCGAGACGATGGGGCGTGTGGTGCGCACCGGCCAGAACCTGTCCAAGCTGACCGCGCGGGCAGGCTTCCGGCTGTCCGCCGGGATTGCGCCTGGCGTGGTGCGGCTGATGCCCGACACCCGCCGCCCGGCGGAGGGCTGGGAGCTGGCCGGGCCCTTCTACCTGGCACGCTGGATGATGAACCTGTCCGCACATCGCGGCCGGATTCTGCTTACCGAAGTTGGGAAAGATCAGATCGACGAGCCCTGCACGCTGCTGGGGCGCATCCCCATCCAGGGGGCGCGCTTCATCAACATCCACGAGCTGGGCTGAGCCTCCCGTCCTTGATTGAACGTTCAATCAACGGGGAGCGGTCGCGCCACGGCACCTGAGACGGCCGGCAGCTACCAGCGGATCTGTGCGGTTGCCCGGCCGAGAATTGCGGATTTGCCCACCCCGAGCTGGGGTGAGGGCATGGCGTAGCCGAAGTCCAGGATCACCGCCGGCAGGAGGGAGGTGGGTCCCATGTTGACCGGCACATCGCCCACCGTGGCACGCACGTCCACCTCTGAGCCCAGCCAGTAGCCCGACGTCGCTTCTCCAGCTACGTTGGTGGGCACGCCCCCATTGCGATAGGTGGCGTAGGGCTGGGCGATCGGCGCGGTGGACCAAGCAGCAAGGTAGCCCAGGCGCAGGTCCAGGAACTTCAGCGGACGCACATCCACCACCGGCTGGATGAAGCTGGCGCGGCGGAAGGCGCCCTCGGTCACGGTCGCCTCTACACCATCCGGCGGATGCCCTGTGTTTTCCGGATCGGTCAGCTCGGCGTAGGCCCCGGCCTCCAGCGCGCCACCCACCTCGTCGAAGAGCACCATGCCCACGTCAAGATCCCGGTCAAAGCTGAAGTCCCGGCTCATGCCATCGTCAGGATTGCCGTCTCCCGAGGCAAAACCGGCCCGCAGCGTGATTCCGTAGCGCTCCTTGGGGTCGGCGACCTTCAGATAGCCAAGGGCCCCCTGCGAAAGTACGGCCAGTCCATTTCGGGCGTTGTAGCTGTTGGATCGATCGGTCCCACCGGAGATGAGCGCTACTTCCACACCCGCCGAGGCGGGGAAGCGGCCGATGCGGAAGGGCGACTCGATGTAGCCATCCAGCACCGCCACACGGGTACGGCGACGCTGATCCGCCTCCAATTGGTCGCGATAGACGCCGTAGATACCCACACGCAGCGCATCCGGTTGGGCCCACACCATCGCACCCACAAGCTGCCAGGCAAATTGAGACTCGGCCAGCGAAGCTGTGTCATCCTCGACCACCAGATCCGCGGCCGCCACCACCACAAGGCGGTCCACCACGCGGGTGTTGTAGCGCACCCGAAGGACACGATCCCCGAAGTCATTGCGCCCAAAGACGGGACCATGGGCCCCATCATTCGCGATCATCCCCAGGCCCCAGTGGGAGGTCTGGAGGCCGAAGTTGAAGGTTCCGATATCGGTTTTGAGGTCCAGGCTCAGCTTGCGGGCCTTGAAGGAGTCTGCGGAGGCGATGCCCAGGCGCTCGCGGTGACGCTGGTCTTCGGATCCGGCAATATCCCAGGTATCCCCGACGATCTGGCCCGTAAACAGATCAGCCTCGGCAGTCCACACGCTGGTGTCGGTGCGGGTGGCCAGACCCAGGCGAACCCGCTGGTCCACCACAAAACTCTGGCCCAACTTCTCGCCGGAGATCCCCACGGGAAGCTGTGCGGGCGGCATATTGGCAATCCACCGCAACTCGCCGCTGGTTTGAAATCTCCGGCCACCCAACATAAAGGAGTTTTGGGCGGGCGGGCCCTGTGGGATCACTTCCGAAGCAGCCGCAGGGGCCTCGGGCGCGGGGGACTCGGGCGCGGGGGCCTCCGGGGCGGGGGATGGCACTTCCTCTGCGTGGAGGAGGGAGAGGAGGGTGAGGATCATTGGCCACCTCCCTGCGGAAGGGAAGGAATCCAGACGCAGCTCGCATCGGCCAGGCACAGGTCGTCGTTGATCCGGGTGCCCCCGCTGTCAGTGAAGCTGACGATCTGCATCAGGGAGTAGGTGTTGATGTCAAAGGGCTTGTCCGGTTCGGGGAGGGCAAAGCCGTGACTTCCCTGAGGGTCTGCATAGGAAAGCCGGAGGGCACCCAGGCCAGAGGTGGACTCCACGGTCGCGTGCAGCGGTGTGTCGGAGGTGGCGCCGATGCCATCGGTACCCCTATCGCCATTCTCCACATCAAAGAGGCAGGGACGGCCGTCGGCGCAGACGTAGGGGCCGAACTCCTCCAAGCCCTGCACCACCTTGCGGTCGATCAGCCATTGATCCTGGCTCATCCCGTAGCGCGGATCCTCCTTGGTGCGGTCGATGAAGCCTGCCGCCCGCGCCAGAGCGATCCCTGTATTTACATTAACGATTGTGTCCCCAGCCGTCGGCATAAGGAGGACGTTTGCGGGGCGACCACCCAGCTCCTCGAAGGGCTCCAGCACATAGTGCGGGGCATAGGCAATGGCATCTCCAGGCTCCAGAATTGCGCCGAAGACCATCGCAAGACGACGAAGTTGGGGAGTCGAGCGCACATGCCCGGTCCCATGTGAGGCAGAGATCAGCGGAGAGCCCGCCTCCATCGTGACCCCTTCATGCACGACAGCCTCTGTCCATTGGTTCAAGGTAGCGAGTACTGCACCATCGGCATCCACCAGACTGATCTGCAGGTGATCCCCCAGCCCCTCATTGTCGGCCACCGAGTACACCCCACCTTCCTCGGGTCCGCTCTCGGGCATGCCCGAAATCAGACGTTTTTCAAAGGGATCAGGAGCATCGGCGCCGATACTGATGCGGAACACCCCATCGGCGGGCAGGGCGCCCTCGCGCATCGTGCCGTTGTCCAGGTTCTCCACACGCAGGGTAGCCCCGGCGGGAATACTGGGGAAGCTGCCCACGGGCAGCTCGCGCATATCCGCCACCGAGTTCACCAATTGGGTGACCCGAATCCCGCCACTTCCGTCGGGGTAGCCCAGGAACATCGGGGTGACCAACCGACCGAACATGGCCTCGACCGCCCCGCCAATCTCGGTGCGCACTGCCACATCCAAGAGGCCGCCCCCGGGGACGATGGGACCGAAGCTCTCCACCTCCGGCATCACCGCGGCCGCCACAGCGGCGTTGATTCCCCCGAGAGAACCACCGATGATCGAGAAGCGGCCATCGGCACCGCCGATGTCGGGGATACCGTTGCCGTCCCAGTCGCAGCTTGCGGCCGTGCCCCCATCCGGCAAGCTCATCTCGCCCGTTCCGCAGGCCTTGAAGGCGCGGACCATCTGAATCCAGTCCACCGCCGCCTGGCGCACCATGTCCCGGGTGTGGAAGGCATCGGCCGTCCACTGATCCCCGCCCGAGTCCCGACGTCCGTCGTTGTCCAGGTCGCGATAGCGCGAGTCGAGCAGGTGTGTGTAGAAGGGCAGCAGGCCCAGGCTGCCGAGCACCCCCTCGATCAGCACTTCCTGATCGGGGTCAACCGTAGGGCCATGGCCGGGGAAGTCCGCCGCGCAGGCGGCCCAGCCCATGCGGTTGATGGCCCAGGAAAAGCCGAGGAAGTCGAAGCGGGAGGAACCGTAGCCATGCCCGAATAGCACCACCGGATAGGGCTGTTGGGTAAGACCTTCCTTGGGAATTACACAGGTGAAGGCCACCCGCTGCGGCTTGGCCGCATAGCTGCCTGTTGACACGTCAATAGAGAACCACTCGTCCGCATCCCAGGCACCGCCGTCGTCCCGATCCGCCAGGAAGTAGGGCACGTCCAGCGCACCACCCACCACCACGTCGCCAAAGGCCGCGTAATTGTCGGCGACCACGGGCCCGCCCGGACCATCCAGCAGGCCCAGGGTCACAAGCTGGTCCACCAGGATCTGCGAAGGCAGACGCCAGGTTTCCGGGTTTCCGTTCAGCTCATGCAGGGGCAAGGCCTCGGTGACCTGCGCCGGAAAGGTGGTGGCCATGCCGGCCAGAGGACCTTCGCCATAGAGTCCAAGGCGAATGTCCACCATGTCCGCGGTCTGGCTGCCGGTGGTGAAGCTCCAGGCAAAGGCGACGTTTTCCAACGTCAATCCCAGCTTTGGCATTACATCTTCCAGCGGGCGCAGGGACTCGGTCTGGCGCAGGTGGTGCACATAGGCGAAGGGCGAACGCACCGGCTCGCCGTCCTCGCCCACCAGTCGATCGGTGAGGATCACCGCGTAGCGGGTGCGCTCGCGCAGGGGGACCACTGGCCGGAAGATCAGGGTATCCGTCGATTTTTCGTACCAGCTCAGCAGGTCGGCGCGGGCATCTCCACCGGCCGGCCAGACGTTGGGGTGGTCCAGGATGCCGTCGAAGTCGATGTCCTCGCCAAAATCCAGCTCGCCGTCGCCATCCAGATCCTCTTCGGTGGTATCAAAAACCACGGAAGGATTATCAAAACGCGTGTCGTTGGGGAAGTAGCGGTTGGGGTTCGGCACATCCATGGGGAAGTGCCCCTGCCCGATGTCCAGGTCCACGGCCTGCAGGTAGGTGGGCGAGCCCGGGGTGACGTCCACCACAAAAACAGCGTCGTCATCAAAGGACTCGGCGCCCAGCCGGCTGTCGGAGCGATGGCGCAACGCCAGCTCGGCCAAATCCAACGGAGCGTTGAAAGAAACGGTGAGGGGGGCGTAGGTCCCAAAGCCGTCCAGCTCGTTGATTTTCGCGCGGGTCTCGTTCTCCTGCTCGGTGGGGGCGTCCAGCGGCAGGTTGAGCCGCAGTCCCGTGCGGGTGCTCGGGTCGGGGCGCGCGGAAAGGTCATTGGGAAAGGGAATTTCCGGAAGTGGCTCGGCGTCCCAATCTACGTCCACCATGGGGCCATCGCCCGCCGGCGTGGCCAGGAGCCCCTCGGGGTAGGGGGCACAGGCAAGCAAGAAGAAGGAGTACAACGCACGCTCGTCGAAGGCGAGCATTGTAGCACAAACACCTACCAAATATAACTGCCTACCGACGAAAATCCGAGAGCAGCGCGAGCTGTGGTAGGATGATGGGCCTCTCTGGAGTTCCATGCACGTCATCCTTGTTGCGCCTCACTTTCCCGCAAACCAACGGAACTTTGCGCGCGCTCTGCGCGCCGTCGGGGCGCGGGTGACCGGCATCGGCGATGCGCCTGTGGAGTACCTGGATTCCCAATTAAAATCCTGGCTGGATGACTATGTGTACCTACCGCGGATGCTGGACGACGAGGAGCTGGAAAAGGCGGTGCGCTCGATCCAACGCAAAAGCTGGGTTGATCGGCTGGAAGCCACCATCGAAACGCACATGTTGCCGGTGGCACGGGTGCGGGAGCGCACCGGCATCCCCGGCCTGACCCCGCAGCAGGTCCTGGTCTGCCGCGACAAGACCCTGATGAAGGATGTACTTCGGAAGGCGGGAATTCCCTGCGCCAAGAGTGCGCGGGTGGAGACGGTGGGGGAGGGGATGGCCTTCGCCCGCTCGGTGGGCTACCCCATCATCATCAAGCCCATCGCGGGTGCGGGTGCGGCCGGTACGCATAAAGTGACCAACGACCGGCAATTACTGGAAGCCTGCCGGGAGCACCACCTGGACAAGGGTGGCGCCGCAGCCTTCGAGGAGTTTATCGAAGGACACGAAGGATTTTACGATACCCTCCTGATGGGCGACGAAGTGGTTTTTGACGGGGTTTCCCACTATTTCCCCAACGTGCTGGAGGCCATGCGCACCCGCGAGGGCGCTCCCCGAATTGTGACCACCAACCTGATCGACACCGTAGGTGCCTACCAGGAAGTGCGCGACTGGGGCAAGAAGGTGGTGCAGGCCCTGGGCCTGACCAACACCCCCACGCACCAGGAGTGGTTTTTCGGCCCCAAGGGCTACCGCTTCTCCGAGATTGGCGCCCGGCCTCCCGGCGTCTGCTTTTGGGATGTACACAACCTGGCCAATGACATGGATCTCTATGTGGCCTGGGCCGAGGTTGTGGCGGTCGGACGCTGCTCTCAGCGCCCCAGCCGTCGCTACGCGGCGGCACTCCAGGCCATCCGGCCCACCGCCGACGGGACCATCCGTGCCTATGAGGGTATGGACCGGATCCAGGCGAAGTACGGGGCTTTTATCTCCAAGGCACACCTGCCCCCCGTGGGCTCCCCCGCACGTCCGGTGGAAGGTGGCTTTATGGCCAACGCCTGGCTGATGCTGCGGCACCCCAACTTCGATGCCCTGAAGTTGATCCTGGAGGATATCGAAGCGACCGTGAAGATTCACGCCTCCTAGTCGGCGGCGGCCTCGCCATTCACCATCAGCGCCCGAGCTGTAGCATAGGCTACAGAACCGGCCGCATCGGTGGCTGTGGCGATGATCGTGGCCTCCTGACCCACCAACCGGTCGAGGTCAGGTGTGGAATAGACCAGGATGGCGCCCGATACTTCTTGCGCGCCATTTGGCCCCACACAGCGAAAACTGAGATAGGGGACGACATCCGCCAGGATCTCCCCGTCCACTTCGCTCACAATCCGGGTGACCACGGGGGATGTGTCGTCCAACCCTCGCGCCCGGAGGGCCAAAACGGCGTGCACACCCCCCTGTGGGCCGTACACCAGCTCGAGTGTACCCCCGCCGCTGGATAGGGGGGAGAAGGCCTGCTCCCCCGTCCCGATCTCCAGTGTGGGCCGTGGCCCCGGCTCGCAAAGGGCTTCGTCCGAGGAGTCCTCTTCTCCCGACGCAGCACAGGCCAGAAACCAGAGCAGCACCATACCGGGAATGTAGCGTGTGGAACCGGCCGCTGTTCAAGCGGCTCGGATTTTCCGTCGCCCAATCAGGGCAGCCGCCAGACCAAAAACAAGCAGACCGGGCGCGGCGGACTGGCTCGCACAGCCACAGGTGGCCGACGACTTATCGCCGTCATCGCCGGGCGGGTCCGTCACATTGTCTCCTTCGTTTTCGTTGCCACCATCGTCGTCATCGCAGGTCTGTGGATCTTCCAACATGCCCAGACCACACACTGGAAAATACTCCTCCATTGGGGCATTATAGACGATGTACTTGACCTGACTGGTTTCCTGGATGCCGCTCTGGTAGAGCATCAGGTCCTGGGTCGCCTGCTCGGGAGTGTAGCGCACGCGGAGGCGCGTAATCCAGGTGTCTCCGCTCCAATTGGCGCCCATGTCCGCAAGTTGTTCCGTGGAAGGCGGCTCAGAGGAGCAGGGGTCGCACCAGCCCAGACCCCAGGAGTACTCCTCCAGCCAAAGACCCTGCGAGAATGCCGTCGCAAGCTGATCCTGGTAGAAGGTGCCCACATCCGCAGTATCCTCCGGGATCATACACTCATCTTCCAGCGTGGCCGCTGGGTAGTTGGAGATGCTGACCTTGCCGCCGTCGCTGGGGTTAAGGCTGTGGATCACCACTTCCTGCTGGCCGGGAGAAACCGTGGTGCCGATGCGGATCGGCAGGGCAAAGCTGGAGGATTCGTAGCGAAACTGCAAGGGCGAGAGATAGGACAGTGCACCCGGCAGCTCGGACAGGTTCACCCGCGCCGCCAGGAAGTAGAAGTTGCCGTCGATGTACTCCTGCATCACGGGGGAGGCCGCGTCGGGCAGGTCAAAACCCTGGGCATCCAACCAGCTCAATAGCCCTTCGGAGCCTGTGGCCGACAGCACGTCGATCTGGTAGGCACCGACAGTAAACGATTCCTCTACAGTAACACCATCTGCGCCACCCCCACCCCCGCCCCCGTCCGAGGCACTGTCCGCCACCGCCCCAGAATCCGGCTGAAAGTCGCCACAGTCATAGCTGACCAGCCGGGGCGCGGTGTAGTCGTCCAGGGCCGCAAAAAGAGATGCATCCACCACGGAAACATCCGAGGCAGTGAGAATCTCCGGTACCGGGATGACCAGCCCGAAGTCCGACACATCTCCGGAAAAATCATTCGCCAGAGTCAGGGTGGTCAGGTTGCCATCACGGGCCAGGATCACCTGAGAAGCAGAGTTTTCCAGCTCAGAGCCCAGCGGCCCGACATAGGTACCGCAGAAGGCCTGCGCCGCGCCAAGAAGGGTCAGGAACATGATTTCCTCCGAAAGAAAAGAAGAGCCAGTAGGGGTAAGACGGAGAGCGAAGCGCCGCCGGTGGAGCAGCCACAGGTGCTTTTGAGGGGGGTGTCAAAGTCCTGGTCTGAGTCCTCCGCCGAGGGCGGGTCGCTATCGGAGGGGCACTGCTCGGGATCCTCCACCATGCCAAGGCCGCACACCGGGAAATAGCTCTCCATGTACCTGTCATAGAGCACATACCGGACCTGAGAGCTCTCCTGCAGACCACTCTGGTAGAGTGCGAGGTCGGTGGTGGCCTGCTCCGGCGTATAGCGGGCGCGAATGCGGGTGATCCATGTGTCGTCGTCGGTCCAGCCCACCCCCAAGGCGCTCAAGGTCTCCGGCGTGGGCGGCTCGGCCGAGCAGGGGTCGCAGGAGCCCAGGGCCCAGGAGTACTCCTCCACCCAGAGACCCTGCGAAAAGGCATCCTGAAGCTGCTCTTCATAGAAGGCGCCGTAGCCCACCACCTCCTGCGGGATCATACACTCATCTTCCAACGTCGCTTGCGGGTAGTTGGAAATCGACGTTTTCCCTGCACTGCCGCGGTTCAGCACCGTCAGCACCACCTCCTGCCGGCCGGAGGACACCGTGGTTCCGATGCGGATGGGCAGGGTGAAGCTCTCGGACGTATAGCGGAGCTGGAGGGGGGAGAGGTAGGCATTGGCCTCGGGAAGCTCTGACAGGCTCACACGGGCAGCAAGAAAGTAAAAGTCGTCCTGGATGTAGTCGTTCAGAATCGGCAGCGAGCTCTGCGGGAGATCAAAACCCCGGGCGTCCAACCAGTCCAACAATCCGCCCGCACCGGTCGCGGAAAGTACGTCGATCTGGTAGGCACCCACCGCGAAGGACTCTTCCACCGTCACCCCGTGGGCACTGCCGCCATCCTCCTCCGAGGACGGAGGACCGTTTTCATCCCCATACATAAAATCGTCGCAGTCGTAGCTGACCAGACGGGGAGCGGAGTAGGCTTCGACCTCGGCGAACAGCGCCTGGTCGACCAGAGACACATCTTGCGCCGTCAAGATTTCGGGCACCGGAATCAACAGGCCAAAATCCGCCACATCCCCGGTGAACTGGTTGGCCAGGCTCAGGATGTTCTGAGTCCCATCGCGCACCAGAATGGCCTGGGAGGCCTCATTCTCAAAGGCCGAGCCCACCGGCCCCACATAGGTGCCACAGAATGCATGGGCAGCACCCATCCCCAACCAAAAAAGCGACATGGCCATCCCCGGATAAAACAAGGATAGCCCAACAAGAGGGGAGCGGCGACCGGGACATTCCTGTCGCGGATCAGCCCGTGGCGCGCAAGGCCTCGATAGCTTCGGCGGCGGCGGCGCGAACCTCGGCGTCCACATCGGCCAGGCGCGCTTCCAGAAGCGGCAGGGCGTGCGCGGCAGTGAGGTCTTCCAGCGACCGGCAGGCCTCGGCACGCACCGTTGCGTCTTTGTCGCTAAGGGCCTCTACCAAGGTGGGAACGGCATCTTTGCCACCAGAGAAGCCGAGCAACTGGATCACCAGATAGCGCGTGTGCGCATCTCGCTTGCTCTTTTGGTAGCACTCAATCAGGTCGGGAATCGCCTCTTGCCGGTCGAACAAAACTGCGTCGAAGGCGGCGTCGGCGAGAGAGGGGTCTGGGTCGATCATACGGCGGAACAGATCAGCATATCGGGGGCGCATGCAGCTTCCGGAGGGCCTGGAGGGGATGTTGGAGGGCTTCAGGAGGAGGTTTGCGGATGGGGCCATCCGCGGGGGGAGCAAAGATTACCCCGGCGCCCCCGGAAGATCCAGGGCTTCGGTTGAACTTTTTTTGCATCCACCTCCACGGCGCATCCTTTCAGTGTACATCTGCATAGGGATTGCGATCGATGCGCAAATTCTCCAAGTAGGATACATGGCGACGGTGAAAATTCTGGTCTCCAACGACGACGGCTTCGACGCTCCGGGTCTGCTGGCGCTGAAAGATGCGCTGGAGGACCTGGGAGAGGTCTGGGTTGTGGCGCCCCATTCCGAGCAATCGGCGAAGTCCCACTCCTTCACCATGCACGAACCGCTGCGAATTGTGGAGCATGGACCTCGTTATTTCGCAGTGACAGGGACTCCCGCCGACTGCGTGTACCTGGCCTGCCACCAGGTGCTACCGTCGCGACCCGATCTGGTGGTTTCGGGCATCAACCGTGGCTCAAATCTGTCCACGGATGTGCATTATTCGGGCACTGTCGCGGCCGCAAAGGAGGGAACCAGCATGGACATCCCCTCCATCGCGGTCAGCCTGTACCTGCGCTCCGGGCAGCAGCCGGATTGGCGTGCAGCACAGCACTACGCACGGCAGCTTGCAGAAAAGGTGCTGGTGCACGGTCTTCCCCGCTCCACACTCCTGAACCTGAACGTGCCCAACCTGCCACCCGATCAGGTGCGAGGGTTGCAGGTATGCCCCATGGGGCGCCGCTACTACCATCCTTATGTAGCGGTGAATACCGATCCGCGCGGAAAACGCTACTTCTGGATCGGTGGCGACCACGACCGCTTCGACGATGCCCCCGGCAGCGACGGTCCACTCTGTGAAGAAGGGTGGGCCACGCTCACGCCTTTGCAGATGGACCTTACCGCCCACAGCTTTATGCCCCAGCTTCAAAGCTGGTGGCGCCCACCCGCCTGAATCGGAGTCCCTATGGAAGATCTCGCCTCTGTCAGCGCCCATGTCCGTGGAACGATCCGGGATATTCCCGATTTTCCAAAGCCGGGCATTATGTTCAAGGACATCACGCCCATCCTGCAGGATGCGCGGATGATGCGGGAGATCACCGGCTACTTTGCCAACCTCTACGGCGAACAGAAGATCGATGCGGTGGTGGGCATGGAGTCGCGCGGCTTCATCTTTGGTGCGCCGCTGGCCATGGCACTCGGCTGCGCCTTTGTTCCAGCGCGCAAGCCGGGAAAACTGCCCTACGAGCGGGTCAGCGAAAGCTACGCGCTGGAGTACGGCCATGCGACCCTGGACATGCACGTGGACGCCCTCTCCAAGGGGCATCGGGTGCTGATCATCGATGATCTGCTTGCAACCGGTGGTACTGCTGCTGCCACTGCACGTCTGGTGCAGAAGCTCGGTGCAGAGGTGATCGGCTTCGCCTTTGTGGTGGAGCTGGATTTTCTGGGAGGCCGTGCCAATCTGGGCGGACTTCCTGTAGACTCCATCGTTCACTACTGAGGGTTGGTCATGGAGTGGAAGCTTGCGCCGCGCACCCGTCTGGATATCGCTGCTTTTGAAGGCATGAATTGCGCTGGGGAGCGCCATATGGTGGAGATCCACCCCGTCGGGGGGCAGCAGGGCAAAATGCCTGCTTCGATCAAATCTCTTGCCATTGCCGGTCCCGTGGGAACCCGCATCGTCCTCATGACCGCAGGGCCGGAGACGCCGCTCTCCCAGCAGACCTGGCGCGCGATTCACATCCGCCCCGGAAAATTTTTCAAGAACAAAGAAGGGAACCCGGCGGTTCGGGTTCCCGATATCGACTTCCTGGATGCCCCGGACGCACGGCGCACCGATCCCGACATGCAGGCCAGCTATGACATGGTGGACAGTATGGACGGCCAGAAAGGCTGGACCTACGGGGGGAGTAACGGAACGCCATTGAAGGGCAACATCCGCTACGTTCTCGTGGACAAGCCGGACTAGACCATGCGGAGCTGGACGGTCTACGCCCACCGCCCGCCCCAACTCTATGTGGGGTTGGGCGTGGTGGCCCTGGTAGAACTGCTGGGCACACTCCTGGTGGTTCTGGCGTGGGGAGATCAGGATATCCCTGCCTTTATGGTGGCAGGCCTCTTCGTTGCGCTGGTGATGCCGCTGTGGATGGCGTTGAAGGTCGTGACGCGGGAAGTCGAGCTGCAAGCCGATGAAAGCCGACTGTCCCTGCGCACCAGCGACGGGGGACCGCTGGAGGACTGGGGCTGGAGTCTACCTTGGGAGCAGGTGCGCGGCCTGTCCTGGTCCACCCTGGGCCCCGCGCGCCTGCTCGTCCTGGACGTGGCCACAGAAGGGCCTACAGCCCCGCCGCTGCGCATTGCGCTCCACGACCAGGGTGCGCAGACGGCTGAGGTCGAAACCGTGCTGCGCGCCCACCTGGGCCGCGCGGCGGCCAGTTCGCTCAGGGCTCCGGAGTAAAGAGCTTCCGGGGGACCATGCCGGGCTCGGCGATGGCCCACCCACCGGCCTGATCCTGTCCCCACAGCGTGGAGATGGACGTCGGGCGACTGGAATAGGGAATCAGCAAGCGCGGCGGGGCCCCGGAGCTGCGCTCCACGGAGCGCGTGTTGAATGCCACCACGCCATCGCCTTTCCCGGCTTCAGACGCTGCATAGTAGCGGTAGAAAACCTGGAGTGAGTCGCCGTCCCAGCCCGGACGCACCCAGGCCAACCGCGCCGTACCCGCCTCTGGAACTGCGGGATCCAGCAGCATTTCTCGGATCGCCCAGCTCTTCGGTCCCATCGCCACCAGGGACTCTTCGCCGCGGTCATGCAGGGCCACCTCTTTGCGGCTGCGCATGTCGGTCACCGCAAAATACTGCTCCTGCTGCGGTTCTCCCGCACAAGAGCTTCCGCGACGTTCGGCCGAAGCCATCAAAAAAGGACCTACGGAGCCATGAATCCGCGTGCGCTGCTCCAGCTCTCGCCACCGCCCGGGCTTGGGTGGAAGAAGCAGCTCCTCAGCACCTGAGGGGAGGGGACGCAGCTCAGCCCTTTGCCCGGTGCAGGTCGGTGTCTCGTCGCAGGTACATTGAATCACAGAAAGGCCAGGATGAATATCCCAGATTTTCCCAGCAGCGGGGATCACCACCCCGTCGTAGATGCCCTGGAGGGTCCCCGTCTCCACGTCCTGCAAGCGGGATACCGGCTCGGGGGCCCACCCCCAAGAAATAAAGGAACTTCCAGGCTCAATCTTCATCTGCTGCGTGTTCGGAGCAGGGGTCGGCGCCCCACCCCCCGCCATGTCCGGCGGACGATGGCCGCCACCGGGGGGAGGCGGCGGCGACCCTGGTGGGGGGGCTCCTCCCGGTACCATGCCCCCTCCCGGTGGCGGCCCCTCTCCTGGACCCCGGGGCCCGCCCGGACCACCCGGACCACCCGGCCCACCCGGTCCCTGCGGGTGTTCCGGCCCACCACAACTCAAGAGGACGAGGAGGATCATGGGGAAACCGGCCTCAGACTCACCGGACTTTCTTGTCCGATGGCATCTGCCAAGAGCTGCCCCAAAAGGAGGTGGCCGTTGGCGTTGGGGTGGACCTGATCACCAAAATGAGCAACCGTACCTCCGGCTTTGGGGAACTGGAGGGGGCCGTCCAACAGGGGAGCCCCCTCCTTGGCCGCAAGCTCGCGCAGCTGCTGGCGGTAGGTTTCCACCACCTCCGGCAAGGGCATGCTGTCGAAGTCCAGGGGGGCAGGCAGAATCACAAAGGCGGGCCGGGCGCCCAGACTTTTTGCTTCGGCCACCATGGCGGCAAGGTTCTTCTGGTAGTCTTCCAGCGAGGTTCGCGGCGGAGGACCGTTCTCCCGGCCGATGTCTTCACGCCCCCGAAGGTAGCCGACCTTCTGGGGAGAGAGCCAGGGCGAGAGCGCCACCACCGAAAGCCGGTACAAAGCGAGCTTCCGAAGGAGGTTCTTCTCCGCTTCCATCTCCCGCGCGTTCCCGGAATAGGCATCACTCCACAGCGAGCCGATCACCACCCAGGTGGGCTGCACCCGCGGGCCGAGCTTCTTCAGCAACGCCAGGGATTGGGTGCTGTTATAGCCAGGAACTCCGCCGATCACCGCCGTTACCGGGCGTCCCCAGGTCTTCCGCAATTCGACAGCGGCGACCGAGCTGAACACCGCATCTTCAGGCACCGCCTGGCCGTAGATGGAGGAGTCTCCCAGCGTAAAAATCCGCTCCTCCCCCGGCTCCCGAGGGGCCAGCTCCGGCCCCCGCAGGCCCAGGCTGTTGTAGCGCACCGGGACGCCCCCCTCCACGCCCACCGTGCCCGCCGGAAGGCCCCAGCCGCGCTCCTCGTCGGCGGAAAGCGGCACCGGGGCCAGCTCCTTGCGCAAGGCAGCGGCCCGCGCCTCCATGCCTGCCAGCTCCTCGGCGGTGGCCCGGCCCGGCAGCGGGAGGGGCATCTCACGGCGCGGCAAGCTCGCCATATAGGCCCGTGCTCCTGCCTCCATCAGAAGCAGCGCAAGCACCAGAGCGAGGAGGCTGAAGGCGAGCTTTTTCATGTCAATCCGTCTCGACCCACCAGCGTTTTTCGCCCTCGCGGATCACCGCACGTGCGATGCCACCCTCTACAAAAACCCGACCTTCTACCGCCCATTGCAGGGCCATCGGGTACAGCGCATGCTCCAACTTCAGGATCCGGGCCGCCAGGCTCTCCTCGTCGTCGTCCTCGTGTACGGCGCAGGATCCCTGACAGAGGATGGGACCGCTATCCAGCCCCGAATCCACAAAATGAACCGTACAACCTGCCTGAGTCACACCCGCACGCAGCGCCTGCGCAACCGCATGGGTGCCCGGAAAAGCCGGCAACAGCGAGGGATGAATGTTGAGAACCCGCCCGGGAAAGGCCGAAAGGAAGGTATCGGTGAGGATACGCATGAAGCCCGCCAGGGCCACCCATGTCACCCCCTCCAGCTCCGCAACCAGCGCCCGCTCAAAGTCGTCACGGGTGCGGTGTTTGTGAGAGATGACTGCGGTGGGAATCCCCGCCAGCTCCGCCCGATCCAGGGCCGCCACGTCGGGCACATTGCTGATCACCTTCACAATCCGCGCCGGAAAGGCGGGCTGGTCGCAGGCATCGATCAGCGCCTGCAGGTTGGTACCACGGCCTGAAACCAGGACCGCAACCGGAACTTTTTCTACCTTCATTGGAACACCACCTCCTGCTGAGGATCCGGGATCACCTCGCCGATGATCCAGCCCACTTCGGCCGCCAGCGCCTCCGCCTCTTCCGGCGGAACAATCAACACCATGCCGATCCCGTTGTTGAAGGTGCGGAACATCTCCGCCTCGCCCAGCTCGCCACGCTCCTGCAGCAGCCGGAAGATCGGCGGCACCGGCCATGAACCGTGCTGGATACGTGCGCCAAGGCCCGCCGGCAACATCCGCGGGATATTCCCCGTAAAGCCGCCACCCGTGATGTGCACCGCCCCGCGCAGGCTGTAGCGACTCCGAAGCGAAAGAAGCTCCTTCACATAAATGCGCGTGGGCTCCAACAGCACCTCGCCCAGGGGCCGACCCAGACCCCAATCGTCACGATCCATGGGCAGCGGGTCCAGGAGCCTGCGCACCAGCGAAAAACCGTTGGAGTGGATGCCAGAAGCAGCCATTCCAACCAGCTTATCGCCCGCCTTCACATCCCGACCATCGATGATTTGGTCGCGCTCCACCACGCCCACACAAAAACCGGCGAGATCGTAGTGACCTGGCGCGTACATACCGGGCATCTCCGCCGTCTCTCCACCGATCAGTGCGCAGCCCGCCTGACGACAGCCATCGGCGATACCTGCCACCACCTGCTCAGCCTCTTGCGGGTTCAGCTTGCCGGTTGCAAAATAGTCCAGAAAGAACAGAGGCTCTGCGCCGCAGACCACCACATCGTTCACACACATCGCCACCAGATCGATACCGATGCGGTCGTGACGTCCCAGGCGTTGGGCCAACAGCAGCTTGGTGCCGACGCCGTCGGTACCGCTCACCAGGATTGGCTCGCGATAACCTTGTGGCATCCGAAACATTCCGCCAAAACCGCCGATGTCACCAACAACACCGGGGCGGTAGGTGGAGCGCACATGGCGGGTGATCCGATCCACCACCTCGTCGCCGGCTTCAATATCCACGCCCGCGTCGCGATAGGCGTCTTTCACAGCTCCTCCGGAGTGGTCCCCGAAGCAATCACCGGAGAAGACAGCATTCCACTTGCATCATGAACCACTGCCGCAAACTCGTAGGCGGTGTTGCCCAGGAAGCGCACCCCGTCCACCGGGATCTGCAGGCCGAAGCCGGTAACAAAAACCTCGCAGTCTTCCCAGTCCGGATCGCGGTAGGCGGAGGACGAGATTCCGGCCGCCCCGGAGGTGCTCACGTCGCCATCCACCACCTCGTCCCACCAGAGATCCATGCTGATCACATGCAGATCGCCATCGTCATCCTCGGCCTGAGCGTTGACCGCGAAGGAGTTGAAGGTACCGGCGTCGACCGTCAGGGAGCCGGCGTCTTCAATCGTCAGCTCGGTGACCTTGGGGTAGCTGCCCTCACACACTTTTTCAGCTGTATCATCCTGATTAATAGGAGGACCCGTGATAGAGTCATCCTTCCCAGCTCCACCACTGCAGGCCAACATCAGAACGAGGATCATGCGGCTCCAGATCAAGGCAGGCTGCATAACCCGAAGGGAAAGGTGCCGGAGGAGTCAAAAGCAGTTAGAAAAGCAGGTGGCCTCTGCATCCAACCGCTTCTACCACGCCTTGCGCGATCAGCTCGGTAGTATCCGTCGCATCTATGTGCGTGGAAACCGGCTCCAGCGGCGCTATGACTTTGCCGCCTCGGAAGAGCCCGTCCTGCTGCTCCACGGCTTTTTCCAGACCCGCAACGTCTGGGAGATCATGGAGGAGCGCCTGCGCTACGATGGCTTCGGCGTGTTCTCCTTTGACCTGGGCGGACTGTTTTCGCGCTTCAACACCGAGCGCCCCTCCGAGCTGGGCAAGCACATTGCTGAGAAAATAGATCGGATCTGTGCCCGTACAGGCCTGGAATCATTCCATATTATCGGTCACTCCAAGGGGGGCCTCGTCGCCCGAGAGTACATCCAGAACCACGGCGGCGAAAGTCGTGTGCGGTCGCTGGTCACCCTGGGCACCCCCCACCACGGCACCCCCACCGCCGCCATCGGCGCCGTACTGATGGGCGCCGGCCTGCTCTCCCGCAGTCCCTACGAGCTTTTGCCCAACTCCAGCTTCGTGCAAGGCCTGCGGAAAAGCCCGTTCCCATCCACCATTCCGTTGGTGAGCGTCTACAGCCGCCACGACCTGGTCTGTCCCTGGTGGTCGGCGACCCTGGTCCCGCGGCCAGAAGAGAGCTCCGTCCGGAACCACATGGTGCGCGGTGTGGGCCACACAGCCCTCACCTATGACCCCGGCGTCTACCGCATCGTGCGCACCGAGCTTCGCGACGCCGCCCAGCGCTTCCGCGAGCGCCGGCAGCGCGAGCAGGCCGAGCGAAAGGAAGAGCAGGAAGCCATCGGCTGAGGCTGAAAAGCCTTTCCGATCAGCAACCTGCACATCAACATCTCGACTCGGTCGAGGGTCTCAGCCCGGCTTCGGCGCGTCGCCCGCAGGTGCCGCAGGCGCGCCCGGGGCTGCACCCTCTGCAGGCGGGGTGGCCTCGCCCGGAGGCACATCGTCCGAGCAGCAGCGGAAGGACAGCGTCGCATCGTCAATCGCGGGCTTCTGTTCGTCCGACCAGGCGCAGCGCGTGGCCACTTCCGGCTTCAGCCCACGGCGTCCGCCCTTGATGGTCTTGACCTGACCCCGCCCGGTGGAGGTCCACTCCCGCGGACCGCCAGAGAGATCAAAGACGCCGAAACCAGACTTACATTCAGCCAGACTGCCAGAGCGATGATCGGACTTGCCGTCCTTGTCCGAGTCCTTGGCCACATCCTCGCCGCACTTGGTGGCGTCGAACTCATCGCCATAGGGGAAGATCAGGCTCTCGGGCCCCTTACAGGCACGCTCCCACTCGTCTGACGTGCAGAGGCGCTTCCCGACGGATGTACAAAAAGAGCTTGCATCGGTCCAGTTCACCCGCACGTCCGTGTTCTTGCCCTGGCCATTGGGCCACTCGAAGCGGTCGATGTAGAAGGCGTTCACCTTCTTTACTTCCGCCAGTGGCTCCGAGGGGCCCGACGCACGCTCCGAGTTCATGCGGCCCTTGATGAAGGAGCCCTCTGGGATCCAGACCATATCCGGCCGCAGTGCAACCTTTTCCTGAACCACCGCCTCGCTCGGAAGCACATTTCCCTTGACGACGGAGGCGCGGAGCTTGGCATCCGTATTTTTGGCGGCTGTGACCGGATCCTCAAACAGAAGGAAGCTGGCCGCCGTCGCCAAAAGAATCACGCCGCCGGTGATGGCGAGGTACAGGTTCCGACGGGACCGCACGGGTGTGGCCAGACCTGGCTCGTCATCCTGGAACAAGCGCTGGATGTCATTGCGCATATCCCGCGCCGTGGGGTAGCGATCCTCCGGGTTGGAGGCCAGCGCCAGATCGATCACATCATCCAGCTTGGAGGGGAGATCTTCACGAATGTGGGAGGGCGTTAGGTAGCTGCCCATCGGCGTCTGCCCACAGAGCAGCTCGTAGAGCAGTACGCCAACCGAATACAGGTCCGCCCGCTGTGTGGGCGCCCCCACATCGGGTGCCAGGTACCGACCATCCTGGCTATCCGCAAGCGCAAGCTGCGCAGTGGCCGGATCCACCATCCCGGAGATCCCCAGGCCCGCAACCACAGGGCTATGGATAGCCCGCGCCCCGCCCGGCCCCACATACTTCGACTGCACAAAAATATTGGAGGGCTTCAGGTGCAGATGCACGAGACCGGCGGCGTGGATGCTATCCACCGCATCCAGCACCTTGCTGATGATCTGCCCCGCTTCCTGGAGGGTAAAAGCCCGCTTCTCCTGCTGGTAGCGATCCATCAGATCGCGGAGCGAGGGGTAGGGCACCCACTCGGCCACCACGTAGGTGGAGTCCTGCCACACCCCGGCCCGAAGGGTCTTGACCACACCGTCGGATTTTACACCCTGAACCTTCCGCACCACCTCGTCCAACCGCCGAGGCTCGGCAGCCGGACCGGGAAGAAACTTCAGGGACACCTTCTTCTGGTTGTCGATCACCAGCGCCCCGTAGGTCACCCCCAACGGACCCGCCCCCACAAGGTTTTCTACCTCGTAGGTCTTCGCGACAACATCACCCGCGCGCAGCTTCTGGACGGACAACGGACTCCTCCGGACATGCCGCCCCAGGCTACCACGTCAAGGGCTCCACATCCAATGCGCGGAGGGCGACCTGCAAAAAAAACTTCAGAGAACCTCCCCCACAAAGAAGCGGATCACCGCCGCAATCCGGCGTCGCCACTCCCGGGGGTGGAAGCGGGTGGCAAAGAGCCAGTGGATCACCAGGCCCAGAAAGATCACCCCCGCCAGCACACAGACCGCCGATCCGGCGATGGCCAAGAGGGGCACGCCCCAGGGCGACGGGTTCCAGGGAGCGATCAGGATGCTACCGGAACCCGCCAACGCCAGCGCACAGAGCGCCAGCGACATGCGGATCGCCGCGTGGCGGATCTCGATACGCAGAGCCTCCGCGTCAGGGTCGCGGGTGGTCAGGGTGATCTGGCCCCGCTCCAGATCCAGCAGGAGCTGGTTGGTTTGCGTGGGCAGGTCCCGAAAGGCGACTTGCGCCTGCTGCATCACCCGGAAGGCCTCGGCGCCCAAGCGCTGCGGGTCCAGGCGACTGGTCAGCAGGCGCTGGGCGAGGGGACGCACCTCGGCCACGATGTCCACATCCGGCAGTAGCCGCCGGGCGATTCCGTCGATAATCGAGGTTGCCCGTGCAATCACCGCAAATTCGCGCGGGAGTTGCACGTTGTAGCGCCCGGCCACATCAATGAACTCGGTGAGGGAGGAGGTCTCCGACAGCTTGGCCAACGACGCCCCGTCATACTTCTGCATCAACCGCTGGATTTCGCCCCGAAAGGCCTTCAGATCCACCCGGTCGCGGGTAGCACCCGCCCGGTAGATGGCCAGCGCCACCGTCTCTGCATCGCGGAAGACCAGCCCCGTGAAGACCTGGACCATCAGCTCCTGCATCTCTGCCGTGAGCATTCCGGTAAGACCAAAGTCCAGAAAGCAGACGGTGCCATCCTCCAGCACCATGATGTTCCCCGGGTGGGGATCGCCATGGAAAAAGCCGTGCTCAAAAAGCTGGAGGTACCAGCTCTCGATCAGCTTGCGCATGGCCGCACGACCCGCCTCGGTGCCGCCACGCAGGGAATTCAGGCGTGCGCCATGCATAAACTCCATCACCAGCACGCGCCGGGTACAGAACTCCCGGTGGATCCGCGGGGCGGTCACCCCCGGAACACCCCGATGGTTTCCGCGGAAACGTTCGGCGGCGGCGGCCTCCTGCAGAAAGTCCAGCTCTGTAAAAACGGCGCTCTCAAACTCTTGAACAATCTCGCGGGGGGTGTACAGTCCCGGGAAATTGACCTGGCCTTCAGCAAGCTGGGCGATGGTGTAGAGGATGTGCAGATCGCTGCGCAGCGTCTTTTCCACCGAGGGCCGCTGCACCTTTACCGCAACTTCCGTACCATCTCGCAGCTTCGCAAGATGTACCTGCGCGATCGACGCGCTGGCCACCGGCTCATCCTGGAACTCCAGGAAAAAGTCCTCCAGAGGGCCCCGCAGCTCCTCCTCGATCACCTGCCGCACCTGTGCCACCGGCACCGTGGGCGCGTTGTCCTGGAGCT
>JBEIQS010000080.1:0-24235 GCA_040376425.1 Alphaproteobacteria bacterium | reverse complement strand
CCGGATCCTGGATGAGAAAAAACCGGCGGGAGAGCTGGAGAGTCTACGCTGGTGGTTGGTGCGGCTGTCGGTGGACGCGGACATCGTGTTGGACCTTCACTGCGATTTTGCGGCCATTCTTCATATGTATTGTGGAACTCCGCTGGGCTGGGAGGGGGCCGATCTCGCTGCCGAGCTTGGAGTCTTGGCCAATCTGGTCGCCGAGGAGTCCGGTGGTAACCCCTTTGACGAGGCCCTCGGGGCTCCCTGGTGGGCCATCGCGCGCCATTTTCCTGGCCTTCCGGTCGCACCGGCCTGCTTCGCAGCCACCATCGAGCTGCGCGGCGAAGCCGACGTCAGCGACGAGCTGGCCGAGCAGGATGCGGCGGCAATCTTCCGCTTTCTTCAGCGGCGGGGGCTGATCGCCGGAGATCCGGGGCCGCTGCCCGCGCTCCGATGTGAGCCCACGCCCCTGGAGGGAGTCCAGATGATGCGCAGCCCGGCCACCGGGCTGCTGGCGTGGAAGCAGGCGCTGGGCAGCCCCGTGCGGGCGGGCGACGTGGTGGCCGAGCTGGTGGATCCTACCGCCACTCCCGGGCAACCCCGGCTACGAATTCGGGCAGAGGTCGACGGGGTGCTGTTCGGACGGGTGCGCCAGCAGTTGGTTCGGCCCGGCCAGATCGTCGCAAAAATAGCAGGGAACCGGGCCTTTCGGAGTGGGCATCTGCTGACGGACTGAGGGGCGTGGATAATCTATGGCGCACCATCCCGCGGTTCTCAGGTTAAGGAGAGGGGATGCTGTCGCCGGGGGACGAAGTTGACCGCTACGAAGTGGAGAAGCTGCTCGGGGAGGGCGGCACCGCGGTGGTCTACCGCGTTCGCCACCGTACGCTAGGAACACTGCACGCCCTCAAGGTTCCTACAGCTTCTTCCCAGAGTATGCTTCGGCGGCTGGTGGAGGAGGGCAAGGCTCAGGCGCGTCTGGTCCACCCCAACCTGGTGCGGGTGACCGACGTTGTCGACGTGGGAGGGCTGCCTGGCCTGCTGATGGAATATGTAGAGGGGAGCAACCTTTTGGAGCTGCTCGCCGCCGGGCCCCTGCACCCTTCCGAGGCCGAGCGCCTCTTTCGGGAGATCCTTGCCGGTGTAGGCTTCGCCCACCAACAGGGTTTTGTCCACCGCGACCTGAAGCCCGCCAACATCCTGCTCAC
Organism: Alphaproteobacteria bacterium; assembly: GCA_040376425.1. Lineage (GTDB taxonomy): Bacteria > Myxococcota_A > UBA796 > UBA796 > SXON01 > CAITDR01. The sequence goes on along the minus strand of JBEIQS010000080.1, from coordinate 23,045 downwards.
CGCTGGGCCCCGGGGGCCGGTGCCGAAGATCACCGATTTTGGCCTAGCAAAAGCATGGATGGAAGAGGATCATGGCCATACCCGCACCGGTTGGGTGATGGGCACACCGGGCTACATGTCCCCGGAGCAGATCCAGAACGCCAAGGCCGTGGACCCACGCACAGATTTGTTCGCGATGGGGGCCATCCTCTATGAAATGTTGATTGGTCGACCGGCATTCACCGGTGGAACCTTGGCCCAGATTTTTGTCACGGTGCAGATGGGCACCTATGTGCCGCCTGAGCGCACCATGCCCACCTTGCCCGCCCACCTGGTGGCGGCAGTGCGGGCCTGTTTGATGGTCGACCGGAACAGTCGTGTGGCGTCGGCCGAAGAGTTGGTGGAGATCCTGGATGGACGCAAGCAGTGGCAGGCGGCGCTGCCCGCGGGCGACACGCTGGTGGATCAAGACGGGCCCGCACCGGCCCCTCGCCGTCGCGGAAGTACCTGGCCGCTGCTGATTGGCGGAATGGCTACTCTATTAGGCATTTTCTCCACGCTGGCGGTGCTGCTCGTCGTAGTGGGGCCCCTGGCTCCCCAGCTCACGGTGGACCCGACCAGCGGGGGCAGTCTGCCGGTCGTCGCCGAGCGGCAAGAAGCACCGGTGGTAGGCGAGCTTCCTGAGGCTGAACCGCCTGCGGCGGAGCCGGCGCTGATGGCGCCACCGGCAGCGGCACCCGTCGCTTCGCGGGGTTCCACGGGCGGGGACGGCGCGCGACGGGTTGGCGCAAAGGGCAGCAGTCCCCCGCCCACGGAGCTGCTGAAGACAAGTCCATCTGTGAGTGATAAAATTGAAAATCCTGGGAAGTTGACAGTAAATAGCCGTCCGGGCCAGGGGCGCTTCGAAGTGGTGGGAGGGCCCTCGGCGAACACCTGGTCCAGCGTGAGCCTCGCGCCTGGTAGCTACAAAGTGGTGGTGATTTGCGAAGAGGGAAGTTGTAACGGGAAGAAGTCCAGTACGCTCACGGTGGAGCTGGCGGAAGGGGGCCGCGAAGTGTTGTGCTGGGATTTTGATCTCCAAAACCGGTGTCGCTGAGATGGGGGAGCGGGCCGAGCGTTGGGCGGGCCGCCTGCTGAAGGGGGGCAAGGTGGCCTGGTCGCTGCTTCCTGCAGGGCTCAAGAAAGATTTGGACGATCGCTTGTTTTATGCGATTTTTCAGATGACCCGCGTCACCAACGATGCCTACAAGCCACCGCCGCCCCCGGAGCGTTGAGTGGCTTTTCTCCTCTATGATCCAGTCTTCCGCGCACACGATGTGGGACCCCAGCACCCGGAGTGTCCCGCGCGGTTGGACGCCATTCTCGCCGCCCTTTCCCCGCGCCACGTGGAAAAGCCGCGCCGACAAGCCACGCGGGCAGAGCTGGAGCGTGTGCATACCCCCGCCTACCTGGACCGGCTGTTCGCGCAGCGCGGGCGATGGGGCGAGGCCGGGCCGGAGGCTGAGCTCTGTCCGGCGTCGGTAGATGCGGCGATGGTTGCCGCCGGTGCGGCGGTTGAGCTGGTGGATCGCCTGCTTTCCGGGCAGCGGGGGATGGTGCTCTGCCGCCCGCCCGGCCACCATGCCCGCCCCCACGAGGGGATGGGTTTTTGTGTGTTAAACAATATTGCGGTCGCTGCCGAACATGCCAAGGCCCGCGGTATCGAGCGCGTCCTGATCCTGGACTGGGATGTCCACCACGGAAATGGGACGCAGGAGATATTTTATCGGGATTCAAAGGTATTTTTTTGCTCCATTCACCAGTCGCCGCTCTATCCGGACTCCGGTTTTGAGGCCGAGCGGGGCGAGGGGGCGGGGTTGGGCTTCACCCGGAACCTTCCCATGCCTGCCGGCTCCGATGATCGGGACTGGCTGGCCGCCCTTCAGGCCCACTTCGTGCCTGAGGTGGAGAAGTTTCGACCGGAGCTGATCCTGGTGTCGGCCGGTTTTGATGCCCACCAGTTGGACCCGCTGGCGGGATGTTGGCTTAGTTCATCAGGCTATCGTGCGATGTCCCGCCTGGTCATCGATCTGGCAAACACCTATTCCTCCGGACGAATCGGCCTTCTGTTGGAGGGCGGCTACCGGTTGGACAGCTTGGGCGGCTGTGTGGCCGCCTGTGTGGAGGAGCTGGAGCGTGGCTGACCCCCGCACGGCGGGCCCCGACCCCGACGATTCGGCAGCTTGGAGCTCCGCTCTCCGAGAGGTGGAGCACCGCGCCCCCTTCGTCGAGGACATCCGGCCCCTGCCCGGCGAGCCCGGGCTGCTGCGGTGGGTCTACCTCGCGGACCATGCCACCTACCCGCCGCAACTACAGGCGCGCTGGGCTCGCTTCCAAAGCTCCTTCCTCGCTTTTCCCCGCGGCTTCACGCTTTGGTGGGGGGCGGGTATACCGGTAGGCTACACCGCCTGGCAGCCCGTGGATCCAGCGGCCTTGGTGCGGCTGGACGCGCAGCCCACCCTTGACGAGCCCCTGGTGCCGATAGCGCCCGGGCCGGTACCCGAGTTGTACGTGTTCAACTACTCGCTCATTGCTCCGCTGAGAAAAGCACCCTTCTCTGGAATGATTCTTCGGACACTGGCCGCACAGCTTGCCGTGGTGCGGCCCGCGCGCTTGGCGGCGGGGGTGGTATCGCCGGAGGGCGGGCGGGTGGCGGCGCGCTTCGGAATGGTGTCGCGCGGCCCCATGAAGAGCCCCGGGTGGAGCTGGTGGAGTAGCTGAGCCTCCCCGGAATTTTCCAGCGGCACAGTTGCCGCGAACGCAGGTCCGCGCTGTTGATTGAACGTTCAATCAACAGGTCATGGAAAGCACCACCCGCACCGAAGATACCCGCAGCCTGCTGCTGCGCAGCGCCTTGTACTGTTTCGCAGAACACGGCTTCGAAGGCACTTCTATCCGCAAGATAGCCACGCGCGCGGGTCTGTCGATGGGGCTGCTCTACCACTACTTTCCCTCCAAAGAGGCGCTGCTTCAGGCCCTCTTTGCTCAGTCGGTGGAGCTGATCCAGGGCTGCTTTCTGGAGGTGGCCGACCAGGCTGACCCGCGGCGCCGCTTGGAGCTGCTGTTGCGGGTCGCGTTTCGGGTGATGAAGGAGCATCGCGATTTTTACCGCGTCTCCTACGGGGTTCGGATGCAGCCGGGGGTGGTGGCAGGACTCTCCGAGCAGATTCTCCTGTGGAACACCGCCTTGCACGCTCAGTTTCTGGAATTGCTCCATGCCGCCGGCGCACCCGACGCCTCCACACGTGCCTTTCTGCTGATCAGTGCGTTGGATGGTGCATGCCAGCAATACGTGCTGCATCCTGATTTTTTCCCGCTGGATGCCGTGGGTGAGCTCATGCTGCGGGATCTCTACGCCGGCCTTCCCGAGGTGGAATATGAAACGTCTGCATCTCGTTGAACTGGAAGATCTTCCCTGGTTTCCCGCCCTGTTCCGCGATGCCGGGACGGGCTTTTTGGAGCTGATGGTGCGGCTGTCTGGCCACGCCACCTTGCTGGCGCCGAAAGTGGAGGAGGCGTTGCGCCGCTCCAATGTGCGGCAGGCCGTGGTGCTGGCGGCCGGCGGTGGCGGGCCGATGGGAATTGTTGCGGAGGAACTGGAAAAGAAGGGGCTGCGGGTGGAAGCCACCCTCTGCGACCTCTACCCCAACCTGCCCAAGCTGCGGGCGGTAGCGGCCGCGAGCGGGGGCAAGCTGCGGGTGGAGGAAACATCGGTGGATGCTGCCGCAATTCCCGGTCACCTCGATGGCTTGCGGTTGCTGTTCAACTCCTTCCATCATTTTGATCGGCCGCTGGCCAAGAGCGTCTTACAGGCGGCAGTCCGGGATGGTCAACCCATCGCCATCTTTGAGGTGGTAAGCCGAGAAATGCTGCCTCTTATCGGGCTGTTGTTGGCTCCCCTGAACTTTGTCCTCACGCTGCCGCTGCAGCGGCCCTTCCGCTGGGCCTGGCTGCCCTTCACGTTCCTGATCCCGCTCATCCCGGCGTTCATTTTCTGGGATGCCATCGTGTCGTGGCTGCGGATCTGGTCGGTGCCAGAGCTGAAGGAGCTGACGGCAGAGTTGGATGCACCAGGATGGACCTGGGATATCGGCCTCATCAAATTGGGTGGCGCACCTGCACACGCTACCTATCTCGTCGGCTACCCTCCCACTCCTCCGTCGTGAGTGCCCACATGCTGTGGTCCTCCCAGACCCCGGCGATCTTCAGGTAGCGTAGCGCCAAGCCCTCCTGCCGAAAGCCCGCTTTTTCCGCGACCCGCATGCTGGCGCGGTTTCGCGGAATAATGTTTGCCTGTACCCGATGCAGCCCTAGATCGATGAATGCAATCTGTAGAAGGGCGCGTACGCCTTCGGTGGTGATGCCCTGTCCGGCCACTTCCGCATTCACCGCCCAGCCCGCGTAGGCGTTCTGGAAGGGGCCTCGGACCAGCTCATTCAGACCGAAGAAGCCGCCGATTCGACCATCGGCCAGCACCGCCACGCCTCGCCAGGAGCTGCCCTCTCGGTGGCGTTGCAGGGATCGGTCGAACAGTGCTTCCCAGGTGTCGTTGTCCGGGCGGGCCGGGTTCCAGGGGCTGTGGAGGGCGGCGGAGAGGGCGTAGACCCTGCAAGCCTCCTGCGCATCGTCCGGGCGGATGGCGCGCAGCAATAGGCGAGGGGTCTGAACCATCAGCCCATGGCCCCCAGCTCGGCGAAGAAGTCGTTTCCTTTGTCATCCACCACGATAAAGGCGGGGAAGTTCTCCACCTCGATCCGCCAGACTGCTTCCATTCCCAGCTCGGCGTAGTCCAAGACCTCTACCTTGCGGATGTTGTCCGTCGCCAGCGCTGCCGCAGGACCACCGATAGAGCCAAGGTAGAAACCACCGTTCTTCTTACAGGCTTCGGTGACGGCCTTGCTGCGGTTGCCCTTGGCCAACATCACCATGCTGCCCCCAGCCTGTTGCAAGAGCTCCACGTAGCTGTCCATTCTACCGGCAGTTGTAGGCCCGAAGGAGCCAGAAGCATAGCCAGAAGGTGTCTTTGCCGGTCCGGCGTAGTAGACCGGGTGACGACGCATGTAGTCGGGGAGTCCCTCGCCCCGATCCAGGCGCCCTTTCAGCTTTGCATGCGCAATATCCCGTGCAACCACCAAAGTTCCCGTCAGGGAGAGGCGGGTGCGGATGGGATGGCGCGACAGGGCGGCCCGGATCTGCTCCATCGGCTGGTTGAGATCCACCTGAACCACCTCGCCGTTGAGGTCGGCGGGCTCGGGCAGGTACTTCGCCGGATCGGTCTCCAGCTCTTCCAGAAAAACCCCCTCAGTGGTTATTTTTCCGAGGATTTGCCGATCCGCCGAGCAGCTCACGCCGATACCGACCGGACAGCTTGCACCGTGCCGGGGGAGGCGAATCACCCGCACATCGTGGCAGAAGTACTTCCCACCAAACTGTGCGCCAATGCCCGTTTTCTGCGACAGCTCCAGAATGGCCTGCTCCAGCTCGCGGTCGCGGATGGCGTGCCCCAGCCCGTTGCCCACCGATGGCAGGTCGTCCAGATAGCGGCAGGAGGCCAGTTTGACGGTTTTGAGGTTCATTTCTGCGGAAAGACCGCCAACGACGATGGCCAGGTGGTAGGGCGGGCAAGCGGCGGTTCCCAAGGAGCGCAGCTTGCTCTCCATAAACTTCAGGAAGGAGGCCGGGTTCAGGATTGCCTTCGTCTCCTGGAAAAGCATGGTTTTATTTGCAGAACCGCCACCCTTTGTGATGAAGAGGAAGTTGTACGCGTCACCATCCACCGCATACAGCTCTACCTGTGCGGGGAGGTTGGTGCCGGTGTTGGACTCCTCGAACATACTGCGCGGCGCCATCTGCGAATAGCGCAGGTTGGTCTCCGTATAGGTGCGAAAAATGCCCCGCGCAATGGCCTCTTCATCGCCGCCGCCGGTCCACACGCGCTGGCCCTTTTTGCCGATCACAATCGCGGTCCCCGTGTCCTGGCAGGAGGGCAGCACCATCCCGGCCGAGATGTTGGCGTTGTGCAGCATCTGGCGCGCCACAAAGCGATCGTTGGCAGAAGCCTCTGGATCCACGAGAATTTTCTGGAGCTGCGCCAGATGCCCGGGGCGAAAGAGGTGGCTGACGTCGCGGATGGCGGCGGCGGTGAGGCTGGTCAGCACGGTCGGGTCTACCTCCAGCACCGAGGCGCCCCGATAGCTTCCGACGCTCACCCCTTCGATCGGGAGCTTCTTCCAGGGGATAGGGTGGGAAGATTGCGGAAACATCTCCTGGAACTGAAAGGCCGGCATCGCTCACCTCGGTGGCCGGCGCTTAACCGGTCGTGCGCCAAAAACGCAGCAGCCCGACCCCACAGGGCCGGGCTACGTCGTCAGGCTGACTTATTCGTACTTGGAAAGAAGGGCGTCGATCTCGGATTCGTGCGCACCTTCGTTCACCGAGTCCAGCACCATGCCGTGATCGATCAGCACCAAGGTGGGAAGCCCACCGTCGCTGTAGCGCCACATCACCGATGCGCCATCGTCCGCCACAACCGGGAAGGTCATGCCGTAGTTGTCCGCCCAGTCCACCAGGTCATCCTGCGTGGGCGTTACACTTTCGTTGTTTTCGATGATCGCTTCAATCAGCATGAAGCCGCGATCTTTGTTCCGCTGGTAGAGATCTTCAAGGCCCCCGGCCTCGCTTACGCAGGTCCCTCACCAGAAGGCTGCGAAGACCAGATAGACCACTTGGTTGCAGAAGTCATGCAGGCGAACAGTTTGCCCATACTGGTCAGGAAGCGCAAAACCTTCGGCGATATCACCATTTTCGGTTCCGAAGCCGCTGGTGATGTCGTTCCGGCAGGCGTCGATGGGCCAGCCGGTGGCATAGGGCTTGTCGTCGGGGTCGGCAGGACTGGTGTTCTGTTTTGCTTCCTCCCCATCGTCATAGCCATCGTCATCGGTATCGGGGTTTGCCGGGTCTGAACCCAGAGCAATCTCATCCGGATCCAGCAGACCATCCCCGTCCGCGTCCTGGTTGATTTTTACCTCCGCTGCACAACCGGAAAACATTCCGGCCGCAAGCAGGAGCAGTCCAATGCGCATTTCGGACCTCCAGTCCGTACTATGGCATGAATTCTGGGGCTTCGCCAGTCATCCCGTAGGTTAAGTGCACAGATGTCTGAAGCACTCACCCAGGCCCGCCATGATCTTGGCAAATATATTGCGTTGAACCTCCGATGGTTGCCAGAGGAGCCTACGCAAGAACAGCTCCGGGCGGCACTGCTCACGGACCTCCGCGCCACCCGCTCTGGGGGCGGTGTGCAAGAGGATGCGTGGAGCCTTTGGCAGCGACTTCGGCCGGGATTGGTCGACTACAACCTCCAGGATCTGGACGCCCGAATGGAGCGGATACAGCAGGCGCTGCCGGCGCTGGAGACCTTGGACGAGTCCGCGCTGCGTCGCGTCGCGGAGGATGCCCTCGCGGTGGGCCCCGCACTACGGCGCCTGGCCGGTTGATGCGATAGGAGCAGGCATGGCCTCTATCCTTGTGATTGACGATCAGGACCGCTATGTAGAGCTTTGTCGGCGGGCGATTCCGGAGCACAGCTACCTGGGCCCCGCCCGCTGCTGGGCAGATGCGGTGGCGCTTTTGAAGGAGCATCGGCGCAGCGTCGAGCTGGTATTGTTGGATGTCCACTTTGATATCCCGCGTGGCGACCTGGTGGGTCTGCCTCACGATGCCGATGACCGAACCGTCCAGCGTGTTCGCCGTCGGCAGGGGCTGGAGATCCTGGCGCGACTGCGGCGGCACCTGCCTGATCTGCCGGTCATTCTGATGACCTCCCGGGCGGATCTGCCCATCGAACGGGCCGCAGAGCAACTGGATGTAGAAGAGTATACCTATCTTTTGGACGACGAGTATGTGGACGCCCGCAGCCTCCGCGCCCAGATTGCCAACATCCTCATTTCCCGACGCGGATTGGAGGCCGAGGGCCCGGTGTTCTGGGGGCGCTCGCCCGCCATGCGTCGTCTTCGCGCCCGTTTGTTGGTGCTGTGCCGGGGGCGCCTGCCCATCATCCTGGGGGGACCGACGGGGACCGGAAAATCTATGATTGCCCGTCACTTTATTCATCCCCGGTCGGAGCGGAAGGGCAAGGTGGTAACCGTTGACTTGTCAACACTTCCCCGAGACCTGATGAGTGCGCACCTCTTCGGCTCGGTGCGCGGGGCCTGGACGGGCTCGGTCTCGGACCGAAAGGGGGCCTTTGAAGATGCCGACGGCGGCACGCTGATCCTGGATGAGATCGGAAATCTCTCCGAAGATGCTCAAAAGATGCTGCTTTCGGTGTTGCAGGAAGGCACTGTCACGCGGCTGGGCGACACCCGCGAGCGCCAGGTGGATGTGAAGCTGGTGGTGGCCACCCACGAGGATCTGGGTGCGATGGTGAAGGCGGGTCGCTTCCGGGCCGATCTCTACATGCGTCTCAACCCCGCATGTACGGTGGTCCTGCCGTCGCTGCGGGATCGTCGCGCGGATCTTGCGGGATTGCTGGATTGGACCGCGCGCCGGGTGCTGGAGGGGGCGCAGCTGGCCTCGCTGTTACGCGAGTATCGGCGACGGGCTGCCTTGGGCGAAGAAGGGCCGGTGGCGGTGACGCTGGGTGCAGAGGTGCCACCCATCGCCGACGGTGTGCTGGTGGTGCTTTTTCCCGAGCGCACGCTGCGCCTGTTGCAGCGCCATCGGTGGCCGGGAAATCTGCGAGAATTTTCAATGGTCGTAGAGAATGCGCTGACATTCACTTTTGCAGAGCTGACGGGACTTCCGCCGGGGGGACGCGCCGACGTGGTGCAGGTGCGGCCCAAGGTCGTGCGCGATCTGTTGCGGGCAGTGCAGTCGGAGCAGGCTACTGAGGAAGATGGTTGGCGTTGTACCATCCGAATCCGGCCGGATGCCACGCTCAACCACGTGGCGCAGTCGGTGGAGCGCCAGTACTTCCAGAAGCTCTGGGAGCAGGAGGAGGGGGACTTTGCAGGGATGGCTCGCCTGCTGATGGGGGATCCCGAGTGCGCCCGAAAGGTCCAGCTCCGCTTCAACCAGTTGGGCTTGAAGGTACGGAATATGAAGGGAGATCAGGCGGAGTGAATTCTGTTTGTTCACTCTATGTTTCGTTTCGGAATATATTGAAGCGATTTATTCTGATTCGATATATGGTCCTCGGACTGGTGGTGCCGCTGCCGGCCTTGGCCATTCCCGCGGACGCACTGGACGACGCCACCCGTCTGTTTTTTGAGCAGGCGGAAAAGGAGGCGGAGGCACAGCGTTGGGCCCAGGCTGCCATGTACTACCGCATGGTTCTGAACAAAGATCCGAGCTTTCTTCCCGCTTCTCTTGGCTTGGGCCAGGCATTGGAGCGGAGTGGCGATCGCGATGCTGCCCTCCGTCTCTACCGCAGCCTGGGGGACGAGGCGGACGCCGTGGAGGCTCTGGCAAAGTTGGTCGGCAGCACAAGTCCGCTGGAGGCGCTGCGCCTCTGGCAGCGCTTGGAGACCCTGCGACTGGGAGATCCGATTCCCCACTGTGAGCAGGTCCGTTTACGGGTCCGTAGCCCCGAGTTGGCGGATCCGGATGCGGCAATCGTCGCATGGCGTACCTGTATGGTCTTGGGGCAGGAGGGGGAGCCCGAGGGGGAGCTGCTCCTGGATTTCTCGGGCCACCTGCTCGCTGCAGGTAGGTCGGAAGGAGAGGAGATCCTTCGGAGCTACCTGCAGTCGTATCCAGAGGGCGGCGTCGCCTCGGATGTGCGTTTGCGGCTGGACCGCCTGGAGGTGGAGCGTGCCGCGGCCCACCTACCCCTGCGCTCGGGCGAGCCCTTGGCAGAGGCTCAGTTGCTGCGCCTGCGTGAAGGTTACAAGTTTCTGGCTGCGGGTGCCGCCGAAGAAGCCAAGCGACATGCTGAGGAATTGGTTGCCGAAGCACCTCGCTCTGCCGATGCGCACGGTCTGCTTTCCGAGGCATTTGCAGCACAAAATCGCTGGGCCGATGCAGAAATCCATGCGGTGATCGGTCGAAACCTGGCGCCAGACGATGCCGCCACCCGGCTGCGGCTGGGTCTGCTGTTGGAGCGGGCCTATGGAGGACGCCGAGACCAGGAAGCAGCGGTAGAACTTAGGGAAGCGGCCGCATTGCGTCCGGAGTCGCCAGAGCTTCTGTACCGGCTGGGCGTGCTGGAGCAATCCCTGGGCAATTGGGAAGCGGCCATCGCCAGACTCGAGGCATCGGTACGTCTGGTTGCCCAGGGGGAACAGGCGGAGGATGCGCGCTATCGCCTGGAGAGCCTGCGCCGTTCTCCTCCGTCACTGCCCGCGAACACCGCCGAGCCCTTGTCCAGCCTGCCCGCTGCGGCGGCCGGCCACTACCGTATCGCCTTGGAGCTGTTCCGCCGGGCGCGCGCAGGGGAGGCCGAGCTGGAGCTGGAGGCGGCCCTCGCATTGGCGCCCGACGCGCCAGAATTGTTGAATCGGAAGGCCCGCTTGCGTTTGGAGGCGGGTCGGCTTCCGGATGCGCTGGCCCTGTGGCAGCAGAGCCTGCGTGCGGACCCCATGCAGGGTTCGGTGTTGCTGCTGCTGGGTGAGCTGGCCGAGCGGGGAGGGGAGAGGGAGAAAGCCGAAGATCTGTACGAACGAGCGGCGCGGGCGGGCGAGGCGGACGGGCACTACCTCCTGGCGCGCCTGTCCGCTGAACGGGCGGACTGGACTCGTGTACGCGCCGAGCTGGAGGCCTGGGAGGAAACAGCCTCGACCACCTCTCCCTATCGGGAGGCGGCCGAGCGGTTGCTGGAGGAGACCCGCCGCCGCTACCTGCTCACACGTGGGGCGGCGTTGGCGTTGGCGCTGCTGGTGTTGGGGGTTCCGGTGCTGGTCTGGGTGCGTCGGCGCACGGCCAGGACCCTCCGGGATCTTTTGGATGGCGCGCCCGAGTGCTGGCACGATGCGGCCCGGATTCTTGCCGGTCTACGCCACGAAGTGTTGAAGCACAACACCACGGTGCTGCCGGATGTGGCAGCGGCGCTGGAGCGGGGAAACCGGGTTCCCTGGCAGAGCCTCTCCGCGCAGGCCCCCGAGCTTTGCCGCCGTTTTATCGAGCATCTGGACGCTCTGGAGTCGCTGGGCGCCCGTTTTGACATCCGCTTGGACTTGCGGCACCGGGATCCCATCCTCTCCCCGATGTTCTACGCCTTGAAACGGCTCTCTCGTCTGAAGAATCCCCGGCCCGCCGAGCTCCGTGCCCTCTCCCAGACCATCAATGGCGCGGGCTATGCCGCTTTGGGGAGGATTGTCCAGGAGATCTGTGTGCTGGCGGTCACGCCAGAGCTGGTGGAAGAGGTCTACGCGAGGGTGAGCGCCGAGCCGGGCATCGCGGGCACCGCCGTGCCGGAGCTGGTGCTCCGGGAGGAGAGTGTGGGTTTGGCAGTGCGGATGTTTCGCAATGATCTTGAAGACATCCTGGCCAATCTCTTACGTAATGCCTTAGCTGCGGGAGCCACCACACTGGAGTTGGTGCTGGCCGAGGACGACGACCCGGTGACCGGGGTGGGATCGATCGAAATCCGCATCGTGGACAACGCGCCGGGTACGCTGACCAACGCCATGATCCGCGGGCGCTACATCGGGCGTGGCCTGGGTCTGGCGGTGGACATCATCAACCGCCACGAGGGCAGCATTCGGGTGCAGCCGGGGCCAGAACCGGGCCTGAAAGCGGTAGTTGTTCAACTTCCCCGCGTAGAGCCCGCCTCGGTAGAGGCCGAATGGACGGCCTGATGCCCTACAGGGAGGGCCAGATCGCCGCGAAGAAGGTGACCACCATCGCAATGCCCAGAACACCACCCAGGCAGCCACAGCCCAGAGGACCGGCGATGCGGACGGGCGAGGCGCGGGGAATGGCGAAGTGGAAGATGATCCCACCCAGGGCGGCGGATGCGAAGAAACAGAAGGGAAAGCTGGCATACCATGCGGCCGTAACGCCATCACTTTCCGAGCCCATTCCCGCGATCCCGACCCCCGCACAGCTCAGGGTGCAGAAGACCCCGGCCAGGACGATCCACAAGATAGGCATCATGAATCCGGGCTTGCTGCTTTCTTCTTCCATTTTTTCTCCGGGGCCGCGCCTAACATGACCGGGCCGCATTGTCCCGGCCTAAAGGAGGAATCCCGCTTCCGCCTGATCCAGATCCTTGCGAACCTACCTGAAGGTTGCGAATCGGAACGTGGTGTATACATTCATGTAACTTCTTGATTCTTCCAACGAAGTAGTTGAAAAAAGAGAAAAATATGATTTTCCTGCTTGCCTGTGTAGCGGTGGAACCGACAGTGGACTCCCTGCCGGACAGCAGTGGTCCCCGCAGTTGTGATCAGGTGACCACGGAGCTGACCGCCGAGCTTTCCGTGATCCAGCAGTGCAACGGGGCCTGGGAGTGTGGGCAGGAGCTGGTCGGCAGCTCTTGTGGCTGTACACGCAATCTGGTGGCTCGTGCGGATGCCGGCCTGGAAGGTTGGGAAAGCCTGATGGCGGAAGCGGTCACCCTGGGTTGTGATCTGGGGGGGAGCACCTGCGATTGCCCGGCTGCGGTGGGCTTTGCCTGTGAACAGAGTCGCTGCACCTGGAACTACCTCCCTTCAAACTGGGGGATGTGTACAGGGCCCGGGGATCCCTTCAGCTACCAAAGCCTCCAGATCACCGGCGACAAGGCCCTCGTGGGGGTGCGCTACGGTGGAGGTTGCGCCGAGCATAGCTTCACCACATGCTGGCCCGACCTGAGTTTTGCTGAATCCAGTCCGGTGCAGGTGTCCCTGCAGTTGTCCCATGAGGGCAACGACGACCCCTGCGACGCGCTGTTGGAGGAGACGGTCGAGGTCGACCTGAGCGTGGTGCGCAAGGCCTGGCAGTCCATGTACAGGCAAGAGCACGGGGAGATCTCGGTGAAAATCGGGGACCAGAGCGCAACGTTCAGCTTTTAGAGGTCAGCCTTTCCGCTGGAGTTTCCAACCGGAAAAGATGTGTCCCAGTTGCTCGATCCCGGTCTGCAACAGAAAGGTATTGCGACGGCCATAAGCCCGATGTCCGGCCAGGAACAGGTCCGGCTCGCCACTCTCGAGATCCGAACGGCTCAGCTCCACTTTCGCCAGGCAGTCCGTCACCCCTGCAAGAGCGCGCGCCAGGCCGGCGCCCCCCTCCCATGCGGGGTCCAGGCTCACGGCGAGCTCCTGCAGAAGTGCTCCGTCCGGACGATAGCCGACCAGGGACAGGATTCTATCTACTTGAAAGCTCTCGATTCCGGCCCGCGTTGCCACAACGCAGTCCCGATGCCGAGCCGATACGAGTGCGGCCCGGCGCAGAAGTCGAAGCCAAGGAGGAGGGCGGGCGGCGAGATCGTTGGCTCCGCGGAGAATTGCGGCCCGTTCCGGGAGTGGATCCTCGGGAATCTCGTCGACCGGGCGCTGTCGGTCGTCGGGAACCAGCCAGTGGACGATGCCGCCCCGCTCAGCGCGCAGCTCGGAGAGGGCCCGCAGGGCAGTGGCGGCCGAAGCCCCGTTGCCGATCAGAAGCAGGTCCTGGCGCCAGCCTTCCGGATCTATAGAAAAATCAGGAAGGTGTCGTAAAATATCGGATGAGCGCTCGCCGGGAACCGGGTTGCCGCCCCGTCCCGCCCAGCGCGGCTGCCCGTACACGCCTGTGGCATCGATGATCCCATCAGCCAACAGGCTCTCCTCCCCCTGCGGCCCCTCTACGAGCAGCTCAAAAGGCCGCTTTGCACGAAGGGGATGTCCAGGCAGCTCTGAGCGGCTCAGGCGGTACCGGCTGATACTCCGCACCCGGTGACCCTCCCGCAGGTCGAGCGAGGCCGCAAGCGGACGAAGTACGCGCTCCACATGCTCTTGACCCGTCAATAGGGAGTCCAGATTCAGGGCTGTGCTGGATAGTTTTTGAGCTGCGATAGCGGAGATGTTCATCCGGGTGGGCGTAAAGAGGCGCACATGCCCCCAGCGGCAAAGGTGCTCGCCGAGGCGCCCCGCCTCCAACAGTGTCACCTCCCAGCCGCGGTGCTGACCGCAGAGTGCTGCGTCAATGCCGATGGGACCGGCACCGATCACCACCAGGCGTGGTTCAGCCACGGTCCATCACGTTCAGAGACTGGATGTGAAAAGCCAGCGTTGCCCCCGCCTTCAAGGAAGCGGTGACCTGGATCGCTTCGGCCAGCTCCTCGGGAGTGGCTCCCAGCTTGATCGCACCGGTCGTCCAGGCGTCGATGCAGTAGGGGCAGGGGATGGTGTGAGAGACCGCCAGCGCGATAATGGCCTTGGTTTTGGCATCCAGGGCGCCCGGCTTCATCGCCTCGCCGTACCATTTCATGAACAGGTTGAACAGCTCTGGAGACGCCTTTCCGACTTCATTAAAGCGCGCCAGATCTTCGGAGTTGAAGTAGTCTGCCATCCGCCCTCCCGCCGGGGAGCCTAACCCAGATGGGGTGGAGTGCGCACCACCATGAGCTTCAACTCGGTCATGTCCTCCATCGCGTAGCGGATTCCCTCCCTTCCAAGGCCAGAGTCTTTGACTCCACCGTAGGGCATGTGGTCCACGCGCCAGGAGGGGACCCCACCGATCACCACACCGCCCACGTCCAGCTCGTCCCAGGCCTGCTGAGCTTTGTAGAGGTCGCGGGTGAAGACGCCGGCTTGGAGGCCAAAGCGGGAGTCATTGACTTCGGCAATCGCATCGTTGAAGTTGGAGAACGACGAGAGGCAGGCCACCGGGCCGAAGGCCTCCTCGGCATACAGGTCACAGCGCCGCGGCACCCCCTCCAGCAGCGTGGCCTCGACGACCGGACCCCGCCTTGTACCGCCACAAAGCAGGGTGGCCCCCCCCGCAACGGCCTCCTGGATCCAGCTCTCGATGCGCATGGCTTCGCGCTCGGAGATGATCGGCCCGATGAAGGTGTCCTCCTCACGGGGGTCACCGGCCTTCAGCAGGCGGGTCTTGGCGACGAGGCGATCGCGAAGTTCGGCGTAGATCGACTCATGGGCGATGATGCGCTGCACGGAAATGCAAGACTGGCCGGACTGGTAGAAGGCCCCCACCACCAGTTGCTGCACCACATCGTCCAGATCCGCATCCTGATCTACGATACAGGCGGCATTTCCCCCAAGCTCCAACACCACTTTTTTCTTCCCCGCCCGCGCCTTCATCTCCCAGCCCACCGACGGGGATCCGGTGAAGGAGAGCAATTTCAGGCGTTCGTCCGTGGTGAAGAGGTCCGCCCCATCGCGGCGGCAGGGGAGGATGGAGAATGCGCCTTCAGGAAGGTCCGTTTCAGCTAAGACTTCGCCCATGATCAGCGCGGAGATCGGCGTGAAAGAGGCGGGCTTCAGCACCCAGGGGCAGCCCACAGCGATGGCGGGTGCGATCTTGTGGGCGGCCAGGTTCAGCGGAAAATTGAAGGGGGAGATAAAGGAGCAGGGTCCGATCGGGTAGCGACGGGTGTAGCCCCGGAAGCCCCGTGCGCGTGCGGAAATGGCCAGCTCCAACACCTCGCCATCCTGACGGACGCTCTCCTCTGCTGCGTAGCGGAAGGTATCGATCAAGCGGGTGACTTCCCCGCGCGCATCCCGAATGGGCTTGCCGGCTTCGACGCAGAGCGCCATGGCCAGCTCCTCTGCCCGCTCCCCGAAGCGCCGGACGCAGTGTTGAAGCACCGCCTGCCGGGCATAGGCAGGCATCTTCCTCACTTCTGGGAAGGCTGCGTCGGCGGCGCCGATGGCCCGATCGATCATGGTTCGATCCGCGGCCGTCACCCATGCCACGGTCTCACCACTGTACTTGTCGGTCACTCCGAGATCAAAATTAGGGGCGACGGGGCGGGAGGCGACGTAGCAGGGCCATTGTTTCTGGAGCATCTGCTCCTTTATCCTGGAGCGCGAGAATTCCGCCATAGTTCCCCGACGCCGCAAACCTGTTATCTTCTCAGCATGATGAGTATCGGAAAGGCGGTCATCCGCACGGATGGCCGAGCGAAAGTCACTGGACAGGCGATCTATGTGGATGATCTGCGACCGGAGGGATGCCTCTATGGAGCGACCGTTCGCAGCCAACGTGCGCACGCACGAATCATAGGAATGGACCTGGATCCTTCCTTTGATTGGACCGACATCACCGTCGTGACCGCCAAGGACATCCCCGGCGAGAATGTGGTGGCCCTGATGACCGACGACCAGCCGGTCCTGGTGGACGGGGAGTGCCGCCATGTGATGGAAGCGGTGGCCCTGGTGGCTGCCCCCACCCGAGAGCGCGCGATGCAGGCGGTACATCGAGTGACGCTCCGCTACGAAGACCTGCCGGTGTTGCTCGACCCGGCCGCCTCCCAGGACAGCCCCATCCGAATTTTCGGGACGGACAACGTCTTCAAAAAGCTGGTCATCGATCGGGGCAGCTCGCCCGGCGGGGGGGTGGTACATTCTGCGACCTACCACACCAGCCTCGCGGAGCAGCTCTACATCGAACCCCAGGGTATGTTGGCCGTACCAGAAAACGATGGTAGTATCACTATTATTGGTTCACTTCAGTGCCCATACTACATCCACAAGGCCCTGAAGCGGGTGCTGGGTCACAGCAGATTCCATGTGGTGCAGGCGGTGACCGGGGGCGGCTTTGGTGGCAAGGAGGAGTTTCCCTCGATGGTGGCCGCACATGCCACCCTGCTCGCGATAAAAACCGGGCGTCCGGTCAAGATGATCTACCGCCGGGACGAGGATCTCCGGGCCTCCACCAAGCGTCACCCGGCGATTATCCATATCACCTCGGAATGTAGCCCCGAAGGCGAACTTTTAAGCTGGGATGCCCGGGTGATCGTGGACGGGGGGGCGTACAACACGCTCACACCGGTGGTGCTGTCCCGCCTGGTGCTGCATGTCACCGGACCCTACCGGATCCCGAAGGTACATCTTGAAGGAGTGGCGGTGGCCACGCATACGCCTCCGAACGGTGCCTACCGTGGCTTTGGCGCTCCTCAGGCACAGTGGGCCGTGGAGCGGCATATGGACCGCATCGCCCGTGAGCTGGGCATCGATCCGCTCGAACTCCGACGGAAGAATCTTCTGAAGGACGGGGATCTCACGGCCACCGGAGGGGTGTTGAAGGCGACGGCCGGCTTTCAGGTTTTGGAGGAGGCCCTGGAGGCTGCACGTGCGCCTCTGCCCGAGCGTGCCCCCCCGCCCGGCGCCGGCAAGGTACATTGGAAGCGGGGAAGGGGCTTGGCGCTGGCCTTTCATGGTTGCGGCTTCACCGGCAATGGGGAGTCGTGGCTGAAGGGAAAAGCGGCGTTGGAATTGGTAGGAACCCGCCTTCGGATCCTCACCGGCTCCACCGACATCGGGCAGGGCACCGACACCATTTTCCCGCAGATTGTCGCGTCCGAGCTTGGTATTCCGGTGGAGCAGGTGTATATGGCGCCGCACGATACCGCGCTGGTGCCAGACTCCGGGCCCACCGTCGCATCGCGGACGACGATGGTGGTCGGATCCGTTGTTCAATCCTGTGCGAAGAAACTTCGTCTTGCGCTTCAAGCTGAGACCGGCTTGGCGACCGACGACTTTGCGGCCCTTCTGGCTGCGCGTCCCGCCGGCCATCCACTGCAGGTTGAGCACGTCTACGAGCCGGATGCATCGATACGATGGAACGACGCCGACTATTCAGGGGATGCCTACCCCACCTACGGGTGGAGTGCGAACATCGTGGATCTGGATGTGGACCCGGATACCGGGGAGCTGCGCTACCTTCGCCTGGTGACGGCGACCGACGTTGGACGGGCGATTCACCCGGTCCTGGTCAGCGGACAGATTGAGGGGGGCGCATTGCAGGCGTTGGGCTGGGCCAACCTGGAAGAGATTGTGCGTGATTCGCAGGGGTGTATGCGCAACGATCGTCTTACAAACTACATCATCCCGACGTCTTTGGACGCGCCGGAGATGGTCACACGCCTGGTCGAGGTGCCCTACGCTGCGGGCCCCTTCGGTGCCAAAGGGGTGGGGGAGCTGCCCCTGGACGCCCCTGCGGCGGCGGCTGCCGCAGCGCTGGAACAGGCGATTGGACTGGTTCTTGATGATCTACCGATGACACCTGAACGGGTGTTGCTTGCGATGGAGCGCGGCCATGCGGCTTGAATGTAAAGTCAACAACCGGGTCGTGGCTCTGGACACGCCGCCCATGGCGCGGCTGATCGATCTGTTGCGCGAGGAGCTCCGACTCACCGGAACCAAGGAAGGATGTGGGGAAGGGGAGTGTGGTGCCTGCACCGTCTTGATTGACGCCAAGCCCGCCTGCTCCTGTCTGGTGCCGGCAGTGCAGGTCCAGAACACCGACATCACCACGGTGGAAGGCCTTGCGCAGGGCGAGCAGCTCGCTGCGATCCAGAAGGCCTTTTTGGACTACGGTGGTGCTCAGTGTGGGATTTGTACCCCTGGTTTTCTGGTGATGGCGCAGGCACTCCTCAACGAGCACCCGCAGCCAAGCCGGGAGCAGGTGCGCGAGGCCCTGGCCGGCAACCTCTGCCGCTGTACCGGCTACCAGAAGATTGTGGACGCTGTGGAGAATGCCTTGGTGGGAGGCGCAAATGCTCGCGAGTGACGCGCCGGTATACACCGCCAAAACGCTTTCTGAGCTGCTCCACCTTCGCGCCCGACATCCGGAAGCGGTTTTGCTTGCCGGCGGTACCGATGTCATGGTCTTTCTGGAGGCCGATCGCCTGCATGCGCCCGCCTTCCTCAACATTTGGGGTTGTGAAGGGCTGCAAGGGATCTCGGCGGATGGTGGGAAGATCGGGGCACTTTGCACCTGGGCCGAGCTGCGGGAGCACCCCGCCCTGCCGCCGGCGCTGCGTGCCTGCGCCCGCACGGTGGGTGCGGCCCAGATCCAGGCGCGTGGTACGGTGGGGGGCAACATTGCCAATGCGTCCCCGGCTGGCGACTCACTGCCGTTATGGTTGGCCTTGGATGCCCGTTTTACCCTTCAGAGCCTGCGAGGGCAGCGCGAAGTGCCCGCTGCCGACTTCTTCCTGGGCTACCGTAAGACGGCGCTGGCACCGGACGAAATCCTGGTCGATGTTCAGCTTCCTCCTCAAAATGGTGAACTGTACTACAAAAAAGTGGGGACCCGGCTGGCTCAGGCGATCTCCAAGGTGGTCTTGGGGGCCTCGATCGAGGTGGAGGGCGGCACGGTGCGCAGCCTGCGCGTGGCGCTGGGCGCGGTGGCGCCGGTACCGCTTCGCTGTAGGGCGCTGGAAGAGGCCATGGTGGGAGGACCGGTGCGTCCCGAGCTGGCCGCCCTGGTTCACCAGGACATCCGCCCCATCGACGATGTGCGGAGCAGCGCCCGCTATCGGTCGCGGGTAGCCGAAAACATAGTACGAACCTGGCTTGAGTCCGTACGGAACGGATAGTGCCGCGCCTTCCCGCCTTCTTTGGGTGCCCCCAACCGTCCCACCGGTTAGCCGCGCCTGCGAGGAGGATGTCCGATGTACATGGAAATTCGTCTGCTGCGCGGCAACGCTCACCCGGCTTTGTCGGAAGCCATCTGTGCTCAACTCGGGGTTCCCCTGGGACGGGCGCGGGTGGGACGCTTCTCCGATGGAGAAATCCAGGTAGAAATTGATGATAACGTGCGCGGCCGCGACGTGTACATCATCCAGCCCACCTGTGCGCCCACCAATGACAACCTGATGGAGTTGTTGATCCTGGTGGACGCATGCAAGCGTGCGTCTGCGGGCCAGATCACCGCCGTGATCCCCTACTATGGCTACTCCCGGCAAGATCGGAAGGTGGCGCCCCGCGCGCCGATCACCGCCAAGCTGGTCGCCGATCTCCTTCACACCGCCGGAGTGGATCGCGTGCTGACCATGGACCTCCATGCGGGTCAGATCCAGGGCTTTTTCGATATGCCGGTGGATAACCTCTACGCCGCGCCCACACTGTGTTCGCACCTCGCCCGCAAGGTGGTGGGTAGTCAGACGGTTGTGGTATCTCCTGATGCGGGCGGTGTGGAGCGCGCGCGCTTCTACGCCAAGCGCCTGGGGGCGGGTCTGGCCATCATCGACAAGCGTCGATCGGGGCCCAACCAGGCGGAAGCGCTGCATATCATCGGCGATGTACGGGAGAAGGACGTGGTGATCATCGACGACATGATCGACACCGCCGGCACGCTCGCAAAGGCGGCCACTGCGCTCAAAGGGGGCGGAGCACGCCGTATTTTGGCGGCCGCCACCCATGCCGTGCTCTCTGGCCCCGCTGTGCAGAAGATTACGGAAAGTGCGCTGGAGCAGGTGATTGTCACCGACTCCCTGCCGCTCGCGCCGCCGGCCGCGGCCTGTGGAAAGATCGAAGTGGTCAGTGTCTCGGGGGTGTTCGCCGAGGCCATCCGCTCCATTCACTCCAACGACTCCGTGAGCCGTTTGTTCCGATAGCAGCTTGACAGGCAGCCGGTGCGAAGGTACATGGGGGCGTCGCGTTGGGAAGCCTCAATGCGCGCACCGGCTCAACAGAGCCCTCGATTTCTGGTTCGCTGGAGTCGCAGTCCACGGTGCAGGTTCCCTCGCGGGTACAACAACGTGGGCAGCGCATCAGCGGATTTCATCCTGAGAATCAGGAGTTATTTCCGATGCAGAGTGCCCCCGAAGTTTCCTTTACGATCAATGCGCAGGCGCGCACCGATCTCGGCAAAGGCGCCGCTCGTCGCGCGCGCCGGGCCGGCAACATTCCCGCGGTGATGTACCGCTCCGGGAATCCTGCCGTGTCCCTTGCCGTTCCGGCCAAAGAGCTGCTGGATGGTTTGCGCATCCATGTGAACCGCAACGTGTTGATCGGCGTCCAAGCCGGAGATCGTACGGTCACCTGTTTGGTCCGCGACATCGACCGTCACCCGGTCACCCGCAACATCGAGCACGTGGACTTCTACGAAGTCATGGCGGCGGATGTTGTAACGGTGGACGTACCGGTGACCAACTCCGGTCGTGCCGCTGGCGTTCGCGCGGGCGGTACCCTCCGCCAGCTCGTCCGGTCCGTCAAAGTGCGCTGCTCGCCCCTGGCGATCCCCGCCTCCATCGACCTGGACGTGACCAACCTGAACATTGGGGAGTTCGTCCTGGCTTCCCAGCTTGCCACTCCGGCAGGCACCCAGGTGGTCTTCGCCCGTGATTACAACATCATCACGGTAGAAGGCAAGCGCGTTTCCAAGGAAGAGGCTGCCGCTGCCGCGGCGGCCGCTGCTGCGGCGACCGATCCGAAGGCAAAGGCCAAGGCGCCCGCAAAGCCTGCTGCAGCAGCCGCTGCGGCCAAGCCTGCAGCCAAGAAGTAGCAGATGTTTGTGGTGGTTGGCCTCGGCAATCCCGGCCCGCGCTATGCGGACACCCGACACAACGTCGGGTTCCGCGTGGTGGAGAGTCTGGCGCGCCGGTGGTCGATCCCCCTTACGCGGGCGTGGGCAGGCTCGGTGGTCGGCGACGGTATCGTCGCGGGCCAGCGGGCGCTGTTGGCGATGCCTCAGCAGTTCATGAACTGCTCTGGCCAGCCGGTGGCTACCATGCTCGGCTTCTACAAGGTTGCGCCTGCCGCCCTGGTGGTCGTACACGACGACATGGATCTCCCCTTCGAGCGCATCCGCGTTCGGTCGGGTGGGGGACACGGAGGCCATAATGGTCTTCGGGACATCCTCCGGGTGGTCACGGAGCCCTTTTTGCGGGTCAAGGTCGGCGTAGGTCGCCCACCCGCGGGATGGAACCCGGCAGACTACGTACTTGGATCCTGGACAGAATCTGAAAAGGCCGGGCTGGACACAGCGCTCAACACCGCGGCAGACGCGGTGGAGAGTCTGTTGAAAGATGGCCTTGAAAGAACCATGAACTTCTTCAACCCTGAACCCGCAGCCCGGAATCCCCGAGCGGCGGTTAGAAACTGATCCGGTTCGGATCGGCTATGCCGGTCCGAGCCTCCGCGGGGGTGAAAACCCCCCACCTGCGGCCAAGTGGAGGCTGGATGCTCATCAACGAATACGAGACCACCTATATCGCCCGTCCGGATCTCACCGAAGATCTGACGGAACGCATCAAGCAAAAGTTTGAGGCGTTGATCGCTAACAACTCTGGGACCATCCTGGTGACCGAAGATTGGGGCAAGCGTAAGCTGGCCTACCCAATCCGCAAGCACATCCGTGGTCACTACGTGTACCTCAACTACGTTGGACCTTCCTCCATCGTTGCCGAGTTGGAACGTAACCTCAACAACGAGGACGATCTGCTCCGGTACCTCACTGTGGTGATGTCTTCGAATGTGGATGCCGAGGCCGCCCGCACGGTGGCCACCGAACGGCACCTCCATCGTCAGCAGCGTATGGCTGCTCTTCGTGAGGAAGAGGAGAACGAGGCGCGCTACCGTGCCGAGGCCGAAGCCGACGAAGATGCTCCCATTGAGGCCGAGGACTAGACCGGTCCGCTCAACCCCTCACATTTCCCCATTGGGGACGACGGAGTTTCCGTGAAAGTTATTCTTCAGGAAGATGTCCAGCAGCTTGGCCCCGCGGGCCAGGTGGTGGACGTGGCCGATGGTTTCGGTCGCAATTTCCTCCTCCCGCGCCGCCTGGCCGTATTGGCCGATGAGCGCAACACCGCTCGCCTGGAGCACCAGCGCCGCATCACCTCCGCTCGGCAGGCCAAGGCTCTCGCCGCCGCGAAGGCTCTTGCTGCGCAGGTTGGCGCCACCGCAGTGTCCATCAAGCGGCAGACCGGCGCCGAAGACAAGATCTTCGGCTCGGTCACCAACCAGGACATCGCTGAGGCCCTCGCTGCAGCCGGCGTGACCGTGGATCGTAAGGCCATTGTGCTCGCCGAGCCCATCCGGAAGATTGGCGTCTTCCAGGTGCCCGTGAAGCTGCTCAAGGATATCGACACCACCGTTAAGGTGTACGTGATTCGCGGCTGATGAAGCTCCCGCACAATTGGGAAACCGAGCGCT
>JBEIQS010000251.1:0-7833 GCA_040376425.1 Alphaproteobacteria bacterium | reverse complement strand
GATGACGGGCGTGGCTTCTGCGGCGGTCAGCCGATCTGAGGGGTAGCCACGATAAGAAGGATGTAGCTCGGGAATCCCGCGAATCACTTCATGGCTTTCCCCGCCGATAGTCCAAACATCAGGGCAGCGGGCCAGCAGATCAAAGAGCAGTGTGCTCCCGGATCGGGGCGCGGAGACGATAAAAATGGGGCGCTCAAAGTGCGGATCGGGGCCAATTATGGACGCTGTGGACGACCGCACCGGAGGGGGGCGGTGGAGTCGCCGGGGAGCCGGGGGCGAGGGGTGCAACATCGTCTCGATCACCGTGGTCGCCATCCGGCCTGTACCCGCCAGCTTCGGGCGTAGCTGCTCCCCAAAATCCAGGAGGAGATCCTGGTAGGCCAGCTCTCCGGCGCGGCTGTGGCCAAAATGCCCAAAAACATGCGTCCAGCGGTCGAGAAGTGCCGCAAAAGTGTCGATAATCTGGTCCCGAAGGAGGCCCCTCTCTGGCAGCCCGCCCTTGGTCAGCTCGACAAAAATCTCTTCCCCCAGTCTGGCCAGCTCCTCCGGACGCAGCACCTCCAATTGGGGGGACTCCAAGAGGAGCGGACCGCCGCCGCCTCCCTCCCCCGGCAGCTCCTTCGACTCCACAACCAGAAACACAACAGCATGGTCGGACGGGTTTTTCAGCCCATATTCTCTTGACGTGTCAAGAATCCATAATTCCCCTGCCGCCGGAAGCGCCACTTCCTCCCCCACCTGCAACTCTACCGACGCAGCCGTAACGATTGGCATACAAAAAGTGTACCGACGGTAGTGGTGGTAATTCCAGTCCACCCCGCGAACCGTCGTGGCGCCGGGCTCCGTCCGCACCAGGAAGCTCCGTGCGATCGGAACGCTCAGGGCGTCCAGCAGTTTCTTCAGGGCCGGGCAACGCTCCAAAGCCGGCGTTGGCCGCACCGGACCGGCAATCGAAAAATCGTGGTTGGCGGTCCCTCCCACCGCCACCAGCGGAATGGAGGCTCGGCCCAGCTTTCCACCCGGCAGCGGGAGCCAATCTTCTGCACCAAAGCAGGCAATCTCCCGGGTGGCTTCCGAAAGCACTGTCGAAGGTGTCGTCGTGAGTTCTATGCGCGTGGGCAGCAGGGAAAGGGCTTGGGGAAGGCGCACTAGTGCTCCCAGCGTAGCCGCGTGGTGTCCACGGGGGCGTCCGTCCATCCCTGTGCCAGCTTTTCGGCATCTTCGCGAGAGATGGGCTCGACCATGTAGATCCGATCATCTGGGCCGAAATGCAGCCGCTTGTAGACCGTGGAATCCCGTAGTTCGAGAACCTGGTTGTCACCCCGGGCGCCATCGGCGGTGCTGGCCAGCGGGCTCAGCGCGATCCGACGGTTGCCGACCACAAACAGCCGCTCCCCTTCAAAAACCGCATCCTGGATCCACGGGGAAGGAACAGCTATCTTTTCTTCGACCTGCAGAGAAGAATCCAACAAAAAAACCTGGCCGCCCTCGGTATCGCAGAGCATCAGTCCCCCCCCAGTCCGGCGCCGCAGGGCATGGGGGCGTCGCAGACCCGCCAGCACCACGTCTATCCGGCCCGTGGGGCGGTCGATCCGTACCAATTCTCCAGTGCTGAACAGGGTGGCCAGCACGGTATTGTGGTCCCACAGCAGCGCCGAGTTGGGGTGGGTGCTCAGGGCCGCCGGCATGTAGCGGCGGTTGTAGTCCTGCCCGCGATCAAAAGACTGCCCCAAGCGGAAACGTTTTCCGCCATAGCCATGCTCAAAGAAGAAGAATTCCCAGAGGATCTCCCCCTGGTCATCGATCTCTGCCAGCAGATCGCTGCCGGAGCTGCTGACCAGCAGGCCGCGCGGGGTGGCATCCAGCGCATGCAGGTGGTTGAACCAGCGATGTTTTTGTCGGGCCGTGATGGTGGCGCCGCTCAAGGTCGCGATTTCGTCGTGCCCCCACAGGCACACCCGCAATTTCCCCTGATCCAACAAAAATCCGGTGGGCTTGGGTAGGCGAAGCGAGCCCAGCACTTTCTGGTGGTCCCAGTCCACCACCAAGAGGAAGCCGGCTGCAGCCCGAAAGGCGGGTGGATGTTCGGCCCCTTGCGCGGTGATGGCATCCAACAAAATCCGCTTGTGTGCCTGGGCATCCTCGTAGACGGCGGTCCATTGGTCAATCACCACGCTGATCAGACAGTACACGGCGGCCTCAGGAGTCCGACGCTTCCAGCGCGTCGGTCAGGCAGTGCCCCACATAGTCACCCCACAGGATACCCTGGCGGGTCAGGCTCAGGGCCTCGTCGGTGACCTCCATCAGCCCTCCAGCGACCAGGGCATCCACCGTCGGCTTGCAGAACAGCAGCACATCAAAACCATAGCGTTTTTTGAACTCTTTCCGGTCAAAACGGAGGAGCTCCATCCCTAAAGAAATGTCGCGGGTCATCTGCTCGCGTGCCGTCAGCCGATAGCCACGCGCCAGGGGTACCTTTCCTGCTTCCACCATTTCGACATAGCGGCCTACCTCGGCGGTATTCTGAAGGGTATGACCCCGCCAGAGGCCGAAGGCCGACACGCCAAAACCATAGGTCTCTCCGCCACGCCAGGAGCTGGTGGAGTGCTGCTGCATGAAGCCACCACCCTTGGTAAAGGTGAAGAAATTCACCGGAAGATAGCCGGAATTTTCAAAGCACTGGATGGCGTGGGCGGTGAAGCGCACCTCGTCCTGATCCGTGGGAAGCACAAGGGTATTTTTGCGGATATTTGTGAAGTATGCGCTATTTGTGTACACCTCCGTTTTGTAGACGGTCAGCGAGTGGACGTCACTTTCCAGCGCCCGATCGACGGTGTAGGCCCAGGTGTCGTCCGTCTCTCCGGCCAGCCCGCTCATCAGATCCAGGTTGACCACGGCACCGGTGGCTTTGGCCAGGGCAATCGCCTTGCGGGCATGTTGTTCGGTGTCCACCCGGCCGGTCTTGGCAACAATTTCGTCCTTAAAGGACTGAATGCCCATGCTGATCCGGTTGACCCCCAGCTCGGCCAGGTGGGCAGCCTTGCCCTCGGTCAGGGTGACCGGCTCGGCCTCGACCGTGATCTCCGGGTTGTCGAAGTGGAAGTTTTTCTGGAGAGCCTCCCAGATACGGTTCATGTTGTCTTTTGACAACACGGTAGGGGTGCCGCCGCCGAAGTAGATGGTCTTTATCGGTTGTTCGTTCAGATGATATTGCTGCGCAACATGCCCGATCTCCCGGCATAAGGCTGCCACATACCGATCGATCTCCGCCTTCCGGTTTTCACCCAGCGTGGTGACTTTGTAGAAACAATATTCGCAGCGCTGGATACAGTAGGGAGTATGAAGGTAGAGGTTCAGCGGCCGAGGCGCCGAAAAGCGGTCGATCACCTCGGGCCGCCAGTAGCGAAAAGGCGGGTAGTTGGTGAGGAAGCCACGGCGGCTGGGGTCGGCACCCGGGTTCGGCTCGGCGCTGCTGCTCATCGGTTTTCCTTGGCGGCCTGCATATCCGCGATGTTCTGGGCCAGCACGTTGAGGCTGGCAAAGGTCTGGCTGTTCAGCTCGTCGGCCGGGAAGCTGACGTCGTAGCGCTTTTCGATCAGGGCAATAAATTCAAAAAGCACCATCGAGTCCAGCATCAACCCTCCTTCTAACAGTGGAGCGGTGGGGTCGATAACGGTGTCTTCCATACGAAGGTCCAGGCCCTCCGCAATCATTTTTGTAAGCTCAGCAACAATGTCTGAATTCATACAGGTCGTGCCTCAAGGGGGTACGAAGGGAGGAGCCCCAACAGCGCTCTGCGGTCAAGTTTTCCGCTCGGCAACGAAGGAAGTGCCGGGAGCACATGCACTTCGTCGGGAACAACATAGGCAGGCAGAAATTTCTGGCAATTCTGGCGTAGGGGGCCGACTTCCAGCGTGGTCCCCTCGCGTGGGGTGCAGAAGGCGACAATGGCGCGACCCCGCCGGGTTTCGCCTGCGATCACGATGGCTACACGCGCTACGCCGGGCAGACCCTCGATGGCGCGCTCCAGCTCCGGCAACATCACCAGGCGCCCGTCGCGGTTGACGGCGTGATCACGACGTCCACGCAGCTCCACCTGGCCATCCGGGGAAATCTCGGCGAGATCCCCGGTAGCAAACCAGCCTTCTTCCAACCGGGGATCCCTCGGCAGGGGCCGGCCGTCGGGATCCACATAGCCTTCAAAACCATAGGGATGTGCACACAAAAGTTCGGTCAGCAGCTCACCGGGCTCCCCATCGGTCTGGGCTTCCAGACGCAGCTGCACCCCCGGCAAGGGCCGGCCTACGGTCGTCTCCCCCGTCCTCCCTCCCGCCGTCTCTCCCGTCGTCTTCCCCAGATTGTTGGGGGCCCGGGCATCCGTCGCACAGACCACCCCCATTTCGGTAGAGCCATACAGGTTGACCACCCGCCGATAGATCCCTTCGGCAGCCTGAAAAACGATAGGATCGAGCTTGTCTCCGGCCACCACTACATGGCGATAGTGACCCGGCGCGGCACGCGGCCGTACCAGGGTATTGCACAGGTTCGGCGAGAAAAACGCGACGGTGGGCCGATGGATCCGCTCCCGCTCCAGGTAGCGGATCAGGTTGGCTCCCTCCACCAGATCGATGGCGGCGCCCGCGAGCAGAGCAGGCAAAAAGCCAGCCCCCAGGCCGAACATATGCGCCAGTGGCACCGGAATGGAGACACAGTCGCTGCTCTCCAGGGCCAGCCGCTCCACGGCATTCCGGGCGTTGGCGATAAGAGCCGCATGGCTGTGGACCACCAGCTTGGGCGCGGCAATGCTACCCGAAGTACGCAGCAGCAGCCGATCCCGGCGGAGAAGGGAGGGTAGTGGCTGCCTTTCCTCCAGCAATTGAAGCTCTAGAAAATGGGCAGGATCGGGGAGCCCGCCGTCGTGGCCGGTCAAGCTCCGCACCCGGATTTGATGGCGCAGAAAGCCAGGCAGGGGCTGGGCTGCGGCGGGCTGCGGCGGCAGGAGCACCAGCGTGTTCCCCCGCACCAGCAGCGCCAGCAGCACCAGGGCCGCCGGGACGCTGTTTCCGCACTCCAGGACCACCGGATCGTCGATCTCTACGCCGTTTTGCGTCAAAAACTGGTCCACCGCCAGCAGGGGGCCGTCGATAGAGGCCCATTCCAGGCGCATACTCCCGTCCGAAAGGCTCCGGCCCCAAAGCCGGGCGGCTTCCAGAAAGTCGGTCGGGGTAGCGTGCAGAGGGTCCACGCCGCCAACATCGCACGCTTCGCTTTGATCGGCAAGCGGTCTCTCGCTTCCATGGAGGGGTCCCCTCGCAGGGAGGGGCCGAAGGTGATAGTTGTCGGCAGGGGAGCCGACGTGGTGGGTATGAAATTCAAGCTCCAGAAGTCACCCGGGGTCCGCTGGGGTGTTTCCACATGGAAACACCGGTGGCCTGCCCGGCCGCCAGGGTGCCTCAATGACTGAGGCCTGGCAGCGGGACGGCAGGCTGGATCCTGCGCTACAATTTCCGCCTTGGTCGCCCGCTTCCCGCCCCCTGCGGGCGTTGCTCCTGACCGGTGCCACCGGTTTTCTGGGTGCATTTGTGTTGGAGGAGCTGCTGCGGAGACATCCGGTCCAGGTATTTTGTCTGGTCCGGGAGGAACCCGGTCTGGAGGAACCCGGTCTGGAGGAGCCCGGTCTGGAGGAGCCCAGCCAGCCGGGAGCAGCGCGGATCCACCGCCACCTCCAGAGTCTGGGGCTGTGGGATCCAGCCTTCGTGGCTCGGATTGTGCCGGTGGTGGGGGATCTGGGGCTGACCCGCCTGGGCCTGGAGGAGGAGGCGTTTTTGGCGCTGGCCGATCAGGTCGAGGCGATTTTTCACTGCGGCGTCGTGGCTCATTTTTTACGCCCCTATGCTGCTCTTCGGGCCGTGAACGTGGGTGGAACCACCGAGCTGCTGCGGCTGGCAGGGACCGGGGGGAGCCGACCCTTCCACCATGTCTCGACGCTGGCGGTCTTTTTTGATCGGGCGGGCTTCGACGGAGGGACCACGGTGGGAGGGACCACGGTGGGAGGGACCATGGTGAGCGAGGAGGACGATCCGGAGCCGCAGGGGCTACGCTCCGGCTATGTACGCAGCAAATGGGCGGCAGAAAGCCAGGTTCGCGAAGCGATGCAGCGTGGCCTTCCCGCGACCATCCACCGCACCAGCCGGATCACCGGGCACAGCCAGACCGGCGCCACCCGCAGCAGCGAAGATCTACTTTCCAGGATGATCAAAGCCTGTATTTTGTTGGGCAGCTATCCAGTGTTGCCCATCACGGTGTCGATGATGCCGGTGGACTATGTGGCCCGGGCCATCGTGCACCTGTCGTCTATGCAACAGAGTTTGGGAAAGACTTTTCACCTATTCCAACCTGCTCCGATCCCCTGGTTGGATCTGGTCGGGATGATCGGGGAGGCAGGCTATCCCCTGGTGGCGATGGACTACGATGGATGGCGGGCAAAACTTAAACAGGCGGCGATGGCCGATCATCCCGAGCGGGAGGCATTGGCAGGCCTGTGGCTGCTGTTGGGTCCTGATAGCGCACTGTTGGGCGGGCGCCCCAGCCATAAAACGCCGAACTCGGATCTGTGTCTGGCTGGCTCGGGTATTCAATGTCCGCCCATCACCCCGGCCCTGCTCCGCTGCTACCTTGCCTTTTTTCGGCAGCGCGGCTTTATCCCCGCTGCCGCACAATAAAAAGCTTTTCGGTCGCTGGATGGCCGGCTCCTCTTCGGGGTGCCGCCCAAAAGGCGCTTGCGGCGCTGGGGCCGCACGCGCCTTGCTTGATCCAGGCGATCCTCCGCTTATTTCCACCCCCCTTCTCCTGCCCGGGGCTGGCGGGCGGCAGAAATGTGGGCGCTGGGCAGGCACCTTTTCAACTCTCCTGACATCCGCAGAGCTGAAAAGCCCGCTTTGGGGGCTCCATCCCCGCCCGCCTCAGGCGGCGGCGCTCTCGCCAGCGGGCGCCTCTGCTGCCTTCTCCTGCGCCGCCTTCTCCTGCCCGGCTTTCGCCTCCCGCTTGAACATATCTTTGAACCGGCTGGCGTCGAAGTTGATCAGATTCCCGCCCTGCGCGAAGTGCCGCGCAAAAACCTTTCCGGTGGCGTAGGTGGCGCCGCCCATCACACCGGGCGCTGCGAGCCCGCCCACCACCGAGCCCGCACCCGGCACCACCTTCAGCAACGACACCACCGGAATCAGCAGCAGCCCGCCACCCGCCGTGGCCACCAACGAGGCCACCGCAGATCTCGCCAGCTCCGGCCGG
Source organism: Alphaproteobacteria bacterium (assembly GCA_040376425.1). Classification (GTDB taxonomy): domain Bacteria; phylum Myxococcota_A; class UBA796; order UBA796; family SXON01; genus CAITDR01. The sequence goes on along the minus strand of JBEIQS010000251.1, from coordinate 543 downwards.
AAGGGAACCCCGTAGATCTCCGCAAGATCCTTCAGCATCTTCAGGTTGATGCCGGTGATGGCCGCCATATCGACCAGCGGCAGCGGGATGAGACCCACACCCGCAGAGGCCACCGCGTGCCGCAGGATGAGGTTTTCGACCACCTCGCTGTTGGGGAGGACACGCTCGGGGGCGGCCCCTTCGGTGGAGGTGTTCGTGGAAGGGCTGGGTTCAGACATGGCGCAACTCCCTGGCAGCCGGATGTGGGGTCCGATGATCCCGATACGGTGCCGATAGCGTAGCTCACATCGCTGGAACAAGCAACCACTCGCAGGACCTACCCCAAAACACCTGTTCCGCTCCGGCGGCCGGAGACCCGCAGAAGTGTATCTTCACGTTTTACAAACGCGGCCAACCCTCCACAGCCCTGATCCGGCCCGTTTCCAGACAATAATACCGTAAATTTGAGGGAAAATCGCAGATCGACGGGCACACCTCTCCCTCCCCGAACATCAGGACAGCCCCCGGCGCTCGCAGCCTGCTCAGGCACCGAAAAGGCGGAGT